>NZ_AQPN01000098.1:82806-82897 GCF_000403135.1 Arcticibacter svalbardensis MN12-7
ANAANANANAATATATATATATATATATATATATATATATATATATATATATATATATATATATATATATATATATATATATATATATATA
>NZ_AQPN01000099.1 GCF_000403135.1 Arcticibacter svalbardensis MN12-7
TTTAGGTGGCGTACGCACAGTTTTATTTAACTACCTTTTTGCAAAAAAACATGGTGGTAAATTTATTCTAAGAATTGAAGATACCGATCAAAGTCGCTTTGTTGCAGGTGCTGAACAGTACATATTAGATTGCCTGGAATGGTGCGGGTTTAAACCAGACGAAAGTCCGGTTGTAGGAGGTCCCTATGCCCCTTACCGCCAAAGCGAGCGTAAACCGATGTATCGTGAATATGCAGAACGACTGGTAAAAGAAGGATATGCCTATTATGCATTTGATACTTCTGCAGAACTGGATGCTAAGCGCAAAGAGATCAATAATTTCCAATATGGACATGCACACCGTATGGACATGAAAAATTCCATTTCCCTTCCGGAAGATGAAGTGCAGCGTTTGCTGGCTGCGGAAACTCCTTATGTGATCCGTATCAAAATTCCTGATGGTGAAACTATTTCTTTTATTGACCTGATTAGAGGCGAGGTTAGTTTTGAAGCAGGACTATCCGATGATAAAGTGCTTTTAAAAGCAGATGGGATGCCTACTTATCACCTTGCAGTGGTTGTAGACGACTATTTAATGAAAATTACGCATGCTTTTCGTGGTGAAGAATGGTTGCCCTCAGCACCGATCCATCTACTGCTCTGGAAGTACCTTGGTTGGGAAGATAACATGCCTAAATGGGTTCATTTGCCATTGATCCTTAAACCGGATGGTCATGGTAAATTGAGTAAACGCGATGGTGCCCGATTGGGATTTCCTGTATATGCCATGAGCTGGACCGATCCTGTTACAGGGGAAGTTACTCCAGGTTTTCGCGAATTAGGTTTTATGCCTGAAGCTTTTATCAATATGTTAGCTATGTTGGGCTGGAATGATGGTACCGAAAATGAAATATTCAGTATCGAAGAGCTGATTGAGAAATTTTCACTTGATCGTGTAAGTAAAGCAGGTGCAAAATTTGATTTTGAAAAAGCAAAATGGTACAGTGCCGAATGGATTAAAAAAACATCAGCTGAGCAACTTGCTCCGGCTGTAAATGAAGTCTTCAAACAGAATGAGATCACTGCTGAACCATCTAAGTTACTGGCCGTTATCGATATGGTAAAAGATCGGTGTACGGTGATGACTGACTTTGTTAAGCAGGCTGGTTATTTCTTTAAAATTCCAGCCGAATATGATTTAAATGCAGTTAAGCCTAAATGGACGGAACAAAAAGAGGAATTCTTTCACTCGTTTTCTGAATTGCTCTTGGGTAGTGCTGCTTTAACTTCTGCAGAGTTGGAAGAGCAATTTAAGGAATTAGCTCAGGAGAGAAGCTTAAAAGTTGGAGACGTCATGTTACCTTACCGTATTATGCTGGTAGGTGGTAAATATGGTCCTCATGTGTTTGATATCTCAAAAGCACTTGGAGAAAAGGAAGCTATTTTAAGAATTGGAATAGCATTGGAATTATTCAGGGCCTAATTAATAAATTAACAATCATAAACAGAAAGAGGCTGGATCATTGACGATCCAGCCTCTTTCTGTTTATGATTCAATTCTTTTGAAGAGATGGGTATTGCCTTTTAACTATGCGCTACCTTGTTTATCTTGATTAAAAGATCAAATACAAGCAACTAAAAGCTTAAAAACAAGCAACACTCCAGCTGGCAGACCATTTCTCGCCGCCATCTAACTTATTGATTCCTTCCTTACTTTCTAATTGCTGATCATGTTTATAACCATCAGGAATACCACACCAAGGCTCGATACATACAAAATTAGCATCAGTAGCAGACCAGATACCCATATAAGGGAATCCTTTGAATGTGTGCTTTAATCCGTGTGCATTTTTATTATTTACGATAGAAATTGAAGTGGATTTAAGGTCTTTAAAAACTAGTGCATCTTTGTAAAACAGATCATGCGTTAAGTTAATTTTAGACTGGTGATCTATATATTTAACAGGCTCAGTTAAATAATTACCATCAATTACCCATCTGTCCGAATTTTCTTCTTCACTGAACACAAGAGCATGATCTTCGTATGTTCCATCAGTTAAAGGAACCTTAAATGCCGGATGTGCTCCAATTGAAAAGTACATCGGTTCTTTAGCCGGATTGGTTACTTCGTAGGTTAAGGTGACCTCGCTATCAGTTAACGTATAAATCAGGCGAAGTTCAAATGCAAAAGGGTAAACCTTTAATGTTTCTTCATTGCTTTTTAATAGGAATGTTGCCTTGTCAGCAGAGCTGCTTTCTACTTCAAATTCTGTATCGCGTGCAAAACCGTGTTTCGCCAATGTATATTTGGTTCCTTTGTATAAGAAGGCATCATCTATTAATCCTCCAACTATAGGGAATAAAACAGGTGAGTGTCTTGGCCAAAATTCAGGATTACCATCCCACAGGTATTCAATTTTATTTTTTTTGGAGTAAAGGCTATGTAATTCAGCGCCAAACGGATAGATATCCGCTTTAAAATCATCGTTTTCTAAAGTTATCATGGATATAAAATAGATTAATTTATTTCAGGTGATGCAAAAATAAGCGTATTTAGCGTTTTAAGACAATCTATGACTAAATATATCTTACCTGCGTTACTTTTTGCTTTTCTGTTTTACTGCGGATGTTCCTCAAATCCGTATGCCAGCACCAATCGCCTATATAAAAAACAAGCTAAAGATTTGGTAAAACAACTTACCCAGGTGCCCCTCGTATCGAATTATGGTGGCAAAGTCCCCCCTTATAGTATTGGGACGGTTAACTTAAATTTGAGGAAACCGAATTACGTCATCATTCATCATACGGCACAAAACTCTTGCGAGCAAACCCTTAAAACGTTTACATTGCAACGGACACAGGTGAGCGCCCACTATGTGATTTGTAAAGACGGAACGGTGCATCACATGCTCAATGATTATTTTCGGGCATGGCATGCAGGAAATAGCAAATGGGGCACAGAAACGGATATTAACTCAGCATCCATTGGGATTGAGCTGGACAATAATGGCTCGGAAGCATTTCCTGAAAGCCAGATTAAAAGTCTGATGCAACTTCTTGCACTGCTTAAAACAAATTATACTATTCCAACAGCTAATTTTATTGGACATTCGGATATCGCACCAGGAAGGAAGGTGGATCCCAATGCCTTTTTCCCATGGCAGGAGCTTTCTAAGAATGGTTATGGGAACTGGCCGGACTCGCTCCTCGATTCTGTACCTGCTGGTTTTAATGGAGTTGCCGCATTGCGCCTGATCGGATATAATGTGAGTGATTCTTTAGCTGCAATAAGGTCCTTTAAATTGCATTTCATACCAACAGATCAATCCCCTGAGCTTACTATTGAAGATAAAGCAGTGTTAAATAACCTCTTAAAGAAATATTAAATATAATGATATAGATTCTGTCTATAACCTATTGATAATAGGTATAGCATATTAATCTTAAATTGTTGCTTTGACAACAAAAGCGGGGTACCTTTGAAATATAATTAAAAAACAAAGAAAATTAATATGATAACAATAGGTCAGAAATTTCCATCATTTGAAAAAAAAGCAGTAGTTAGTATAGAAAAAGGTAAGGAATTTGATACCATTACATCGGAATATCTTACCAACGATGATAATGTATGGTCCGTTATATTCTGGTGGCCAAAGGATTTTACTTTTGTATGCCCGACAGAAATAGCTGAATTTAATAGATCATATAGCGAATTCCGCGACAGAGATGCTCGTTTAATCGGAGCTTCTACAGATTCTGAATTTGTACACCTTGCCTGGAGAAACAATCATGATGATCTTCGTGACTTAAAATTCCCGATGCTTGCTGATACGTCAAAATCTCTTGCAGAAGAATTGGGTATTTTAGAGCCAACTGAAAAAGTTGCCTACCGTGCTACATTTATTATTGATCCTCAGGGAGTTGTTCGTTGGGTATGTGTAAATGATTTAAATGTAGGTAGAAATGTGAAAGAAGTTTTACGTGTTCTTGATGGTTTGCAAACAGATGAACTTTGTCCTTGTAACTGGGAAAAAGGTCAGGAAACAATTGGTGCTTAATTAATATTAAGCGATATATCATTTAATAATACAGATCCCCGCTTTACGGGGATTTTTTATAAAATATAAAATTAATAGCATGAGTGAAACTACTGAAGTAATAGACGAATTGTTAGAAACGATTCAATTAGATATAACCTACCGTACACCTGCTTTAGATCTGCTTGAAAAAGCTGGGTCAAGGTATCTTCGGGACTTAAAAGTGAACTTTACAAGTACCCTTGAATCTGAATATTTGTCTGCTAAAGAAATTGGATTGATCGGGGTTTCTATTTCCGTAAACAACAACAATAAGCCATTAACGGATTTTTACACGGCTTTTGCATCAAAAAATGAAGCTACTGAAGCAGAAATTGCTGAAGCGGTGTCCTGCGCCTCTTTGCTTGCTTCTAATAACGTTTTTTACCGGTTCAGACACTTTACACAAAAAGAAAAATATACGCAAATCCCTGCACGAATCAGAATGCAGATTATGATGAAGCCAATAAATGGCAAAGAATTTTTTGAATTAATGAGTCTGGCTGTTTCTGCTGTAAATGGATGCGAAATGTGTGTTAACTCGCATGAAGATTCTTTAATGAAGCTAGGGGCAAAGGAGGAGCGGGTATTTGATGCCGTTCGTATCGCATCTCTGATAACTGCAACAGGTAAAATTATTTACTAAACCCTGATACTTTTATGTAATAAAATTATTACTAGTTGTTGGAACATTTTTTATATATAAATAAAATGCTTATTTTTACTATAAGGTTAACCGCTTTCGAATTGATATTACCCCTTTAAAGGCAGTGCGAAGGATGAATCGTCTGTCTTAGATTCGAAGGAGAAAGGTTTTTAATTGTAATCAGTAAAGACCGTCTTATGGGTAACCATAAGACGGTCTTTTTGTTAATGCGCATCTACAGGCATCGTTACGTTTTTATTAAACTTCTGTAAAAATAATAAGGGAATGGAGCAAAGCAGGACAAAGCCGACTACCCAATACGTGTCTGTATAGGTAAGAAGTACCGACTGCTTAATTACATTTCCATCCATGGCTTTTAGTGCCACGTTTTGTGCATCCAGATGGGAATAGCCCTTGGACATAAAATTATGTACCATTTCATTGAACCGTTGTGTAAACGCTGGATTATAGTTACTGATATTTTCAATCAGCACATTCCGGTGAAAGCTTTGTCTGATATGGATAAAAGTTGTCAATGCCGCAATTCCAAAGGAACCTCCAAGCTGACGCATCATATTATTTAACCCGGTACCTTGTCCCAGTTCAGGTCCTTTTAGATCCTGTATGGCCAGTGTAGTTAGGGGTACGAACAACAGTGACATACCCAGTCCTCTTATCGCCAGGGGCCAGAAGAAGTCTGATGTTCCTGATGAGAGCGTTGATTTACTCAGCATGTGCGAGAATAAAAAGAAAAGCAACATGCCACCTGCAGCCATAAACTGGGCCGGTATTTTATTCTTTAACATAATCCCGACGAAAGGCATCATCACAATGGTGACTAACCCTCCGGGGAAGAGTATTTCCCCGGTTTGCTGTGCCGAAAAGCCCAGTAGCTGCTGACAGAATATGGGGAAAATAAACACTGATCCATATAACCCGAAGCCTAAAATAAAGGAGGTAATCATCCCTACACTGAAACTTCGGTGCCGCATGATCTTAAAGTTCACAATAGGGTGGTCCGTGCTTTGCTCTCTCCAGATAAATAACAGGAGACCTACGACAGCTGAAACAGACAATAAGGTGATGTAACCGGTTGCAAACCAATCTTCACTTTCGCCTTTTTCAAGTACAGTTTGTAAACTGCCTACAGCAACCGCTAACAGACCAATTCCCCACCAGTCGATCGGTTTATCTTTCCCATCCTTAGGCGTGACCCGTACAAACGTATACGTACAATAGGCAGCTATAATTCCTACCGGTATGTTCACGTAAAAGATCCACGGCCATGAAAAATGATCTGTGATATATCCCCCAATAGTAGGCCCTACAGTAGGTCCAACCACTGCGCCCAATCCAAACAAGGCGGTTGCAATACCAACCTCCTCCCTTGGCCAGGTTTCCAATAATATAGCTTGTGCTGTTGAGATCAATCCCCCGCCTGCAAGTCCCTGCAGTATTCTGAAACCAATTAGTTCATCCAGATTTTTTGCATTACCACAAAGAAAAGAGGCAATCGTAAAGATGATGATGGAGGTTAAAAAGTAATTTTTACGACCGAAACGACTTCCCAGCCAACCTGACATGGGTAAAATGATGACGTTCGCTACCCCATAGCCTGTTGTAACCCAGGCAACATCTTCCAGTGTTGCACCCAAATTTCCCTGAATCTGGGGCATGGATACGTTCACAATTGTGGTATCGATTAATTCCAACAGTGAAGCGGTAATGACCGTAATTGTAATTACCCACTTCTTTAATCCTACTTCTGCCATTATTTATCGTCTGTGTGTACAGAAACTTTAACACTCATTCCGGGACGCAATCTTTTCATGAAAGCTTCCTCTGTTTTGATTTTAATTTTAACAGGGATCCGCTGAACTACCTTTACAAAGTTTCCGGTCGCATTATCAGGAGGAAGTAAAGAGAATTTGGCCCCTGTAGCGGGAGAGAAATTATAAACCTGTCCTTTAATGATGTGATCGGGGTATGCGTCTACTTCCACTTCCACATTGGAACCGCTTTTCAGATCTTCCATTTGTGTTTCCTTGAAATTTGCTGTGATATAGATGCTATTATCATTTACAACAGAAAATAAGGTTTGTCCGGCCTGGATAAGCTGTCCGGTTTGGATGCTTTTCTTGGAGATTATTCCTGAGGCTGGAGCTTTAATAGTGGTATAGGACAATTGCAATTTGGCAAAGTCTACATCCGCCTGACGTTGATCCACACCAGTATTAGTAACCTGTAGCTGCGAGCGTGTTGTTCCAACTTGTCCCTCTGCGGCACGATATTGAGCTTGTGCAGCCTGATAAGCGGCTTCTGCAGCCTCTTTCTCTGCCTTTGCAGAGTCAAATTGCTGTTGGGTTACTGCACCTTCTTTCACCAGGTTGGCGTAACGGGTGTAATCCTGATTGGCACGCCATAGTCGTACTTTCGCGGAAACGGCATTAGATTTTGCTGTAGCGGAACTTGCTGATGTGGTATTGATTTGTGACTTTGATACATCTATACCTGCACTCGCTCCTCTTTGTGCCGCAATGGCCTGCTCCAACTTGATTTGATAATCATGCTGATCCAGCTTAACCAGTACCTGTCCTTTTACTACATGTTGATTATCCTCAAAAAGTATGGTGTCTACATAACCGCCTACGCGGGATACAACAGGACTGATATCTCCATCTACTTGTGCGTCATCTGTATCAATATGGTTTTGCAGATATAGATATTCTCTAATACCAACAACTGCTCCTATGAGGATAACAACTGCAAGAATAATGGGTACTATTTTGATTGATTTTTTACTGTTCTCTTTCATTACTGTGATATAGATGTATTATTTTATTGTTCCAGTTGATTTTTGTAAGGTGTACCAGGCCAGGCCTGCATCTGCTTTTGCCAGTTCCAGATTGATCTGTGACTGGAAAAGCTGGGTTTGTGCATCTATCCGGTCAGTTACCGATGCAATATTATTCCGGTATTTAGATTCCAGGATCCGGTCATTTTCTGATGCCTGTTCAATGGAATTCTGGAGTATTTTGATCCGGGTTAATGATCGTGTCAGGTTTTGATAATCCCTGTTCACTTCTGTTTTTACCTGATCTATAGTGATGTTTCTGGTATTTTCTACTTCTACTTTCTGAATCCTGGCTTCCGATATCTTATTCTTATTGGTCCAGATACGATCAATATTCCAGGCAAGCGTTGCTCCAACACTTACAGGAGCCAGGAAGGTATTGGCTTGAGGAATAAATTTGCCGCTTGGATTGATGTAGTACATATTAGCTGCTGCACTAAGCGTAGGACTCAAATCAGCCTTAATAGTCTTGATATTCGTTTCCGCAAGGGTATTCCGAAGTTCATACTCTCTTATTTCCTCCCTGGAACTTAATGCTGTATCAATCAGATTGGTTAAGATCAGGTCAGAAGAAGAAGGGGTCTTGAACTCACTCACTTCTAGCTCGGTATTCTCGGGTAAACCTAAGAGGATATCCAGGTTGTAGTTAACAATCTTTTTGTTTGTTTCCAGATCAACGCCGGTAAGCTCAATCGTGTTATGTTGTAACTGGAAGCGCAGAACGTCATTTTTAGTCACTAGCCCCTGACTAAAAAATTGCTGTGCCTGCTTAAGTTGCTGGTCAATCGATTTCAAATTCTGAACCACTACTTGTTCGCTTTGTTGAACCTTGTAGAGGTTATAATAAGAATTAATCACGGCGTAAACCACATTGTCTTCTTCCTGGGAAGCTCCCAATTTTGCGATCTCTGTTAAGAGATTAGTGGACTGTTTCGCGTACCGTAGTTTGTTACCTGCAAAAATAAGTTCCTGTACAGAGACGGTGCCAATAAAAGCATCCGCTTTAGAAGGCAAATCAATTGCGTTGCTGTCCGCAGTTCCTGGAAGCGCAAAACGACTGCTTAAAAAGTTTGCGTGATTATAGGTGTAACTTGCAGATGCCTTGGGAAGCGCCTCATCCAGCGTTTGGTTGTAGCGTGATACCGCTTCATCAATCCTGGATTGTGACAGCTTCAATTGTTTACTGTTTTGTTTTCCCAGTTCAATTGCTTCTGTAATCGTGATTGCCCTCTTGGTTTGAGCAAATGATACCTCACTAAAAGTGAGGAGTAACAGTGCGGTAATACTAACTCTTGTATATCCGAGTAGCTTGTTTTGCATAATAGGGATAGATGTTTGATTCATGATTATACTTTCAGATGGGCTTCTAATAATGCCGCTAAGTGTTTTTTTATTCGGGGTTTAATGTCGTTGATTACGACTTCAGGATCATGCATATCTACATTTAGCAGTGCCGAAGTAATATTCTTTAAATTGACCACATAATACATCGAGCCGAAAATAGTAGCTATGGTCATTTCTGGATCTACTTTCCTGAACACGCCTTCTTTTATTCCTTCTTCTATTATTGTTTTGCCGATGTTTATATTCTTTAAAAGATGTTCAACAATGATATCGGTCATTTCTGACCTTTGCTGGATGGATAACTCATAAGTCATCAGGCGGTGAAAACAATTATGCTTCACAATCCGGTCTGCATATATATCTACATACCTGGTGATTTTTTCCCAAGAAGAAAGGGGAGAACTGATGATCTGTAAAAGAGACTCATAAAAACCAGAAAACTTACGTAGGAAAACTGCTTTATATAAACCTTCTTTCGAACCGAAATAGTAGTTCAGCATGGCCATATTTACACCCGCATCTTTGGCTATCGCTCTGGTAGATGCTCCATCGTATCCATTCTCCGAAAACAGTCTTTCTGCATGATTTAAAATGATCTCTTTCTTGTCTTCTTTTACCATTATACAAAACTAATCAATCGATTGATTAATTGTAACAATGATACACTCATTTAAATATTTATGACTAAAGGATGATTTTTAAGCAATTGTTTCAACTGCGAAAGAGATTGTGTATCAATTTTATAAATTGTACGCATTCCGATTTTAAACAAACCTGAATAATACCTATTTTTGATAAAAGAATTATATGGAAAATTCAAAGCAAGAAAATACGGAAGGATATTATTTTATTCTCGCCATGGTTTTTGGCGTATTAACAGGATGGGTGACAACTTCTTCAATCCTTTATGCCTTTTTAGGGGCTATTGTAGGTTTACTATTCGCAGGCCTTTTTGTGAATGTTTTTGTAAAAGGAAGACATAGCTAAAAAAAATAAAGCGCCACGAAGAAATCGTAACGCTCTAACCTAAACCTTATCACAATTAAGCCAACAATGATATTGACCAATTACAATATTATCAACGTTTAATCTTTTGAATTATTATCAAGAAAGAAAAATAGAACTCTTATTGGGTTAGACTCTCATGATAACTTTTAACTCTTTGATAAGCATGATTGATGGAATCACTTATAATCGTAATCAGCTCTCCGGGCTCTTTGTTGTTCAGGATGTTTTCCCATGCATCATCACTTGAGCCTGTTATCTCAACCGGTTTGTTTGGAGCAACTTCCCTAATTCCTTCCAGAAGCAAATTAGCAATTTCTTCCTTAGTTCGTCCCCTCAGATACTTCTGCTGACAAATAATAATGTGATCAAAGATCCCTGCCGAAATACGCCCCATTTGCCGTATATCGTCATCTCTCCTGTCACCCGTCCCTGAAATAATCCCTGTTCTTCTGGATGCTTTCATGCTCATGATGAAATGTTTGATTCCCATTAATCCATCCGGATTATGCGCATAATCAACCAATATCTTAAAGTCACTGAAATCAAATAAATTCATTCTTCCTGGCGTTTGTTCGGTGGAAGGATAAAAGGATTCGATGGATGTACGGATCTCTGCGACTTGAAATCCCCAGAGATAGGTCGCCAAACTTGCCGCCATTGCATTCTGTACCATGAACGCCACAGACCCATTATAGGTAATCGGAACATTTTGCAGACTGCTCAGCGTTATTTTCAAACCGCCTTTCATCAATACAATGTTCCCGTTTTCTATAATAGCAGCAGATCCACCATTCAAACAATGCGCTGTAATAACCGGATTGTCGGCATACATGCTAAAATATGCAACCTGACAATGCGTGGTATCCATGCCTATATTTACACAATACGGATTATCCGCATTTAGCACAGCCCAGCCATTTTTTCTAACGGTTTCTACTAATACACTCTTTACGCGTTGTAAATCCTTAAGCGTATGAATGTCTGAAATCCCGAGATGATCTTCCTGGATATTCGTGATCACCGCAATATCACAAAAATCAAAACCGATCCCTGATCGTAAGATACCACCACGAGCAGTCTCCAGAATAGCGAATTCAACCGTTGGGTCCTGTAGAATAAAGGCTGCACTAGTAGGACCGGTCATGTCCCCCTGTTTGTGCATCATATCCTGGATATAGATCCCGTCCGAAGTCGTATATCCAACTTTATAACCACAATTTTTAATGATATATGCAATCAGCCGGGTAGTCGTTGTTTTACCATTTGTGCCGGTTATGGCGATAATTGGAATCCTAGGCGATTTTCCTCTCGGATAGAGCATATCGATAAAGGGTGCGGCCACATTTCGGGGTTTGCCTTCCGTTGGTGCTAAATGCATCCTGAATCCTGGAGCTGCATTCACTTCCAATACCACCCCTTTGGTTTCCTGTAAAGGCAGCGTAATGTCGCCTGCCATAATATCTATTCCACAAATATCGAGGCCGATCACTTTTGCTATCCGCTGACAGGTGAATACAGTTAAAGGATGAATTTCATCTGTCATGTCTACTGCCGTACCACCTGTACTTAAGTTTGCGGTAGATTTAAGGTTAATTGTTTCCCCTTCAGAAGGAACATAATCTAAAGTCAGGTTTGCCTTGCGCAGCATATCATGTGTATCCTGGTCGATCAGGATATTGGTCAGCACATTTTCGTGACCATTACCGCGCTTTGGATTTTTATTCTCTTCTTCAATAAGATGCTGTATAGTATCTCTTCCATTCCCGATCACATGAGCCGGTTTTCGCATCGCGGCGGCTACTACTTTGTAGTTAATAACCAGTACGCGGAAGTCATATCCCGTTATAAAACGCTCAACAATGACTTTAGGAGAGATCTTTCGTGCTAATTCAAATGCAGTAATAGCATCTTCTTCCGAGTTCACGTTGATAGTAGCACCCCGACCATGATTTCCATTCAGTGGTTTAAATACCAATGGAAAACCAATCTCTTTTATGGCCTGTTTTAAGCCATCTAATGTCGAAACAGTACTTCCATCCGCTACAGGAATGGCATGCTCTTTCAGTAAACGCTTGGTCTCTTCTTTATTGCCGGCAATATCGACTGCAATGCTACTGGTTTTATCAGTCATCGTTGCGCGGAACCTGACCTGGTTTTTCCCTTGTCCCAACTGCACTAATGATGCTGTATCCAAGCGTGTAAAAGGAATCTTCCTTTTTATCGCCTCGTCAATAATTGCACCGGTACTTGGTCCGAAACGATCCGCATCGCGTAATTTTTCCAGCTTCCTGATGTCGGCTTTCAGATCGTATTCCTCTCCAATAACCAATGCCTCGGCAATCCGCACGGCCGCCTGGGCAGCATACATTCCTGCTTGTTCGGCCACATAAGTGAACACCACATTGTATACGCCTGTTGTACTGGTGCTTCTCGTTCTGCCAAATCCAGCAAACATGCCTGCAAGTGTTTGAATTTCCAGCGCAATGTGTTCCACAATATGCCCCATCCAGGTACCATCATGTACCCGCTCAAAAAAACCTCCTTCATGCCCTTCGGAACAACGGTGTTTTTTCAGACTGGGAATGAGTTGCTGTAACCGTTCCTTAAATCCTGGAATAGTATTGCTGGGCCTGTATTCCATTTCTCCCAGGTCCAGGCGCATTTGTATTAATTTCTTTCTTCTTACCGACCAAATATTGGGTCCTTTGAGCACCTGGATACTCTGAATTTGCATAATTGAGGATCTATATTAACGCATTTCTAACCTTAAACAAGTATAAAAGTTTTTTTAATGCGTTCAAAAAAAACTAAATGGTCATTTTTTTGATATATTTAATAGGTAAGCATAAAAAAAATTCAGAGTATGGTCCCGAAAGGTAAATTAGTTATCATTGGAGGTGCAGTTGATTTAGGTAGTTATCTGAGTTATAATGAAGATATTAGTCACCCGCATTATATAAAATTCTTTGAACGCGGCATACTCAAAAGGATGATCACAGAATCTGCCAAAGGCGAAGATTCTATAGTGGAAGTAATTACTACCGCATCAAAGATCCCGGAGATTGTTGGAAAAGAATACATCAAGTCGTTTAACCAGTTACAGGTTAACAATGTAGGTGTGCTTGATATCAGCTCCAGAGAAGGTGCCAATACCCAGGATACCATCGACCGGATTAAAAAGGCCGATATCGTGATGCTTACCGGAGGAGATCAGTTACGCCTCAGCGCTATTCTGGGCGGAACAGAATTACACCGCATCCTCAAGAGACGATACATCGAAGATGAGTTTATGATCGCCGGAACTTCTGCCGGTGCTGCAGCCGCTTCTACGAATATGATTTATAGAGGGAGCAGCAGTGAAGCATTGCTAAAAGGGGAGGTGCAAATTACGGGGGGACTTGGATTTATAGACAATGTAATCATTGATACGCACTTTGTACAAAGAGGACGGATCGGGCGACTATTTTATGCGGTTGCCAGTAATCCCGGTATGCTTGGTGTAGGACTGGGGGAAGATGCAGGACTTTTGATTACGGATGGAGTGTGTATGGAAGCTATAGGTGCCGGGTTAACTATATTAGTGGACGGGCGGTACATCAATGAAACCAGTATCTACGACGTTGAAATTGGTTCTCCGGTATCAATAGATAACTTAAAAGTGCATGTGATGTCTATTTATGACAAGTACGATCTCCAAAAGCATAACCTTATTATCAATAAAGCGATCCAGATTGAAGATGATGTGTATCTCAAAATTAAAGATTACGATTAATGGTACCTAAAATTATTATTCACGGAGGCTTTTTCAGCGAATCACTTACCAATAATGAAGTTAAACAAAGCAAGCAAAAGGCATTAAAGAAGATTGCGGAACAATCCCATACTTATTTATTGTCTCATACGGCCCTGGAAACAGTGGTATATGCCGTAGCCCTCTTGGAAGATTGCGAGTTGTTTAACGCCGGTCTTGGCTCGCAGATACAAAGCGATGGAAAGATCAGAATGAGTGCTGCTTTGATGGACGGGCACTCCCAGAGGTTTTCGGGGGTGATCAATATTGAGGATATTCAAAACCCGATCCATGTAGCCAACCTTTTAATCGACTTTGATGACCGTGTATTGGGCGGCCCTGAAGCACTATCTTTTGCCCGGAAAAACGGATTCCGTTTCTATGATCCGGAAACGGTGGAGCGAAGGCTGGATTATGAATTTAAGCTCAAACAAACGATACGGACAGGAACAGTTGGCTGTGTGGCCCTGGATGCACAAGGCCATTTGGCTGCGGGTACCTCTACGGGAGGAAAAGGCTTTGAAGTTCCGGGCAGAATCAGCGATTCTGCTACTGTAGCAGGAAATTATGCCAATGCCTTTGCAGGGATTTCCTGCACCGGAGTGGGTGAAGATATTGTCAGTGCGGCACTTGCTGCAAAAATTGTCACCCGTGTAACTGACGGGTTTTCGCTTCAGGAGGCAACTGATAAAACAATGGCCGAACTGAAGCCTTATGATGGCTTTGCCGGAATCATTGGCATCACTTCTCAAGGCGAAATATATCATGCAGATACGCATCCTTATATGGTTTGGGCATCATATTCTTCTCTAATTGAAACTTTCTTATAGGTACAAGGTTTATAATTTACTTTCTTTACATATAAATGAAAATCTTGTACCTGGCTTTAGCCCTTTTATTGTTTTATTCAACAAGCGCATCTGCAAGTAATTATGCGGACACGTTAGAGTTAGTCCCAGCTGAAATAACTCCTTCACAGCCTCCTGAGGCTAGTATTAAAACCCTTCGGGATAGTATAAGTACTCTTAACCACGACGTAGATATGGTACAGGAAGGCAATCTTCGCATGGGGATTGCACAGGTTATGTTTAAACAAAGCTTAAATAAACAGGCAATTCACGAACTTGTTACTGCCGAAATGTTATTCCATAAGGCAGGAGATTCAGAGCAAAGGGAAAATGTTATCGCTCAGATCGCTACTTATTACAGGAAAAACAATGACCTGATCGAAGCAGAGAAGTATTATATGCTGCTTCTGCAAGTTCAGGAAATTCAAAAGGAATATGGAAAGGCTGGAAAAACCGCCAATATGCTCATAGCTGTACTGCTTAAACGAAAAGATGTACAAAAAGCAGCGGGATACATCAGTTCTCTCCCCACCAATAAATACGATGTAATTAATGAAAAAAGTACGTTGGCTGATGCTTACGTTAAGCTTGCTGAAATAAGAAGAATTCAGACACGATATAAACAGGCAGCATCGCTGATCTTACAGAATGCGTTAAGTCTATATCGGTCGGCGGATAATCTAAACGGAAGGATAGGTTGTTTTGATTTATTGGGACGTATCTACTTTGCACAAAAAAGGTATTCTGAAGCGAAATGGTTTTTCATTCAGGCCAATACGCAATCCCGCAATCTAGATAATCAAAAAGGGATCATCACCTCATTGGTTAATCTGTCGAAAGTTAAGATAGCGATCCATCATAATAAGCTTGCTTTGCGCGACCTGAAAGAAGCCAGTACACTAGCCGTTAGATTGAACAACTTAACTATGATAGCCAATGTGAAAAAAGGATATTCCTATTACTATGCCAGTACAGGTAGTAAATCAGCGTCCCAAGCATCCCGAAGCCGTTCTAACTAACGGAATAACTGGCTTGATGTCTTCTAAAGAAAAACCTCTGTACAATAACTTGTAACCTAAATAGTTATATATGCGTATCTTTGATTAAGTTCAAGATTTATATATGACAAAAAATTTATTAACGGTTGCATTGGCAGGAATGCTGATTGCAAATGGATTAGTGAAGGCAGCTGGACAGGATTCTGTACGGATTGCCAGCAATGTAAAACGAGTTGGACCGATTTATTTTGATGCAACGCCCCCAGTAGACTCCGCTCTTTTACGCAGACAAGCAATAAACAGGCGTTTGCAGAAAAAAACGGATGAGACTGCCGACTTAATCAAGTATCAGAATGTGCTGATCCTGCACTCTTTGCTGAACCAAACTGAGATCTCTCAGGAACCGCAGGAAAATATGTTAACTACCCTAAAGTTCTTACTGGAAGATTATAAATTGAGCGGTGATGAGAAGAGTCAGGCGCTGATTTTAAATACCTATGGTGTTTACTACGGCAAAAAAGGCAATATCCCTCAAGCCATTTATTACTTCAATGAAGCATTGCGCCTCAAGGAAAAGATAAATGACAAACAAGGAATGGCTTCAATTTCATCCAACCTTGCTGCACTCTACCAGATCTCTGGTGAGTACCAAAAAGCGCTTGTTCAAAACCAGTCGGTGATTCAATTATATACGGCTTTAAGAAAACCTGCACTTGTGGCAGATGCTTACCTGGAGCTGGCAGAAAATCAGCTATTGCTGAACAACTATGACCAGGCTGAATATAATATTATTAAAAAAGCATTGCCTGGATTTACCCGTTTAGGAAATAAAGCAGGCCGAATGAAATGTTTTCAAAGCCTTTCTGTCTTATATTATAGTCAGAAACGCTATTCTGAAGCCAAGTGGTTCTGCATTCAAACCCATACCCTTGCTGAGAAATTAAATGATAAACAAGCCTTAATAGGAAGTCTGATCCATATTGCAGAAGTAAAAAACGCCCTTGAAGACCATCAGGACGCTCTTCGCGACTATAAAAAAGCGGAAACATTAGCTATTCAAAATCAATACCCCGTTAAGCTCATTGAAATTAAAGGAGATATGGGCGAAACGTATAATAAGCTTGGTAATTATACTGCAGCAGGCTCTGCCTTAGACGAATATAGCCGCCTTAGAGCTAATTTGATGAAGGGAATGCCTTTATAATTTCACTTTTTATTCTATTGAATGTAATATTATTATAGACTACGAAACAATTAATACTATTTTTGATATTGTAGTGTTAGAGAGGCGGTACCTAACTGCCTCTTTTTTGTTTATACATATAATTGGTATAGAATTAGTAGATAGGTTGTAAGAAATGGATTTTAAATCTCTTAAAGAAATGCTGAAAAAAATATTCCTGGCTTTGTTTATAGTGGCTTTTATCGCCTGCAATGCCACACCCCGGGTTGATATGGATACGGAGGGATTAAAACCCGATGCCTCACAAAGTCTGGTTGCTAAAGAATTAGTCAAGATTATTGAAGGTGCCCATTACAAAAAAGTTAAAGTTGACGATTCACTTTCTTCACAGGTTTTGGATAGATACCTGAAACAATTGGATGAAGGACATAGCTATTTGCTAGCATCCGACATTAAGGACTTCGAAAAATACCGTTTTACCTTTGATGATGATTTAAGGGATGGAGATCTTTCTGCTTTTTTTCATATTTTCAATGTATTCCAAACCCGTTATACTGATCGTTTAAAGTATTCGCTTACACAGGTGGATAAACCGTATGATTTTACGAAAAATGAAACGTATACCTATAACCGGGAAAAATTACCCTGGTTAAGCTCCATCGAAGCGTCTAATGAGCTTTGGTCAAAAAGAGTGGAGTCTGATCTGTTAAGCTTAAAATTATCAGGCACAGACGCAAAGAAAAACGCAGAGACTTTAAAGACCCGTTATAAAAACTTATTGTCCCAAACGGAGAAGTTAAATAATCAGGATGCTTTTCAGGTGATCATGAATTCCTTTACTGAGGCAATTGATCCGCATACCAATTACTTTATTCCGCAACGGGCACAGGCATTCAATGAAGAGATGTCCCGTACTTTCGAAGGCATAGGTGCTAGTCTGCAACTTGAAAACGAAGTGATCAAGATTATTTCAATTGTTCCGGGTGGCCCTGCTTTTAAAGCGAAGACACTCCATGTAAATGATAAAATTCTAGGTGTAGCACAAGGAAAAGATGGTGAGTTTGTAGATGTAAGAGGTTGGCGGTTGGACAACTCTGTTTCCAAGATTAAAGGTCCAAGAGGAACAGTAGTACGTTTGAAGATCATTCCTGCCGGTCAGGAGATTTCTTCTCAACCTAAAATCGTTACCCTGGTACGCGATAAAGTGGTGATGGAAGATCAGTCGGCTAAAAAGACGGTTAAAACCATTATACAGAACGGCAAAACGTATAAAATTGGCGTAATTGAAGTTCCTGCATTTTATATGAACTTCAAGGATTACCAGGCTGGTGACCCTAATTATAAAAGTACAACCCGTGATGTTCGTATGATCATCGATACACTGAAGCGCGATAAAGTGGATGGTATTGTTATTGACCTGAGAACTAATGGTGGTGGTTCGCTGATGGAAGCGATCGAACTAACTGGTTTGTTTATTAAAAAAGGACCAGTAGTGCAGGTACGTAATCCAAGATCAACAGAGGTGAGTGATGATGATGATCCTTCAATCTCCTGGACAGGTCCTCTTGGTGTTATGGTAGACCGTTTCAGTGCTTCTGCATCTGAAATCTTTGCCGCAGCCATACAGGATTATAATCGTGGTATTATCATGGGGACTCAAACTTATGGTAAGGGTACCGTTCAATCTGCTTTGGATTTATCCCGATATATCAGTACGGTAGATCAGCTCCTGAATAAGGTAAAAGACACGGATAAAAATACAACCGCGACGGAAGGACCTAAATTTGGTCAGATTAACTTAACGATTGCTAAGTTTTACCGCATCAATGGAAGTAGCACCCAACATAAGGGTGTGATTCCGGATATCCAGTTCCCGATGATCTTTTCTGCTGATAAATATGGAGAAAGCTCTGAGCCATCTGCTCTGCCATTTGATTCAATTAGTCCGGCTAACTATACCGCTGTAGCTAATCTGAAACCCATCAATGTGCAATTGGTTAAGTTGCATGATGCCCGTATGAAGACTTCTTCGGAATATAAATATCTTTTGGAAGATATCAGTGAATTCAAGAAGAGAGAGAATGAGTTTGAGGTTACTTTAAATGAAGCGAAACTGAAACAAGAACGTGAAGTTCAGGAAACCAGATCGCTTGTTAGGGATAATCAACGACGTGCCATAAAAGGTCTGCCTCCGCTTAAAAAAGGAGAAGTGAAAAAAGGGGATGACTACGACTTTGTACAGGACGAAAGTTTGAAGACAATGGCTGACTTTATCCGATTGAACCAAACGGGTCAGTTTACGATGGTTTATTAGAAATTAAATAACAATAATATAAAGGGCATCTTTCTTTAACAGGAAAGGTGCCCTTTTTTTGTTGTGCTTTTTTTGCATACTTCTTTTAGGAAAATATAGTAATTTGCTCATACTTTAACAACGGTCAACTTATGGAAAGAGTAAGGTCAGTTTACCCTTGAAGCTAGGGTGACGCCACAGTGAGGCCACAGTGAGGCCACCTTTTACCGCAAAAACGTGGCCTCACTGTGGCCTCAACGTGGCGTCACTGTGGCTCCACCCTCAATCTGATCTTAATTTTATGATACCTTGACTTAAGTTTTAATATCCGTTTGCAGGTAAAACTATATCCATCAAGTAGTGGTTTATATGCTCATGACCCAACCTCTGCTCCAATTCAATGACAAGGGAATCTACTGTGCTGCAGGAGATTTCTATATAGACCCATGGCGGCCTGTTGATCGTGCCGTAATTACACATGCGCACTCGGATCATGCTTACTGGGGGCATAAGCATTACCTGGCACATTCTCTTTCCAGAGAAGTGTTGTATTACCGTCTGGGAGAGATTTCTTTAGAAACACTGGATTATGAACAGGAAACGCTGATTAATGGTGTTAAAGTAAGCTTTTATCCAGCCGGACATATCATCGGTTCCGCACAGGTACGGGTTGAATACAAAGGGGAAGTGTGGGTTGCTTCAGGCGATTATAAGCTGGAAGATGATGGTCTGAGTACCCCTTTTGTACCAGTGAAATGTCATACGTTCATTTCCGAATGCACTTTTGGAATGCCTATTTATAAATGGCAACCTCAGCAGAAGATCTATGACGACATGAATCAATGGTGGAAATCTAATGCTGCTGAAGGGCGAACCACATTTATCGCTGGTTATTCATTAGGCAAGGCACAGCGCATTTTGCAGGGACTTGATCTGTCTATTGGCAAGGTTTATCTGCATGGGGTGATTGCCAATACCAATGAGGCATTGGAGCGGAATGGAATCCATTTGCCAGAAGCGCAACGGGTTACGCCAGAGCTTGTGAGGGAAAGTGCTCGTGGCGGATTGGTCATATGTCCCCCTTCGGCAGTTGGCTCGATCTGGATGAGGCGTTTTCCTGCTGTATCTTTTGGGTACTGCTCCGGTTGGATGTCCATCAGGGGAGCTAAAAAGCGGCGGGCAGCAGACCGTGGGTTTGTGCTTTCCGATCATGCGGACTGGGAGGGACTGATTACCGCAATAAAGGCCACTGAATGCGAATCTGTTTGTTTAACGCATGGTTCAACGGCATCTTTTTCCCGTTATCTAAGGGAACAGGGTTTTGATGCCTATGAAGCCAATACCCAATACGGACTGGAAGAAGAGGAAAATAATGAAACCATTTTGGAGGAAAAGGGATGAAGGACTTTGCAAAGCTTTTTGCTGATCTGGATGAAACGAATAAAACAAATGAGAAGATCAGGATTCTGAAGGCGTACTTTATGTATGTTCCCGATGCGGATAAGATTAATACACTGGCTCTTTTTACCGGACGGAAACCTAAAAGACAGATCAATTCTACGTTAGTAAAAACCTGGGCAATGGAACTTTCAAAAATACCGGTATGGTTATTTGAAGAAAGTTACCAGGTGGTGGGCGATCTCGGGGAAACGATTGCTCTTTTACTTCCGGAGCCTGAAGGTTCGCAGGATAAGTCATTAACGGAATGGATTGCGGAAATTAATAATCTTGCTAGCTTAAAAGAAGAAGAGCGGAAGCTTTGGCTGGTGAGTTCCTGGGCCGTAATGGATCGACAGGAGCGGTTTGTTTTTAATAAAATATTGACGGGCAGTTTTCGTGTAGGGGTATCGCAGAGTTTAATTGTAAAGGCGTTGGCGGATATTTCGGGACTGGACGCTTCTGTGCTCACGCACCGGATTATGGGAAACTGGGATCCGCTGCACTTTAGCTTCCACGATTTGATGCAGGAGCAGGACGCTTCGGATGATATTTCCAGGCCTTACCCATTTTGTCTGGCTTACCCGATTCAGGAAACCTCTACACAGGTTAAATCGGCAGAGGAGATGGAGCTGGCTTTAGGGAATCCGGAGGCTTGGCAGGCGGAATGGAAATGGGATGGCATCAGGGCGCAGGCGATTTATCGTGACAAAGAAATTTTTATTTGGAGCAGGGGAGAAGACCTGGTAACCGATAAGTTTCCTGAGCTGCATCGGTTTATGATGGATCTTCCGGATGGAACGGTGCTGGATGGGGAGGCGATTTGTTTTAGCGGAGAATGTCCTCTTCCTTTTAATGTGCTGCAAACCCGAATTGGTAGAAAGAACCTGACGAAGAAGATCTTAACAGAGAGCCCAATGGCCTTTATTGCGTATGACTGCCTGGAGTATCAGGGTGATGACATCCGATCTATGCCGCTGAAGTATCGTCGTTCTATCTTAGAGAAACTTCATGCGGAAAGTCCGCATCAGGATATTTTTCGGCTCTCGGCAATCGTTGGCTTTTCAAACTGGAAAGATTTGTATGCGCTGCGACTGCAATCCAGGGAGAACGTTGCGGAAGGGTTTATGCTGAAACGTATTGAATCGGTTTATCAAACGGGAAGGAAGAGAGGGGACTGGTGGAAATGGAAAGTGGATCCGCTGTCGGTTGATGCGGTGATGATTTATGCACAAAAAGGACATGGCCGGCGGGCGGATTTATACAGTGATTATACCTTTGCGGTATGGGATGGGGATAAGCTGGTGCCTTTTGCCAAGGCTTATTCCGGACTCACTGATAAGGAAATGAGTCAGGTAGACCAGTATGTGAAGCGGAATACGCTGGAGAAATTTGGACCGGTACGAACGGTTAAACCGGGATTGGTGTTTGAAATTGGGTTTGAGGGGATTAATCAATCCAGCAGGCATAAATCAGGAGTATCCCTTCGTTTTCCACGGATCTTACGTTGGCGGCATGATAAGAAAATTGAAGATGCCGATCATATTGAAGTGCTTCGGGCGCTGTTGGGTTAAATTTTATCCTTAAAATTGAACTTGTTACCGGCTAAATGGAATAGGATAGGGCTGTAGTTTATTTTGAATCAGGCGAGTTAATGAGTATAGGAGAAAAAGTAGTTGCGAATTGGTTTAAGCAGAAGAAATGGAAGCAGTTTGCTTTTCAGAAGGAGATGCAATTCGCCTACTTATCGGGCTATTCAGGGTTACTTAATGCTCCTACGGGAAGTGGTAAAACCTTCGCTTTGTTCCTGCCAATTATTGCCGAATATATTAACCGTTATCCCGATACCTACAAGACGCGCAAGAGTAACGGTTTAATGATGCTCTGGATCACTCCTTTGCGCGCGTTGACCAATGATATCCGTAAAGCTATGCAAACGGTGGTGGATGATCTTGAAATGCCCTGGACGATCGCTAGTCGCACGGGAGATACCACCGCGAAGGAAAAGGCTGCTATACAAAGGAAACAGCCGGAAGTATTGCTGACTACGCCGGAAAGCCTGCACCTGATGCTTGCACAGAAGAATTACCCTAAGCTATTTGAAAATTTGCAGGTGGTAGTGATTGATGAATGGCATGAGTTACTGGGATCTAAACGGGGTGTGCAATTGGAACTGGGTTTATCCAGACTGAAGGCAATACTTCAACAGGATGAAAATGGTGTGCATAAGGGATTACGGATTTGGGGAATCAGTGCAACAATTGGCAACTTACAGCAAGCCGCGGAAGTGCTGCTTGGACATGATGCTGACCCTTCGGGAGTTCGGCTCATTCGTGCCAACTTGGGTAAAAAGCTTCATATTGAATCCGTAATTCCTGAAAATATAGAGCAGTTCTCCTGGGCAGGACATCTTGGAATTAAGCTTTTGCCGCAGGTGATGGAAATTGTGGCCCGGAGTAAAACCACGTTGATCTTTACCAATACGCGTTCTCAGTCGGAAATCTGGTATCATGCTATTCTGGATCAGTACCCTGAATATGCGGGAATTATGGCCATGCATCATGGGTCGCTGGATAATGAGTTGCGAAACTGGGTGGAGGGTGCTTTGCATCAGGGTTTGCTCAAAGTGGTGGTCTGTACTTCGAGTCTGGATTTAGGGGTAGATTTCAGGCCGGTAGATTCGGTGATCCAGATAGGGAGTCCAAAGGGTGTCGCCCGTTTTATGCAGCGGGCAGGAAGGAGTGGACATCATCCGGGGGCGACTTCCTATGCCTGGTTTGTTCCCACGCATTCTTTGGAGCTTTTGGAGGGTGCTGCCATTAAGGAGGCGATTGAACAGGAGGTCTTTGAAAGCAGGGACCCTGTTATACTAGCGATGGATGTGCTGATGCAGTATCTGGTGACGCTGGCAGTGTCTGATGGCTTTCGTGCAGAGGTAATTTTCAAGGAATTAAAGTCTACTTATGCTTTTGCGGACCTCAGAGAGGACGAGTATGGGCAGATCCTTAATTTTATTACTAAGGGAGGTAAAACGCTATCAAAGTATGACGAGTACCTTAAAGTGGAGATCGAGGATGGCTGGTATAAAGTAAATAGTAAGCGCGTTGCAATGCGCCACCGGCTAACGATGGGCACTATTGTCAGTGATGTGAGCATCCGGGTAAAGTTTATTACCGGAGGATACCTGGGTACGCTGGAAGAGGATTTTATTGCGCGGATGAAAGTGGGAGATAACTTTTGGTTTGCAGGAAGGAGCCTTGAACTGGTGCGCGTGAAGGAGATGACAGCTTATGTAAAGAAGTCGAACCGGACAAGTGGTCGGATTCCCAGCTGGATGGGTGGACGGCTTCCGCTATCGTCGCAGCTTTCAGCCATGTTCCGGACGAAGCTGGATGAGGTGGCACATCATATTGAAAAAGATATTGAGGTTAAAACACTGCGTCCGCTTTTTGATATGCAGGCCAGGATCTCACATCTACCCTCGAGTGAAGAGTTTTTGATTGAGCGTTTTGATTCCCGGGATGGCTATCATTTATTCTTTTACCCCTTTGAAGGAAGGCTCGTACACGAGGGGATGGCTTCTTTATTTGCGTTCCGTTTATCTAAGATCAAAAATGCAAGTTTCTCTATTGCCATGAATGATTACGGCTTTGAATTGTTATCTGCTGATCCAATATTTCTGGAGGAAGCCATTGCCAAAGATCTGTTTACTTCAGAAAACTTGTTGGAGGACATACAAAGCAGTTTAAATGCGAATGAGATGGCTAGACGGAGGTTTAGGGATATTGCTCATATTGCGGGATTGGTTTTTACGGGTTTCCCTGGCAAGACCATGAAAAACAGGCATCTTCAGGCTTCTACCTCGCTTCTATTTGATGTATTTAATGAATACGAGCCGGATAATGTGTTGGTGAGACAGGCATACAATGAAGCACTGCAATTTCAACTGGAGGAGTTCCGCCTGAGGGCTGCACTTAAGCGAATTCAGGGCTTGAAGGTCATTATCACCAATTGTAAAAAACCTTCTCCTTTTGCATTTCCTATTTTGGTGGACCATTTAAGGGAAAAGCTGACAACAGAAACACTGGAAGAAAGGGTGGCAAAGATGACTTTAAAATACGCAAAGGAAGAGTAGGTAATTTGCGGGTATAGTTTTTCTCATTTTATACAAATAGTTTTACAGATCAATAGAACCTTTTCTAGAATGGATGCTGTGGCAATGTATTTGCATACTTATTCTAAAATCTACGTCATGAACTTAAAACGCACTTTCGGCACTATACTCACTATACTTGGTATTGTAGGACTTATTTATGCAGCAATTGGATTTGTGCAGCATTCAGGCACTCCAAGGGAGTTGATTGTATATGGAGTTTTGGGATTAATCTTCTTCTTTACAGGAATTGGCTTAGTCAGAAATACTGGCGATGTAGCTAAAATGTTTATAAAAAGGATTGATATGAACAGCTTATGCTTTCAGATCAATCCTCATTTTCGAACAACTTACAATTGTTCTTTCAGAGACTCAATAAGTCTTCCTCCCTTGTAATAGTAACGTTGCCAGTAAGATTCGTTAAGATTACTGATTCGCACGCCTCTGCTTGATGAAGCATGAGCAAACTTGTTATCTCCCAGATACACACCGATATGCGAAATTGCACGGCTCTTAATCTTGAAAAATACCAGATCTCCTTCTTTTAATTCATCCTTACTTACTGGATTTACCATAGTAAAAATGTTTCTGGAGTTGTTTCCGATAACCGTGTTGAACACTTTGTCGTACAGCTGAAATGCAAAACCTGAGCAATCTACTCCTCTTTGAGTGTCGCCACCTAAACGGTACGGCGTCCCAATCCAGTCATAAACAAATTGGTAAAGTTTTACATTTGAAGTAGCCGATGCGGCGATCCCCATAATCTGGGAAAAGTAGTCCTTGGCAAGGTTGTCAGGATCTTCTACAGTTTTCTTTGTTTGCGCCTGAGCTCCAGACACATAAGTTATAGCAATTAAGACTGCTATGATCGTTTTTTTCACCATTTAATCTCGTTTAACAGTTAAACATTAGTACTTTTAAACGCCCTCTTGTGACATAAGATCTGACACGAGCATTGCAAATCTAGCCAATTAAACGAAAGCTGCAAGTTAAAAGTGTATAGTATAAACAAATTTAACATTTAGAGTGTCTTGATTATGATACAATTGAGCAGGTTATTGTACCATTCCTCTTACATGAAGGGTGATTTCGGAGGGATGAAAAATATTTAATGTGGAGCCAGGAATAACGGTTAAATAATGGCTCAGGTACACGTCAACGATTCCCTGCAATACTTTTTTTCTTGATGTTTCAAACTCCGGACTCGTTATAAATTTATTAATACGCATTTTTCCATTTTGATCCACGAGTACAGAAAATGTATAAAAAAACTTTTTGTAAGCTTTATGAATCGTGATGGAATATTCGGGGAAAAGGTAGGCATCAGAAGGACTGCTATTCACTAAATTATAGGTATTTGTTTCAATGGGTACCTTATTTACCTGCATGTTTTTATTTATGCTGGTAAATTTTACAGGATTGCGGGCAGCAAAACAGCTGTCCGGGTTAAACGGATTGCGGTTAGCTCGCATCACCTTACTTCTAATGAACAAAGAGTCCGCACTGCTGGGTTGTTGGAGCTTCTGGGGATCTTGCTTTATATGCTCCTTTAAATAGGTATAGGAGTAAAATTTCATGGTCACATTAGAAAGTTGCCTGGAAACCTTCTTTTCTTCTACGGATAGAAGCTGAAAGGTAAGGCTGTCCCGATTAATCTCTTTGAGGCGGAGCCATTCGCGTGCTATATTAAATACAGAATCGTGATCATGATATACCGGATAATGAAAATAGACCTTTTTTATTGGGTTATAGATCATTACTGAATCTTCAGAAAGGAAGTAAAGTTTCCAGTCAGGTTCTTGCTGAAAGCCCTGATCATTAAAGGATAGGCCAGTATTAAACTCCCTTCTCACTTCAATAAACTGAAGCCCCAGGATACTCTTAAAGGATGGACGTTGTTTCTTTGCACCACCACTTTGCTGGTTACAAGAAAACAATGCCGTCAATAAAATGATAAATAAACAGAAAGAAGAGGATTTAACTAAGCTGTGAGCATACATAAGGGACAGCTAAGTTAATACAATCAGTCATTAGATTTTTGTGGAGTAATTTTAAGCTTGGAGATATCAAAACCTTTCCGGTCGGATATAATCAATAGTTTTTTGTACACATCCATCTCCATCCATGGTTTACGGCTCAGGATCCATAGGTACTTTCTATTTGGATGTCCGATAAGGGCATAACTGTAGTCGGGAGCAAGATCCAGGATCCAGTATTTCCCAGAAAAGGGCCATTGAAACTGAACTTCAAGCTTTGCATTTGAGTTTGCATCGGTTATTTTAGCTGTACCTATAGCTGTTTTTTCTTTTCCATTTGCGATACAGGAATTTTTAATAGAAATGGTATCGTCATCATTTAAGGTATAATAGGCGGTGGTGTAGGTGCAACCTTTCTGAAACTTTTGAGGAAAGGAGGCAATTTCATACCATTTACCCAAATACTGTTGGAGGTCGACGTATTTTACGGTATCTAAACGTTTTTGGAAAATCTTTCTGATTATAAGGGCCGCTGATCCTAAGATAAGCGACGTGGCTACGATCATCGGAGCTGATTTCTTCATATAGATTTAACAAATAATTGCAAGGAAGGTTTAGCAATTTAGATGCTACTCTGGAGTTCAAGCTGATCTTTTTTGGGTAATTTGGAAATAATCAGGTCATATGAGTCCTTTATCCAGCCTTCGAGCTGCTTGTCGGGGATAGTTCCGGAAATAAGAACCGTGTTCCAATGTACTTTGCTCATGTGATAACCGGGGAGTACGTCAGTGTATTGTTCCCGAAGTTCCTGTGCATGTTCAGGATTGCATTTCACATTGAACGAAAAAGGGGTTAAGGAAGCAAGAGTGAAAATTTTATCTTTTACTTTCATCACGAGGGTATCATCCCCGAAAGGAAAACTTTCAGTTGCGGCAGGGAGGCTAAGGCAGAACGTTCTGTAGTCTTCTATATTCATACCTGGAGAGGGATTTATTGTTCAGGAACATTAGCGGTAAAGCCTAATACCGGCTTACCAATAGATTTATATTTACCATTTCCTTTTAAGATAGAAGCGAGTACTGCTTTATCAGACAATACAGCCTCGGCTGATTTAATCTCTAAATCGGTATTAAAGGCTTGCTCCATACGCCCTTTTTGAAAGTAGTAACGGGAGACAATTTCATTTTCCAGGATCAGTTTGATTTCATCTTTAAATTGATTTAAATCATTTTGTTTGCTGGTGTAGACCTTCTTTTTCAGGGCATCGAATTCAGTTCGTATTTCAGTGAGTTTTTTCTCCTTTTCAGCTTCCTCCTGAAGTTCATTCACTAATTTCTCCGTCTTTGTAAAATAGTTATAGTCCTTGTCTGACATGTATTTTACGAAATCAGTGTACTCTATATCAGTGAGTCTGAAATCTTTGGCACTGGTCAATTGCTTGTGTGTACTGCGGTATAAAGTGGCATAATCAAATATGTAGAACTTGCTCAGTAAAGTGATCGCAATAGGGCTGTACCGTTGTTGGGCGATAAACTGATCGGGGAATATGCCACTTCCATCATAAACAAGCCGCCCTGCTTTGGTATGATATTCAGAGATTAGCGAATCGGCTACTTTAACCACTTCTCCCTGCGCTGAGCGGTGGGTATAATCCAGGGATTGGATACAACGGCCGGAAGGGGTATAGTATTTGGCCACCGTAATCTTGATCAGGCTATTGTAAGGAAGGTTAAAACTTTGCTGTACCAGTCCTTTTCCATAACTCCTTTGACCTATGATAACAGCTCTGTCGAGGTCCTGTAATGCGCCTGCAACAATTTCGGATGCAGAAGCCGACCGGCTATTGACCAGGACAACTAAGGGGATATTTGGTGCCAGAGGGGGATTGTAAGTCTTATAGGTATACGATTTTTCTTTTGTTTTACCTTTTTGTGTTACTACAGTTGTGTTTGCTGCGACAAATAGATTTACAATTTTTACTGCTTCCTGAAGGATTCCACCGCCATTGGAGCGTAAGTCAAGGATTAATCCGGAAGGTTTGCTTTTCAGAATGGTGTTTAAAGCTTCTGAGACTTCGTTACCTGAGTTTTCAAGAAACTTGTCCAGTTTGATATACCCGACATGATCGGCAATAAGTCCTGAATAGCTCACATTAGGTTGTGTAATTTCATCCCTCATGACATCGACAGTAAGAGGCGTATTTAGTCCTGGGCGGTCAACGGTAATCTTCAGGGCAGTGCCTTTAGGGCCTTTGAGCATGGTGCTTACTGACTCGTATGATTTGCCTTTTAAAGAGAGACTATTGATTGCTGTGATGACATCGCCAGCACGAAGGTCACTTTTCTGGGCAGGAAAGCCTTCAAATGTTTCTGCGATAAGAAATTTTCCATCATGCAGCTGCACACTGGTACCAATTCCTCCATATTGGGTACTCACATATTTCATGCGGTAATCTTCCATATCGGCTTCGGGAACAAACTCAGTATAAGGATCCATGCTTTCCAGCATCGCCTCAATCCCTGTCTGAATCATTTCTGAGGTATTTATTTCATCCACATAGTTGACATTTACCTCTTTATATAAGGAAGTAAAGATCTCGAGGTTTTTAGAGGCTTGAAAGTAGTCGTCGCTAAAAGCAAATAATAAAATAACCATCCCGGTGCAAGCGGTCAGTATTATTTTTTTAGCATGTTTCCTAAAGTCAAGCATAATTATGATGTTTAAAGCAGTATGCAGGATGTGCTTTCAGTAGTATAAATATACTGTTTGAAGGCGGGTTTAACCCCATTTGACCTGCATGGAATAAAAAAATTACAATTAAAGGCGGTTATTATCAATGTTTACCAATCCTTTTTCCAGGGTAAAGACGACATATTCTCTTGTTCTTTTTAATCGTCCCATAAGCCTTTGAATCAATTGTTCTTCTTCCCCGGCAGTGAATGCCAGGTCTTCTTCTGTGAGGTCTCTGTATTTGCGTTTAACCTTTAATTTTAGTCTTTCCCAGTTTTCTGAAGTGATGCTGATCTCTGCCATAATTTTATTTGACGTAAAATTATGAAATTATAAGTGTTAAATAAAGGCGATTGCTGTGTACATTTACAACTTTATGGAAGAATTGTTGTTACAATGTAAAACACACTTAATAAAACTTTAAAATTGAAATGATGAAAAAGAGTATATTATTTGGAATGATGCTGCTGATGGCTGGATCTGCAGCTTTTGCTCAGCTACCTACCTTTAATCTGGGACTTAAAGGAGGGATCAATTTCGCGAAATTAAATACTGATTTTGCAAAGGATGAAAACCGTCTTGGCTATCAGGCTGGTGCTTGGGCACGGGTTGGTATTGCCGGATTTATTATTCAGCCTGAAGCTTACCTTGCAGGAAAAGGCGGAGAGTTTAAGACGGATAATTCAAATGGACTTGAAGCTTCAGGAAAAATACGTTTTACAACCCTGGATGTTCCTGTTTTGTTGGGAACTAAAATAGGGCTTGGCCCTTTGGGTGTTCGTTTTATGGCTGGACCGGTTGTTTCTTTTGTATTGGATAAAAACCTTTCAGGAAACACTGTTCTTGAGGCTTATGATGATGACAATTACAAGGATCAGAATTGGGGCGCTCAATTTGGTGCTGGTGTTGATATCGCTAATATCACACTAGACCTGCGTTATGAAAAAGGATTAACAAATGTGAGAAGTGATGATGCAATAAAAAAACAGAACTTATGGCAATTGAGTCTTGGTTTTAAAATACTTTAATTTCAATTCGTAATTAAAATAACCGGGTTTGACTAACCAGGGCTGAAGCATGAATTAAGTGTAGCATTTTTTAACAGAATTTAATTTTAATCAGCCTCATAGGGTGCTAAATTTTAAC
>NZ_AQPN01000100.1 GCF_000403135.1 Arcticibacter svalbardensis MN12-7
TTCTAAATATTCTTAATCATACTATTCTTGTATTAAAATCAATTATTATTGCACCATGGCCCGAATACTAGCTTTTGATTATGGAACCAAACGGATTGGCATTGCCGTTACTGACCCGTTGCAAATTATAGCAACCGGTTTAACTACCATACATCCTAAAGATATTGTAGATTTTCTTAAAAAATACCTGGAGACCGAACAAGTAGAGCTTTTCGTTGTCGGCGAGCCCAAACAAATGGATGGCACAGCCTCCCAGTCTATGCCTCATGTGAAGGGATTTATGACTATCTTAAAAAAAGCATTCCCGGCTATTCCTATTGAAAAAATGGATGAACGTTTTACATCAAAAATGGCATCGGCTGCGATTACGCAAAGCGGACTAAAAAAAGCGGATAGGCAGAGTAAGGAGTTGATCGATACCATATCGGCGACCATTATCCTGCAATCCTGGATGGAGAAAAGAAGTTACGGGGCTTTGTGAATTAGCTAATCAACCGTCGTACTTTACTTCTCAGGAAATTGAAAAACTAAATTAGCAGGTAATAATAAACGCCGGAAATTAAATTTTTTTGAACGAAACCCGCTTCCCTGGTACTACATCTGGAATCACCTGTTTTGATTTTACTGTTTTGGCGCCCGAAGTAGCCTGTTTACCAAGTAAGGAATCCAGTCCCAGCATTAGGAGATTGCCTTTATAGAACATCTCTATTATCTTTTCTTCTCTGCCTGGATAGTTGGAAATTAGCATATCAACCTCTTTTAAAGGAAAATCTGAGGGATTTTCGGATTGAAAAGTACCGATAATAGCGCATGGACTGAACCCCTTACTGTTCAATAAGATGCTTTCATTGGTTTGGGCGATAGTGGAGTACAATATCAGGGACATACTGACTAGTACCAGGCAATCTTCAGGAACCGCTTCTGTAAAAGTAATGACTTGTTCTTCTAAGGTTTGATATCCTTCTATGTCTATGTCCTGATACCCCAGGTTTTCGTAATACTCTTCCCTGAAGTTAAAAGCGACCAGCATGATTCTTATGCGGTGTTTAATATAGGCTCCGCTTACCCCTTTAGGCCTTTTAATATCTGTTTGCGTTTTCAAGGAACCTAATGTAACACTCACCAAACCTTCCGTACTTTTACTAACCGAGTGGCTCATCTGAAGCACTTCATTGAGTTTACTATTTGCATTAAAGTCCAATCCCTGTAAAAAAGAAAGGTCCCCATCATGCAAATCCCTTTTTCCGTTCTCTCCGCTTACATTATTCAATATCGACCGGTATACCATTTGCGTACTCCTGTAAGCTGCCGTTCCATCCTTAAAAAAATAAGCCGGTTCAAATGCAGTCCTAATCACAGCAGCCGCAGAACTCGAAAGTCCAAACTCGGTAGCGCTCCTCTTCGTTTTGTCGGTTTGCTTAAATACCTTTGCCTTGCCCTGGATAATGTTTTTTCCCCGGTACTCCCGGTAGATCACAGAACCTGCAGTTCCATGTACCATTCCTTTATTATCTATACTAGCCATAATCTTAATGATTTACAGCAAAGTAATCGCTAAAGATTTCTAATAACAAAAGTCTAGCTAAATTTTCTCGAATCTTCTCTCCTACGTCATAAAACAACCAAAAAGAGCACATAAATCAGGATAACTGCTATAATAATTATAATTCACAGTATAAACAAAGCATTAAAAATCTAGAATAAGTCCGACTTATAATAGTCTACATTGGACTCATTCTGGTTCCTTATTGCAGTTTTATTAGAGTATTTTAGTATCAGGGTTAGCAAATGCAAAACCAGCCAATTTGATTTATTTAAAACGGTAAAAATCAAGTTAAAGACTTCTTTGTTTAATAATTGAAAGGATAAACTGCCATTTGAGCCTGAACTCAAGGAATGCAGGAAAAGTATTGAGACCTTATTCGCTTAGATATGTGACTATTTCATGCTCAAAAATAATTATATTAAATTTTTGAAGGGTTTAGCTATGAAGACCTTTGTCATACTTACCGCAGTTATTGCTTGCAGTATATTAATATCAAAAAATAACAAGCTCATTTATCAGCTTAAGTACCTGCTCACGTTTTAATGGCACAATATGCCCTAACTTTAAATGGATTCAGTAAGTGCTTACTAAAAAATATATCAGCCATGACAAGTTCGCATATATCAGGAATCTTCATATTTTTTAGTGATAATTCAAATAAACAAAGTGCCGAATAGGTTATTAGAACACTGTTTTTGATAATAAGCACAAGTTTTTAACTGATATTATCATACCATCTGTGGACAGCATGATCGGTAAAGACTAATTTATCTGTTTAAATTGTTTGATATTTGTAGTAAATATTAGGCTAACAATATGCGTATTAGTTTTAGCGGCCACGAAACTTTTGTTTGCCGGCAGTTTTGGTTAAAAAAGGGTTATGAGCATTTACTTGCACATAGATCTTTTGTTGATGATGATGCTGTAGTGCATTTAGGAGTAGGTAAGAATATGACCACAGCAATTAAGTTCTGGCTAAGAGGATTTAATATCGCAGATGATCATGACAAGATAACCACATTTGGTGATTATGTTTTTTCAGGAAAAGACCCATACTTGGAAGACTCAGCTTCACTTTGGTTGTTGCACTATATGGTAATCAATAATGAAAGGGTTTTTATCTTCAACAGCTTTTTCAATCAGTTTTTAAAAGAGAAAAATGAATTCACTAAGCCTCAGCTAATTTCATTTTTAAAGCGTAAAACGGAAGAAAGCGGAATAAAGCATTTCAGTGACAAAACATATGGTTCAGACGCAAATGTATTTTTGCGTACTTATAATAGAGCAAATGACGGGAAAGCTGACATAGAAGAAGAGACCGCTAATTTATTGGTCGAATTGAATCTGATTCGACCATTTACGAGGCTATCGCTGGATGGTAAAACTTCCATTCAATGGTTTAAGGTAATAAGGGAAAGTAGAGAAAATCTGCCTCGTGAAATACTAGCTTACGCCATTATCAATACTTTTGGTAATGAGGTTCAATCATTGTCTTTTAAAGATTTACTTGAGAGTGTTAATTCTCCAGGTAATATTTTTTGCTTAACTGAAAAAGGCCTTGAAGAAAAACTTGTTGAACTAGCACATGTATGGCCATTAGATTTTAATTATAACGAAACAGCTGGTAATCGGGTATTTCAGATTAAAAGAGAATTAGATAAATGGGAGTTTTTAAATAGATATTATGGTTAAGCATTTTTCGCCTTCTCAGAATATACTGATCAATAATTTTAATGTTAGCGAATTTATAATAACACCGAATACACAGGAGGTATTTGATGCTATTATAAACAATTATGAATCAGGAGTAAGATCAATTAATTTAATTGGAGCTTATGGCACTGGTAAATCCACATTCTTTAATGCTTTATCCTATCACCTGAATGAGGAAAAGATTTTTGTGCAAGGTAGGGAATGGACAAGTTATAGTAATTTCGATATTTTAAAGTTGGTTGGAAGTTATGACTCTATCATAGACAATGTTAAAAACCTTATTGGCTCATCCAGCAATAAACCATCAGAAGTGGTTAAAGAATTAGAAGGTCTTATCAAAAATTCTAATAGGGAAAAAAGAGGTCTTATCTTGATGATAGATGAGTTTGGTAAGTTCTTGGAATATGCCTCAGTAAATGGTGCAGAAAAGGAGCTATACTTCTTACAACAAATTGCAGAGGTTTTCAATAATATAGAATATGAAGCTGCTTTTATAACAACTCTTCATCAAGATTTTTCAGCCTATGCTGTTGAGTTAAATAACACCCAACGTAACGAGTGGATAAAGGTAAAAGGCCGATTTAAAGAACTCACTTTTAATGAGCCAGTAGAGCAACTTCTACTTCTCGCAAGTAAGACAATAGCCGCCCAACCGAACCAAGATAACCTAGAAAAAATAAGATATTTAATAGGGATTATTAGTGATGCTAAAGCTTTTCCGCTAAAGGATTACTTTGATCAGAGAACAGCCAATAGTATATATCCCTTGGATCTATTGTCTGGGAGTATCCTTGCTTTAGCCCTTCAGCAATATGGACAGAACGAACGGTCACTCTTTACTTTTTTAAATGCTCATAGCTTTTATGGTTTAGACGATTTAAATAAAGGAAGCCAAAATTTTTATGCCATATCAAATGTGTATGACTATTTAAACTATAACCTTTATTCATTTCTGAATTCAAAAGCCAATATGCATTATAGTAAATGGGCGGAAATTAAAAATGCGTTGGAAAGAGTAGAAGGAGAAGTAGAAGAAAAAGATCATAAACTGTATCAAACATTAATTAAAACTATTGGCTTACTAAATATTTTTAGCCATGCAGGGGCTAAATTAGATTTAAACTTTTTGACAAATTACATTGAGCTAACCGGTAAGCTCAATGATGTGGAAGCAGCTATTAAAAATCTTCAACGGTTAAATTTGTTATCATATAATCGGTATTCTCAACGCTATTTTTATTCGGATACGACTGCTGTTAATATTGATGATGCCATACATGAGGCAGGTCTGGAAATTAGTAGAGCGAATAATATTGTAAGCTTTTTAAATGGTTATTTCCCTTTAGCACCCGTTTCTGCAAAAAGAACTTATTACGAAAAAGGAACACCACGTATTTTTGAATATAAAATCAGTGACTCTCCATACTCAGCCTCAAAACCTACAGGTCAGATAGATGGATTTATCAATCTGATCTTTAACGAAAAAATAAAAGAAGCCGACATTATAAAAGCATCTTCAAACACTGATCAAGCAATTATTTATGCACATTTTCTAAGGGCTGATGCGATACAGCATGCTATTGAAGAAATTGAAAAGGCAGAAATTGCGAAAGCTAAATACCTCAATGATAAGATTATTCAAAGGGAGTTAAACGCAATAGTAGACATACAAAAAAATTTGCTCAACTATCTGTTATATGAAGGTTTTTATGATTGGGATTCTGTAAATTGGTATTATAACGGCAAAAAAGTTACCTTGCAAAATAGCAGACACTTCAATGCTCTTTTGTCTGACATATCCGATCTTGTATATCCTTCAACACCTGTATTTATAAGCGAACTTGCTAACAGAAATAAACTTTCTACTCCCATATCAGCGGCTAGAAAATCTTTGCTAGAAGCATTGATCAACTGTGGGGAAGAAGAAGGCTTAAGTATTGAAGGATTTCCACCTCAAAAAAGTATTTATCTCTCTTTGTTGTTACAGACAGGTATACATAGGAAAACTGATAACGGATGGTCGTTGCAGCCGCTAAATGATTCCGCTCTGGATACCAACAACTTTTTGCCTTTATTTAAAACTTGTAATGCTTTTATAAATGGTACAAAGGGAGCCAAAAGGAGCATAAGTGAGTTATATGCTCTTTTGGAAGAACCTCCATTCAAACTAAAGAGAGGTTTTCTTGATTTTTGGATACCTATATACCTTTTAATGAAATCGGATGATTTTGCTATGTATGGGCAAAATGGTTTTATACCAGAAATCAATGCAGATATACTTGAGCTTTTAGTTAAAAATCCTAAACATTACGAGATCAAAGCTTTTGATACAGAAGGTATTAAAGTAAGCTTGTTCAACCGTTACCGCGATTTGTTATCACTAAGCGAAGAAAAACAAACTTCAACTGAGGGATTCATTAAAACGATCGTTCCTTTTTTTAAATTTTATAGAGACTTAAAGCCCTATGTAAAACAAACTAAAAGATTGAGTAAGAAGGTTCAAAATGTAAGAAAAGCACTTACAGAGGCTACAGATCCGGAGAAATTATTTTTCGAAGATTTACCAAGCGCACTTAATTATGATTTAATTCAGTTAAATAAAACCCCGGAGTTATTGATTGAATTTAGCACTGAGTTACAAAATTCGATTAGAGAATTGCGTAGTGCTTATGATGAATTATTAAATCATTTTGAAATCATTATTAATTCTTTGTGGAATATACCATACACTTTCCTTGAATACAAGGAACAATTAAGAAACAGATATTCAGGATCAGTGAAAAAATACCTGTTGTTATCTTATCAAAAAACTTTTTTTGATCGACTGTGTTCGCCACTTGAGGATAGAGGAGCATGGCTCTCATCAGTGGCACAGGCAACTGTTGGGAAAACATTAGACCAAATTACAGATAAGGAAGTTGAGCAATTGCAAGAGCGTTTTTTAACCCTTGTCCACGAATTAGATAATCTGAATGATATGGCATTGCAAAAAGTCAACCTTGAACAGGAAGATGTCTTTAAATTGGAGCTTACTACACCAGGAAATAACATTAGTCAAAAAATAGTTCGCATACCTAAAATACAAAGTGCCCAATTCCAAAATTTGGAAAGCGAATTGTCTGGTTTAATACAAAAAGAGAATAAAACCACAAAAATTGCTATATTGGCAAAACTGCTAAAACAAGTATTAGATGACGATAGAAAATAATAGTGTAAGGCATGTCTTAGGTATTTCAGGAGGGAAAGACAGTGCAGCATTAGCTATTTATATGAAAGAGTTATATCCACAAATGGATATAGAATTTTATACATGTGATACTGGCAAAGAACTTGACGAGACTTATCAGCTCATCCGTAATCTAGAATCTAAACTAGGCGTTAGCATTAATAAACTTTATGCTAAAGAAGGGGACAAAGGAAACCCTTTTGATTTTTACCATAACCTTTATGGTGGCTATCTTCCATCTTCAAACGCTCGCTGGTGTACACAAAAACTAAAGATTGAACCTTTTGAAAATTACATTGGTACTACACCTGTAATTTCATATGTGGGTATTCGCGGAGATGAAGACCGAGAGGGTTACATCTCTACCAAATCACACGTACAATCTATTTTCCCTTTCAGGGAAAATATTTGGAGTGAAGAGGTAATTGGTAAAGTATTAAAGAATGAAAATCAACAAAAGCTCCTTGCTTTATATAAAGAGTTTTTAAGTCAGAACTTATACCAAAGGGCTGTAGATATTCTTAAAACACCCTTATCATTCTCGTATAATCAAAATCAAAAGTTGAAGGCGTTGATGGATCTAGGAATTAAGGAATTTAATCATGTGGCTTTCCAATCTTTGAAAGATTCTAATCTTCCTATTGCTCTAGTTAACGATTTTCCCTTGCTAAACAACGAATCAGTCTTAATTCGCGATGATATATTTAGAATATTACGCGAAAGCGGAGTAGGTGTACCTGCTTATTATGAAGAAATTCCTTACGAAGTTAATGGGCAGATAGGTAAGTATAATCGTAGCCGATCTGGGTGTTTCTTTTGTTTCTTTCAACGGAAAATTGAATGGGTTTGGCTGTATGAACAAAATCCTGTCAAATTCTTTTTGGCTGTTGAGTATGAAAAAGATGGCTACACCTGGATGCAAGATGAACGCTTAGAAGAACTAATTAATCCTGAGCGAATTAATCAAATTAAATTAGAATTTTTAACCAAACAGCAAAACGCTGCTCAAAATTATCGATCAAATAAGTTAATTGATATTTTAGATGCGGAAGAAGAAGGTTGTTTAGCTTGTTTTATATAGTAATGGAATATAAAATAGAAAAATGGCAATTAAGACAATTGCTAAAAATTTTAGAGGAAAAGAAACTCGATTTAAATCCGCCATATCAAAGAAATGCCATTTGGCCCAAAAAGACTCAAAGATTTTTAATTAATTCAATAAAATCTGGTATTCCCGTGCCCAGTATCTTTCTATATGAAAAAGAAGTCGAAAATTACGAGATGGTTGATGGACAACAACGCACAAGAGCGATCCATCTTTATAACTCGACAGGGGAAATTGACCTATCATCAGACGACTCAGATTTCAAAAAGGATCATTTTTTGAGTTATGAAATACCAGTTACTATTATTACGAAAGTGGAGATAGGGGAATCTATTGAAGAGTTTTACTACATGGTCAATTCAAGTGGGGTTAAACTAAATCGTCCAGAAACTTTGAAAGCGCAATATTTTGATTCAAAGTTTTTAAAATTAGTCCAAGATATAACTATTTCAGAGTCATTTAATAAATTAAATATTATTCCAGCTAACTCTCAAAAAAGAATGTTAGACAGGGATTTGGTTGAAGAATTATGTGCACTCGTAATTTATGGAATAACTGATAAGAAAGCTCAAGTAGACAAGTTATATATTAATGACATAAATGATGAGGACGAAGCTATATGTAGATCAAAATTCAAAGAAATCTTAGACCATTTATCTAGATTTGATGAAATTCGTTTAATTAAAACAACTAGGTTTCGGCAAAGGAATGATTTTTATACACTGTTTGGATTTATAAAAGATAATGTCAATATTGGAAATGACGCTTTAGATTATTTTTATAAATTATTGATAATTTTAGAAAAAGGTATTCGTCCCAATAGTAGAAGTGCAGCTAGAGAATTGGCTGAATATGCTTTTAATTGTGTTAGCCAATCAAATTCTGCTAATGCTAGATTGAAAAGAATAGAAATCTTTAATAACTTATTTCTTAATGACAGTAAATTACCGAATACTTCTCAAGAAGAAATCAGAAGCTATTACCCTGCTGAAGGTGAATATTTTAAGCAAATTGGTAAGTATTACACATTTAATGATATGACACTAAATCGGGCCGTTCTGGAAAAGGAACAGCAAAATTTTTAATAATTATGTATTTAGACGGTAGAAATATAAAGCTTTCAACTAATCCGACAGAGAATCTACTCGAGTTGGAAGGGGAATATTACCAGATCGATTTCTTACATGAGACAAATAAATACGTACATGGTGGAAATGGCATTATTTTCAAACTTAGTGATGAGCAAAAGGGTATTGATTATGTTATTAAGTTTTTGAGATTTTCTGTTGAATATGCAAATAATGATTGGAAATTAAAAAAGAGATTAAAACGTTTTGACAGAGAAGTAGAGGCCCTCTATGTAGCCAAAACAAATAGTCTTTTAGGTATAGTTCAGATTGAGACGCATGGAGATTTTATTATTAGTGGAGAAACTTTCCCATATTATATAATGGAGAAATGTGATTTTACTTTAAATCAATATCTGCAGGATGAGGGGGATGATTTGAATGTAATTCAAAAAACTATGTTATGCCATAAAATTTTAGAGGGTGTTCAGCAATTGCATGAATATAAAATATATCATCGTGATATAAAACATGATAATATATACTTTTTAGATGGAGAACCATTGATAGGTGATTTAGGTTTAGTAGATTTTCAAGATACTGATTATATAATAAATGAAAATGGGGAATTAATAGGACCAACCGGATGGTTTTCTCCTGAAGCTTTGAATAAATATCTTGTTGAAAAAACACCAAACAAAAATAAGTTTGATTGTACTATTGACGAAAAATCAGAAGTTTTCCAGTTGGGTAAGCTTTTCTGGTATATATTTCAAGGAAACTTACCGATTGGTCAGATACAGGTAGAAGATTTCCTTCCTAACAATGAAATAATTTACGAGATACTTTACAATATGCTCGTTTATTCTAAAAACAAGAGGTCGGATACAGAAAAGGTATCTTATCAAATCGGTAGTTTTTTATCTAGTAATTAAAAAAAATTTAAACTCTTCTCCCATTCTACCGCATATAATTTAATAACACTGAAAACATAATGCATATTTTAATTTCTTAATTTTCTATTATTGGTGGGATCATTTATTCTTTCATAGTCTGTTTTGTGCTCTGGTAATCAATTTACTTTCGAATAACTATATAACTGGTCAAAACACTCCATCCTTGGAATAGGAAGACCATTTAACTTGCTATTTAAATTAAAATTTATTTTAGGCCATTAATCCGCTCAAATATCTCTCTAAAATAGTCATCTGCATAGTTAAATTTTGATTCCTGCCCTGATGTGCCTCTCAATTCTAATATATGTTTAGCACCGCCCTCTGCATATTCGCTAATTATCGTAAGAATTTCCCTTGAGTTTAATAATTCATCGGATGTAGAAACTTCCATTTTCCCAATTGCCATTAAAACAAGCGAATAGGCAATACTTTCAGATGCGTTAGAGATAACTTGGTATTCAAATGAGGTTCTGTTCTGCAGAAGATCACCCTTTTCGCGTTTATTATGTAAAAAGCCTATTATAGAAGCCCATGCATATACTTGCCAATAGTTGGAAAAAAACTTATCATCTGCCCTTGTAATGTTTACTCCTCGTTCCTCTTTGCGGCTAAAAAGATCCCGCACTTTAAGTAGTTCATTCCCATACCAAACCTTCTTTTTATTCACCTCAACAATTAATTTATCTTTCATATCATTTGATTTTCGTGGTAATTGAACGTCTGTTTGTCCTTGATTTGCCTGCTGTAGGATTTATAAATTCACTTGTGATTTGATAAAAGTTTTTTATGTCGGCTTCTATAATTAGTTTCGCGAGTTGCTCATTATCAAATTGTGTATAATCCTTTGACATAATGATAATTTGTTCAAATGATGCCCCAATATTAACTGTTAAATTATAGGTATTACCTGCATCTAAATCTGATGAAGGAGCATCGGCTATTAGAGGATAAGATCTATTCATTTTTTTTGCACTTAAAGATAAGAAGGCATTAGCTAAAGCAAGCTTTTGCGCTACTAGTTCACCTTGATTCAGGTCATTAAGTTGCATTCCAGTTTTCATATCCACGACATGTGCAGAGTCATCTATTTTTATTACACCTTGTTCCTTTCCGTCTAAATAAAGGGAATATAAACGATTGCTTTCTATCTCCAACTCTTTGATGAGCGTATTGTAAGCGGAATCTTTTAAAACAGAAATACTTTTTATAAACAAGCTTATATAATCGGAAGCAACACTTTCCGCTAAGTTAATATCCTGACTTTTCGTAAAATTATCCCTTAAAGCCTTTTTATTTGATAATTCTAATTTGGATGATAATAGTTCCTGCTCTAATACGGAAATTCTCTTTAGTTTAATACTTTTATCTGTTCGGTAAGTTTTATGTTTATTGATGTTTTGCTGTGCTATTGAAGCATTTGTTTCAAGATCCGCACGTTCTTCAAACCCTAGATCGTTAAACACATTTGATATCTGCTTTCCAAGTGAATTCCTTTTTCTAATTAATGCATTTTTCTTATTCTCATTCTCAACTATCTCAGTATTAATATTAGGAAGGTCGTTCAAAAGTCTTTTACGGAAACGATTGAGATCCGCATAATTATCCTGAAGTGATTTAACATGTGCATTTTTTTGAAAGTCATTCAATCTCCTTTGAAGTGCTTCGTATGCCGCCTGATCATCTACAATTGATCGCTCGCAGATATAGCATATTTTATCCACTAACATTTGCTCAACATATTCTGGACCAGGCAAATTCATTGGAATCGGATTACTATGAGCTTGCTTTATCTGAATTTCAGTATTCAATATATTCAAATTAGACTCAGCGGCTTTTATGAGCTCTGCGCAACCATTAAGCATCCAAACATTGATCAATCTTTCTTTAGTGTTTATCTCTATTGCATCTATTTGACTTTTAGTAATTTTTTGGTCAGCTTCTAATCTGGTTAAATCTATCTTATATTGCATAAAATGATCTATTCCTTCGAGTTTCTGCTCAATTTTAGTCAATTCTTCTTCCAAGCTTTGGGTTTGATTTACAAGATCAATCTTTTCTTGTTCATTTATAGAGATTTTATTTTCTAATATTGTAATATCAAAATATATAGCATTTTGTTCTTTAGATAAGCGGTTTTGCTGTGCCAGTTCTTTGGCAATTTTCTTATTTATGCTTGCATCGGATGACATAACTACTTTATACATGAAGTCATATTTAGGAAAATAGGAGATTTCATGTATTGCATTTCTTAATGTGGCTTTACTGCTAAAATCATACAAATCATCCATGGTTTCCCCTTGATACCACATGAATTTCCTAATGCTTTTGGGAAAGATTTTATTTAGCACTATTTCAAAATCAAAGCGTTGGACAATAAAAGTTTCCCCGCTTTGAACATATTCGATTTTTAATTCAGAAGGTAACAATGTTATTATTCCCCTATCTGTTTTTTTAAAAGTAACTACTCGTTTAAAATTATAAATGACAGTATCATCGGTAGTGAAATCAGCAGCCTGGTAATCATTTGCTTCGATGGTTACCTCAACTGATGTTTGAAATTGTTCATCAATGTCAAGTGAGTTTGATATGGAATCCGGATAGATAGTCAAATTTTTATCGTCATCCCATGTTTTTTTCTTGTTTCCACTTCCTTCACCAGAATATATTTTATCAAAGAATGTCCAGTAAAATGCGTTAAAAAATTGTGATTTGCCACTGCCATTCCTTCCAGAGATAATATTTAATCCCCTTGTGAATGAGAAAGTATTTTTACCCAGATAACAAAAGAAATTATTGATTTGAACTTCGTTAATTACCATTACTATGCCTTTTTGTTTTTATTGTATTAATTATATAGTTTTCAAATTCACCACGTGCTTTATCAATATCTTCTAACTCAGCCTCTAGAAAGCGGTCTGCGGAAAGCAACTTTTCAAAGGCTCCTGATATAATTGTTGGATCAATTTTTTTTGCTATAATAAGGTTAGCAAATTGCGTTTGTTTCAATATTGTACCAAATTCTTCTCTAAGACTATCATTTAATGTCTTTTTCATATTTCGTATAAATCAAGTTCTGAATTCATCATTTCATAAATATCAATTTCATAAATACTTGCTAAGTCTTCCAGGCTTTTCATGACTTGCATTTTGTTTTCAGCTAGGGCTGCAAAATTGATCAATCTTTTAAGCTCACCCATTAATATGTTTTTTTCAACTTTGTGTTCTTGTGATTGCCCTTGAGTAATATCAACGGGAGGTTTCACAACCATATCGTAGATATATGCGTAAGGCTTGTTTTTATGGAATCTAAGAACACGCCCACGTCTTTGTACATATTGACGAGGATTACCTGTACTTGAGCAGAATACCGCATATTGTGTACGTGGTACATCCACTCCTTCGTCCAGGCATTTCATTGCTAAAACAGCATCTATTTCCCCATTACGAAATTGACTGAGTATGGCCTCTCGGTCTTGAGTGTCACCAAGGAATTTCCGCATTTTGAAATGATGCTGCTGATATAACAAAGATGTATACCGATTTACTATACGCATATCATCCTCATCGCTGATAGTTGTATCCTGTTCATCATAGTTTGCACTATTCCCTTCAGGTACATAAATAAAGACATACTTAAATTTATCAGGGCCAATTCTGTCTACTATTTCAAGAAGAGTCGATTCTTTTTGTCTTGCTTTGTGAATAACATTTTTTCTTTCAATTAAAAGCCTACTAACAGCGGGGCTTTCTCTGTAGCGACCAGTTACGGAATCAATATATTTTGCTAGTTTTTTAGTTATTGAACGATAAGCATCCAGTTCATCCGGTTCTAATGATACCATTACTGGATAGTAGTAATATTTACATAGAATCTTATCATTTATAGCCTGTTGCATATTATAGACAAACGTATAATGTGGAGGAAAGGCATTGAAAAAATTGCATAAGAGTTCTTGTCCAGTAGCGTCATATACTCGTTCAGGAGTTGCTGATAAGCCGATACGTTTATTGATTTTAACTGGTAATATTTTGAGTAGTTTTGCTGATCCAAGAGTATGTGCTTCATCTGCAATTAAAGTCAATAAGCTGAAGAACCCTTTAAAATTTCTTTCCCACGTAGTTTGAAACTTTAACCCCCGGAAAGTAGCATAAGTAACAATTAACCCGAAGTTATTGTTGCTGCCGATAATAAAATTTCTGCCGAATTGATTCACTCTAGCCTCCCACCCTAGATGCTTACTCGAACAAATGACGATATCTGTATAATTAAACTTTTGGGTTGCCTCTTCATACCATTGATCTGCTAATGCAATAGTTGGAACTAATACTACAAAATTATATTGATTCTGAATGCGAAACTCTTGAAGAACACAATTTAAAGCTGTAATGGTCTTACCAGTTCCAGTAGCCATTGCAAATAGTCCCTTGTAACCATTTGCAATCCAATTGTCATAAGCTTTTATCTGGTAATCTCTTGGACCTTCCTTATAAGGAAATTTCGGTAAGAGATAATCTGAATCACCTTCAGCTATAAAGACAGGTTTAAGCTCCTTATGCTTATCCAATTTTAGATATCTCTTTTTTAAATTAAGTAATTCCTTTTCCTGAACCAGTAATTCATCAATATCTTTATTAGCAAAAGTATTTATGATAATGGCTTGTATTTCCTCCACTGGAACATACTCCACAAAATCTGCTCTTTCGGAATATATTTCTTCGAAATATTTATCCTGTTTTAAAATAAATTTATCAGATCGTAAATCATCTCCTAATATGTAAATTTCTATTTCTTCAAGGTTAGATAGAAGACCATATGATGTGAAATTACAAGAGGCTTTAAAGCCTACTTTGTTAATTCCATCTCCAAATACTCCAGATTTGTAATGAGAAATCCCTTTCCCTTCTTTCGGACGTATGACCTTAAGTTGAATACGGTCCTGATTAATTAACCATGCAATACATTCGAAAAAATGATTACCATATTCATCCAATGAATCTTTAATTGATTTAAAATCCGATAAATCTACCAATGTAGAAGATACGAAACTACTTTTCCCAAGTAATACTGCTTCTTTATCTTTTTCAGACAGCACGTCGTTAATTAGCATCCGTAATTTACCACCTTTACTTATAAACGTTGCAAATCCTAGTGAAAGAAGATGGATTGCAGATGTGCTGAAATATCCTAACAGTAAATCTAAGATTGTACTGTTCATTAACGCATCTTGATAAAATTCATAGGGTTTGAATTCACTTCCTGATCGGTAGGACCGATCCTCAGGCCAGCTTACATCTTTAAGCATGAATAAGTAAAGTTTTTTGCATCAAGTTAACTATCAAATTATTATTGATAGTTTGAGGGGGGTAAGATACATACTATATAATACTTTGCCAAATTAGGCAGATAATTCATTGAAACTCATTTTATATGATGCTGTAGGTGCAATTATTACAACTAGATTTTAGTGTACTGTTCAAGTATGATCAATTTTATAGCAAGTTCTTTTTCTCTAACCTTTCCGACTCTTATAATGTCCGTTAAAGAAAGCAATTCATATAATTTATCGTTTTCTTGAATTGCTTCTGTTACTTTTGGATAAAGAGGGTCAATAGAAACTCCTTTTGTATTGCCATGTAGAGGTTGAGCAGTTATTATGCCTCGGCTAATTCTGCCTTGTATTGCCGGAAATACATATGGTAATCCGTATTGGATAAATTCAAGCAATGTATTAATTTGTACTTTATGCGACATAATTAATCCTGCAATTTTCGATCTGTTAATTGAATTCCCTACTTCAGATAGGCTTATTCTTAAATCCCTTGAAAGCTCTATATTCATGGCTTGATGGTTAGCTAATACTATTTGATATAATATTGCAAGGTCATAAGGGCGCATTCCATTATGTGCTTTCATAAAACTAATAAACATATAATTTGCAATTTGCAAATCGCAAATTGCGACATTGTCCTCTGGTTTCGCAATCCTCTTATTACACTTCCATCCTTTTCCTTGTGAGAAAATTGCACACATTCAGATCCTTATGATTTTAACAATTTGTTTTGTTTGAATTTTTCCTTATTTAACCTAACCAATTATTTACTTATGTCTGATTTGTTCCTATACTCTGATCAAGATCTGCTGTTAAAAGGGGCATTAGGTAATGAACATGCATTCCGCCAACTATTTTCGAGGTATCATCAGCAATTAGGCGTTTATGTTTATCGTATTACTGATTCGGTTGATTTGGCTGAAGATATTATTCAGGATGTATTTCTTGAAATATGGATGAGTCGTGAAGCATTGGCTGGTGTAGATAATTTTAAAGCTTATTTAGTTGTCATGTCTAAAAACCATACTTTAAATTGCTTATTGAAACTAAGCAGGGAGCGGTTAAAGAAAAAGGATGGGAGGATAATTTCAACAACGGTTTGAAATCAGGGGAGGAGGAGAGCAATGGTGGCAAACCGGGGAAGAACTATATTGCCTTTAGTTTGTAAATTTTTTATCGGATTTATAAAGTTGGGATTTATGTGTTTATGGAGACTTTCAATGAATAACTAAAGCTTCGCAGGAGACTTTTAGGGATATTTAAGGCATAAAAAAGCAGCAGTTTTTTTGAATAATACACTCAAAATGAGTATATTAAAGTCGCAAAACAAAACAAAAAAACATGCTGCAGTCCAAAGATACCAATAGAATTTCTGAAATAAAAACGCAATTTGATTCTAAGGAAAATATCACATTGCGTTTTTTAAACTGGTTATCGTTCTTTGAATTTAAATCTGTATATAAAACACTGAATCCGCTTAAGAAAAAAGGGTTTAAGGTTTCCGATTTACTCGGTATGCTTTTAGTTGTACCCTTTACCGGAAAAACGAATATGTATTCTCTTTTACAAAGCAGCAGTGCACCTGGCATAGCCCGTAAGGACAGTTTTTACCGGATGAAAAAGATGCATGACATTAACTGGGAGAAGCTGCTGTTTGCATTCGCAGGACGATTTGTAAAAATCTGTTTAGCCAAAGGAACAGGTACTGCTCCAGGGCACCGGATGCTGATCATTGATGACAGCCTATTGCCTAAGTCGGGTACCATGATGGAAAATATCAGCCGTTTATGGGACCATGTATCCATGCGTTATGTGCTGGGATACCGGATGCTGGTACTGGGTTATTTTGACGGCAAAAGCTTTCTTCCTGTAAGTTTCTCGCTTCATCGGGAGAAGGGCAAAAGGGAGGCAAGTCCCTATGGATTGAAAAGAATGGAATACCAGGGCCAGTACCATAAAGAAAGAAATAGGGAGAGCCCTGCGGGCAAACGTACTGCAGAAATGGACAAGGACAAGATTACCACAGCTATCCGTATGATCAAACAGGCCTGCGGTAGCCTGCAAGTCGATTATCTGCTTATGGACAGCTGGTTTACCTGTGAGAAAATGCTGGCCTGCGCCCATTCAGTAAAGGTAAAGCTCATTGGAATGATGAAAATGGGTAACGCCCGGTACCTCTTCAGAGGGAAAGAGTATACGGCCAAAGAATTGATTGTACTGTTAAAAAAAGAACAGAAAAGGTGCAGGAAGCTGGCCGCAATGTATATCGAAGTGCCTTTATTTTATAAGGGGTATCCGGTAAAACTGTTCTTTTCTAAGTTTGGAAGGAACGGTAACTGGCAGCTGCTTTTGTCTACGGACCTGAACGCCGGCTATCTGAAAACAGTGGAACGTTATCAGGTTCGCTGGTCCATAGAAGTCTTCTTTAAAGAAAGTAAACAGTATCTGAAGATCGGTAAAAGCCAGGCTGCAGATATCGGTGCACAGTTCGCCGATATCACCATCAGTATGATCCAGTATATCCTGCTGACACTAAGAAAACGGTTCGGAGAATATGAAACCAAAGGTGCCGTATTCAGAGATGCAGAAGAGAAATTAAAAGACCTGACCCTGGATCAACGCTTATGGGGATTATTGTTAGAAATGGTCAAACTTATTGTTGAAATATTAGGACTTCCATTAGATGATCTGGATCAGTTTATGACTAATTTAATTCAAGAAAATAAAGTTAAAAAACTCTTGAAACTTCATTTTTCAGTTTAAGATTAATCACAAATTCATGTGCGAAGCTTTAGTGAATAATAATGGATCAATATTTTATTTCAGGAATTGAAAGTTTATTTTGTTATCAAACGCGCTACTAATTAAACAATTGCAAGATTCCCGTTTGGAAAAATCATTATTTTATCTATATTTGCATAAATCGAAAGAGGGGGCAGCATGTCCCCTCTTTTCTTTTTTGCTAATTTATGAATGTAGAGCAAAGGGTAAGACAACTTGTTGAAGAAAAAATAGCCGACCGCGAAGACCTCTTTATCGTTGATATAAAGATGCATTTAAATGGTACGCTGATGATTCTGATTGACAGTGATAATGGCATTGCAATTGAGGATTGTGCCATGGTAAGCCGTACAGTTGGTTTCTTTCTCGAAGAAGAAAATGTAATTGAGCAGGCGTATAATCTTGAAGTGTCATCACCGGGTATCGATTATCCCTTGGGTATGAAAAGGCAGTATGAAAAGAATATAGGACGTACTATTTCGGTTCAGATGGTTGATGAGGTGAATAAGAAGAGAGAAGGAAAACTTCTTGACGTACAGGAAGAAGGTATTTTATTGGAAGAAAATATAAAGGAAAAGGGTAAAAAAGCAATCGTTCAGGAAAGCTTTATAGCCTTTGACCACATTACAGAAACAAAGGTTTTAATTTCATTTAAGTAGAAATGAGCAATATTAATTTAATTGATTCTTTTCAGGAATTTAAAGAATTTAAGAACATTGACCGTCCTACCGTCATCAGTGTATTGGAAGAAGTGTTCAGAAGTATGATCCGTAAAAAATACGGAACAGATGAAAACTGCGACGTGATTGTAAATCCAGACAATGGTGACCTGGAAATCTGGAGAACACGAACTGTAATGGAAGACGGTTTTTCTGAAGATGATGATTTGGAAATTGAATTGGCAGAAGTGCATAAGATCGATCCCGAATTGGAAGTGGGCGATGATTTTATCGAGCAGGTAACGTTGGAGACATTCGGACGTCGTGCTATCCTTGCCGCCAGACAAACATTGGTTTCTAAGGTTCTGGAACTGGAGAAAGATGAGATTTTCCGTAAATACAAGGATCGCGTAGGCGAGATTGTAACCGGTGAAGTTTACCAGGTTTGGAAAAAGGAAACCTTGGTGCTGGATGATGAAGGAAATGAATTACTTCTTCCTAAAACCGAACAAATCCCTGCAGATTACTACAAAAAAGGCGATACCGTTAGAGCGGTGATCTTGAAAGTGGATATGTTGAACACAAATCCAAAGATTATTATCTCTCGTACTGCACCTGAATTCCTTCAACGTTTATTCGAATTAGAAGTACCCGAAATATTTGATGGTCTGATTGTGATCAAAAAGATTGTTCGTGAACCAGGAGAGCGCGCTAAGGTAGCGGTAGAATCTTACGATGATCGTATCGATCCTGTAGGTGCCTGCGTAGGTATGAAAGGTTCCCGTATTCATGGTATCGTTAGAGAATTGAAAAATGAGAATATTGATGTGATTAACTTCACCCAAAATTCTTCGTTATATATACAACGTGCTTTAAGTCCGGCAAAAATTACAACAATCAAGCTGGATGATGTGGATAAACGTGCCGCAGTGTATTTAAAGCCTGATCAAGTATCTTTAGCAATCGGTCGTGGTGGACATAATATTAAATTAGCCGGCAAGTTAACCGGTTATGAAATTGATGTATACCGTGAGGCTGAAGTAGATGATGAGGATGTTGATCTGGAAGAATTCTCAGATGAAATTGATGGCTGGATTATTGATGAATTTAAACGTGTTGGTTTGGATACAGCTAAATCAGTATTAGAGCTAACTATTGATGAGTTAGTTAAGCGTACAGATTTGGAAGATGGTACAGTGAAAGAAGTGTTAAGTATATTAAGAGCGGAATTTGAATAAGTAATACTGTTTCGGTTTCCTTCTATTAAATATGGGATAAAAGTCCTATTTTTGTTAAAATAATTTTGAGGTAATTTTTTTAAATGTCAGAAGGTAAAAGTATAAATTTACTAAAAGCTGCAAAAGAGCTTAATATTGGGTTGTCAACAGCCGTGGAATCTTTGAGTAAAAAGGGATTTAAGGTTGATGCAAAGCCTAATACAAAGCTTTCAGAAGAAATGTATGGTGCTTTATTGCAGGAGTACCAAGGTGATAAAATTGTCCGTGAAGAAGCCAGACAAATCGTTATAGGAAAAATACGTCGTGATGATGTACCAACTCCGGCTCCTGAAAGACATGAACCCCGCAGAGAAAAGGAATTCGAACAGGAAGAGATCCTGATTAAGAATACTGGTTCATTTGGACACAGTCCAGCTGCAGAAAAACCGAAAGTAGTAGTACCTGTGGTAGCTCCCGTTATCGCAGAAGAACCTGTAGCAGAACCTGCTAAGGGAGAAAATCATATTGCAGGTGTAAAAGTTGTTGGCAAAATTGATCTCGAATCATTTAACCGCAGACCCAAGCATGAGGTAAAGCCCCCCGTAGTAGCAGTGGTTAAGGAAAAGGAACCTGAAAAGGCAGTTGTAGCAGAACCTGTTGCATCTCAACCCGTCCCAGTTGTAGAAGTACCTGTTGCTCCCGTACCTGTTGTTGAAGCGAAAGTGGAAGCAACACCTCCGGTTGAAGTGAAGGAAACACCTAAACCTGTCCCGGTTGCTGAAATTCCAAAACCAGATGTACCAGTTGAGGTAGAAGTTAAACCTACTGAACCCATAGCAGAAGTAAAAGCAGAGCCCGTTGTTGAAAAACAACCAGAGCCTGTTGTTGCACCTGTTCCAGCTGCTGCACCTGCCCCCCTTGCTATTGTTAAAGAAGAGAAGAAAGAAGTAGCCCCTCAGGCTGCTCCTGAAAATAAAATTATGGAAACTCCTGATGCCCCTGTCGTGGAGCAACCTGTAAAAGTAGAACAAGCGCCTGAAGATGACGTTATCCGTGCAAGAGCACAACGTCTGACCGGACCAAACGTAATTGGTAAAATTGATTTGTCTGCACAGCAGCCACAGCGTCGTAAAGATCAGCCTGTAGCTTCTTCCTCAGCAGCAAACAGTGATCATAACAAACGTAAGCGTAAACGTAAAGATGCTCCCGGTTATCAGGGAGGACAAGGTCAGGGTGCTGGCCAGGCACAAGGAAGTACACCTGCAACGCAAGGTGGAGCTCCACGTCCAGCTGCACCGGTTCCGGCCCCTCATACTGGTCCAAGACCCGATTTTCGTGGCGGTGCCTTAAATCATGGTGGCGCAAGACCTGATTTTAGAGGTGGTACAAGGAACCATGGTGGTGCTTCAACTGGAGGAGGTCCTAAAGAGGAACCAACAGAAAAAGAAATACAGGATCAGATCAGAGCAACCCTTGCCCGCTTAAGTGGAGCAGGTAAATCTGGAAAGTTCGCACAACGTGCTAAATTCCGTCGTCAGAAACGTGATGATGTTGCTCAGTCTGCTGAAGATGCTGCAATGGAAAAAGAACTTCAGTCTAAAGTACTGAAGGTTACAGAATTTGTTACAGCAAATGAACTGGCTAGCATGATGGATGTTCCGGTAACACAAATTATCTCTACGTGTATGAGTTTAGGGATGTTCGTGTCTATCAATCAACGTCTGGATGCCGAAACACTAAGTATTGTTGCTGATGAGTTTGGTTATAATTTAGAGTTCGTTAAACCGGATGATGAGGAAGCCAGTCTGGAGATTGAAGATGAACCGGATACATTAATTCCACGTGCTCCTATTGTTACTGTAATGGGTCACGTTGACCATGGTAAAACATCATTACTTGACTTTGTTCGTAAAACGAATGTGTTAGGTGGAGAAGCCGGGGGAATTACCCAGCATATTGGAGCATACGCAGTTCAACTGGAAGATGGACGTAAAATTACATTCCTGGATACACCGGGTCACGAAGCCTTTACGGCTATGCGTGCTCGTGGTGCGAAGGTTACCGATATCGCCATTATTGTAATTGCTGCGGATGATAGTGTGATGCCTCAAACACGTGAAGCAATCAATCACGCTCAAGCTGCAAATGTTCCTATTGTATTTGCCTTTAGTAAAGTAGATAAACCGGGAGCAAATACAGACCGGATTCGTGAACAACTTTCGCAGATGAATATCCTGGTGGAAGACTGGGGAGGTAAATATCAGAGTCAGGAAATATCCGGTAAAACAGGTATGAACGTCGACTTGCTTTTAGAAAAGGTATTACTGGAAGCAGAATTATTGGAACTAAAAGCTAATCCAAATAAGAGAGCAACTGGTACCGTTATTGAAGCGGCATTAGATAAAGGCCGTGGAATTGTTACCACTGTGTTAATATTAGCCGGTACATTAAGAGTGGGTGATCCTATTCTTGCGGGAAGTTATAGTGGTCGTGTCAAGGCACTGACTAATGAACGCGGACAGAAAGTTGAGTTTGCAGGACCATCTACACCGGTACAGGTGTTAGGTATGTCTGGCGCACCAACTGCCGGTGATAAGTTCAACTCGATGGATAGTGAGGTTGAAGCCCGTGAAATTGCAAATAAACGTCTGCAGTTACAACGTGAGCAGGGACTTCGTACTCAGAAACATATCACGCTTGATGAAATTGGTCGCCGTTTAGCTATCGGAAACTTCAGGGAACTTAACATCATTGTTAAGGGTGACGTGGATGGTTCAATTGAGGCGTTATCCGATTCCTTGTTGAAGATGTCTACAGAACAGATCCAGGTGAACATCATACACAAGTCAGTAGGTCAGATTTCCGAATCAGACGTATTATTGGCTTCTGCATCCGATGCAATCATTATCGGTTTCCAGGTACGACCTTCCGCAAGTGCGCGTAAGCTAGCTGAACAGGAATCAATCGACATTCGTTTATATTCTATCATCTACGATGCGATTAACGAAGTGAAGGCTGCGATGGAAGGTATGCTTGCTCCTGAATTCGAAGAGAAGATCATTGCTAACGTAGAAATACGTGAAACATTCAAGATCAGCAAGGTTGGTACTATCGCAGGTTGTATGGTACTCGACGGTAAGCTGAATCGTAACAGTAAGATCCGTATTATACGTGATGGTGTTGTGGTTTATACAGGCGAGCTGGCTTCATTGAAACGTTTCAAGGATGATGTGAAAGAGGTTACTAAGGGTTATGAATGTGGTTTAAATATTCAAAACTTTAATGACATTGAAGTAGGAGACATTGTTGAAGGCTACGAAAGTGTTGAAGTGAAGAGAAAATTGTAAGTCATATTCTTACAGCAGTATATATAAGGCAACCTTTTTCCAGGTTGCCTTTTTTTGATTATAAATTATAAAAATGATTAGTATTATCACATGTGTTCATAATCAGTTAGGAATGAATAAGCTTTTTGTAGAGCTTTTGAGAAAAAACACAGACGGAGAAATTGAATTGATTGTAATAGATAATAATTCAACAGATGGTTCAAGGGAATTCTTCAAAGAACATGCTGATAAGCTGATTTTGAATGATAAAAACTATTCCTATTCTTACTGTCAGAATCAAGGTATTCAAGTAGCTAAATATGATTACCTCGCATTTTTTAATAATGACATGTTACTTTCTAAAAGTTGGGACGCACATTCACTGGAATTGATGAGGCAAAAGCCATTTGATATTATTTCATTTGCTAGTGATTTTTGGGAGCAAGACAAACTTAAGAAACAGAAACAACGACAGTGGAAGAGAATTAAATATCCTTTTATAGCTCTATTTGGAAGAGGGTATAATGCATTGAAAATCATGGCATTTCTTATGTATGGTGATTGGGATGACTTTTGTAAAAAACGCTTTGAAAAGTTTGGCTATACAACTATAGAGGGTTTTAGTGGTTCTTCCATTTTTATGCGACGCTCTGTTTTAGACAAAGTGGGTATTTGGGATAATAGGATTCATGATGCTGACTTTGATATTTATATGCGAGTGAAAGCGAGAAACTTGGAAGTTGGGGATATTGAGCCTCTTCAAATAGCAATCGGTATATTTTTTCACCATTATTCAAGGCTCACCTTAAGGTCCAAGCATGAGCCTTTTGCAGATGCAAGTAAACTGATTACCTTGAAAGAGAAATGGGGGCAAAGGGGAACTTTGTTATTGAAAGATATTGGTTATTCGCTATAATAACCTCTTCATGATGATTAGTAATACTATCATTCTTTATTAGCCAATTAAAGAGAAAGCTCTTTTATTTGGGAAGTATAATAAAAGTATTTTTCCAATACAAGTAAAGAGATCAAATCTTCCTGTTTTGAATTTAGAAACTGCTTTATATATTGATGAGCATTGTTTACAATGATTTGAGCTTCTTCGGGATGGTTAATGTAAAAATTTAATCTTTCTTCAAGATCTGAATAGTCATCCTTTATTAAAATATAGTGAAAATCAGGTATAAGTCTCCCTTCCATAAACCAAGTTTCATAAACAGGTTTGCGCATTACAGCTATTGAATTGGATGACATAATCCATTTTAGATTTGTCGCTACATCATTACCTTCTAAACTGAGTATAAACTTGTAATTTAAATGAGCAATTATTGACATCTTTGGCTTAAGCCATTCAGGATTACCACCCTTTTTATTTACTTGTCCTATATCACACATCGGATGGTTAAAATACATTTTCATAAAGCTTATCCGGTGCGGTTGAGTAATAACTGCCCTACCAATGAGGGTGTTTGTTTTTTCTTCTAGCTTCTTATGGTCATGAATAAAAAAAAAATGCCTCTTTTTGTCTAAGTTCAACACAATTGCCTTGGCATTGTCGCCTGCAATAGGTCTGCTTTTTTGTATCGTTGGCACCTTTGGAATCGTAATGATATCACCGAAGAGAAAGTTTGCCAGGAAGCTTTTTTTAAAATAACGTGTGTACTCATAAGTATCAAAACGATATGCTTTAGGACTCTTAATTGCCAGTAATTGCTTTAGTGGCGTGGAATGAATTCCAAGCGGAGTAAAATCTTTGAGTTTATTATAATAGTTTACCCGGTCAGTAAGATAGACAATATCAAATTTATGTATAGATGAAAGCTTTTCAGACAATGAGTTTTCATAAAATATAGTTGGAGTAACCTGTCTTAAGAAGTTTTTTGCATAATAAAGGAACTTATTTTTTCTAATTTTAAGATATACTTCTTGTAAAAACATACTGCAAACTTAGGGTTAATACTACAAATATCCTCTCATTATAAGTGTTCAAGAGGGTTAATTCGTTAACTTTGCCACTTTTAAACAGAGAAATGGTGTTATTAGCATAGTTCATCAATTTATGAAAGATATTCCTTTAATTTTTGTTCATAAGGGTAATTCATCGTACCTGAAACCCGTATTAGCACATAATTACGCTTTTAATAAAGTCGCGGACATCTATCTTCTTGGGGATGAACAAAACGGCAAAATACCCTTTGTGAAACATGAAATGATGGAGCAGTATTCCGCTACAGCTGATAAATTTGCCAAGATTTATGAACACATGTCCAGTAATCCCTATCAATTTGAGCTCGGATGCTTTCAACGCTGGTTTATTATCAATGAATTTGTTAAGCAGAAAGGAATAGAACATTTTTTATATTTAGATTCTGATGTGATGCTATTCTGTAACGTGAAAGAAGTATTTAATCATTTTTTGCCATATGATTTTACCATAAGTCAGGCACATTCTCCACATATTACGCTCTTCAATAGCGCTTCATTAGATAGATTTTGCAATTACATTACCGAATTATATAGCAAACCTGAGTATATAGCAAGGTTCAAATTAAGTTATCAGGAATTTAAAGATGCTAACAGACTGGGAGGAATTTGTGATATGTTTGCTTTTTCTTTATACCAGCAAGATGTTTCGGATCATGTAAAGGAGATCTCAGAACCCTCAGGTGCGTATTATTTTGATAGTAACATCAATGAAAGTGATGGCTTCGAGATGAAAGCAGGATTGAAAAAGGTGTATTGGAAAAACAATCTGCCTTATGCAAAAACTACTGGTGGAGAGTCTTATGTGCAATTATATGCGCTCCATTTTCAGGGTGCTGCAAAATCACAGGTTTCCAGATATGCACTAAATCAAAGATTGGAACGTCCCGGTATTATTTCTTTTATTAAACAAATCATTTTTCAATAAGTTCATGCTACACTACTGTACGTTGTTTAATTCCGCTTACCTATCCAGGGGGCTTGCGATGTATTATTCACTTGAAGACCATTGCAACGATTTTCATCTTTATATTTTCGCTTTTGATAACGACTGCCTGACTGTTTTATTAAACTTAAAACTGAAACACGCCACTATCATTTCTTTAAAGGAATTTGAGGACGATGAGCTGTTAGCTGTAAAACCCGGACGTACTTCAGGTGAATATTGCTGGACCTGTACCTCCTCAACAATCTGGTATTGCTTAAAAACGTATGCACTGGACCATTGTACCTATATAGATGCCGACCTGCTTTTCTTTAGTAACCCAAAGGGAATAATGGACGAAATGAACGAAAAGTCAATACTCATAACGGCGCACCGCTATACTGCGGAGCATGATCAGTCCGCACTGAGTGGCTATTATTGTGTACAATACATCACCTTTAAAAACACAGCAGAAGGGTTGACCGCATTAAACTGGTGGCGCAATGCCTGTTTGGAATGGTGTTATAAACGATTTGAAGATGGAAAGTTTGGTGATCAGAAATATTTAGATGACTGGACCACCCGATTCAAAGGTGTGCATGAATTGGCAAATATTGGAGCAGGAGTTGCACCTTGGAATGTGCAGCAATACGATCTTCTCCATAAAGCAAATAAAATACAAGTTCTGGATACCACTTTCCTAAAAGAGGATGAACTTATTTTTTACCATTTTCATGATTTCAGGTATTGCATCAAGAAATCGTTTCGCCTAACAGCAGAGCAGTATTACCTATCAAAAGCTGTTATAAAAGACATTTACAAGCCTTATATCAAGGCATTGGTAGCTGCCGAAAACAAAATAAGGACAATAAATAAAGAAATAACCTTTCACGAACCTTTGCTTAATTTTGATTGGATTAAACGCGTAACAGGCAGAAGGGTAACTTTTATATTTAAAGGATATTACAGGAACTATTACAAAAAAAGAAAATTGATCTAAAGAAAGAACCAGCATCTCATATCACCATAAAAAACTAAAGTGGCCGAACTATTAAATCTGAAAACATTTACCGATAAACGTGGAAACCTGACTGTTATAGAAAAGGTAATCCCTTTTGATATTAAGCGTATTTTTTATATTTACGGTGTAGATGACTCTGTAAGAGGCGGTCACAGACATCACCAAACTATTCAGGCCGCGATCTGTATTAAAGGAAGCTGTACAATTTTTAACCACAATCACGTGTTAAAGGAAGAATTTCTGTTAGATACACCCGATAAATGTCTGTTAATTCAGCCGGAAGATTGGCATCAAATGCACAGTTTTAGTGAAGATGCAATCCTAATGGTGCTGGCATCAGAGTTTTTTGACGCAGCAGATTATATATATGACCCTTATCATGATTGAATACGAAAGTCTTAAGCTCCTGAATACCCCCTTTATGGAAAGCTATAAAAAGAGCTTTGCAGATACATTGGAGAGTGGTTGGTTTATCCTGGGAAATAATGTTTCGACATTTGAACAGGAATTTGCTGTCTACAATGGGTCAAACTACTGTGCAGGATTAGCTTCCGGACTCGATGCCCTTATCCTGGCCTTACGCTGTTTCGATTTTCCTGCAGGCAGCGAAGTCATCGTTCCCTCAAATACCTATATTGCTACCATTCTTGCCGTGTATCACAATAACCTGGTACCAGTCCTCGTAGAGCCCGATCCGCTTACATATAACATTGATCCATCAAAAATTGAGGCAAGTATAACCGCGAAGACAAAGGCCATTCTCGTAGTTCATTTGTATGGAAAGGCCTGTGATATGGATCCTATTATGTCAATCGCAGGTCAGTATAACCTAAAAGTGGTAGAAGATTGCGCACAGTCACATGGAGCTGAGTACAAAGGGAAAAAAACAGGAACCTTTGGCGATTTCGGTGCATTTAGCTTTTATCCCACTAAAAACCTGGGCGCACTGGGCGATGCAGGAGCCATTACTACCGACGATAAAGAACTCTATGAGAAGATAAAGGCACTTCGTAATTACGGATCAAAAGTCAAATACATAAATAAATATATAGGTACAAATTCCAGGCTCGATGAAATACAGGCAGGTTTTCTTTCCGTAAAGTTAAAGCGGCTCAATGAGATCAACAGCCATAAACGCCGTTTGGCCTCATTATACCAGGAATGGCTGAGTGTAGATTTCATAAAACCCGTCGTACATGACGATTACTTCGACGTATTTCATATCTATACGATCAGGCATCCCGAAAGAGATCAGCTAAGAGCCTACTTGCTGGAGCATCACATAAAAACCGAAATCCATTATCCCATTCCACCGCATCAGCAGAAAGCTCTTGAAGGTAAGTTTGAAGGATTCCATTACCCGATATCAGAAGAAATACATCAAACAACACTAAGTTTACCCATTTCATTCTGCCACACCGAACAAGATATAGGCCGCATAATAGAAGTATTAAACCAGTTTTAAAACGCCCAATAATATCAACAAAACCCCCCTTAACCCCCATAATACCCCCTTCAAACAGCAAAAACGCCATTATCATTAAATTAAATTCCATATTTAAAATATTTAGTATTAAAATTGATTGGTCATTGCATGCATTGAACCACCAATTTTAGCAGATGATAAAGTACTTCAAAAATAAGTTTAGGAAAAAGCCTAAAGAAGAATATGGCTGGTTTGGCAACTATCCCTCCTGGGAAGAGGCCGTTGCGCATACGGATGGATACGACAAAGAAAATATCTTAGCCAAGACAAAGGCTTCTTTATTAAAGATAAAGTCAGGAGAAGCCATCTATGAGCGCGATTCAGTTATTTTTGATCAGAAGGAATATCCCTTTCCTTTAATTACTTTTTTGCTGCATAGTGCTAATCAAAAAGGAACAGCCCTGCATGTACTTGATTTCGGAGGATCATTAGGAAGCACTTATTTTCAAGTCAAGGAGTTTTTAACCCCACAAATCTGCGCCAGTTGGGATGTCGTAGAACAGCCTCACTATGTAAGTTGCGGTAAGCAATATTTCGAAGACAATACCCTGCATTTCGCAGATTCCATCGAAGAAGTTCTTGCCGTTCATCCTATTGACTTGGTGCTTTTATCGAGTGTGGTGCAATATCTGCCAGAGCCTCATGTCTTTCTGGAAAAGCTGGTATCATTCGGATTTAAGTACATCATTATAGACCGAACCGCTTTTGTAGACGAACCCTCCGATAGGCTGACCATCCAAAAGGTATGGCCCTCTGTTTACGAAGCCTCCTATCCCTCCTGGTTCTTCAATCAAAAAGGATTTTTACACCATTTCAAACAAAAATATACCCTTGAAGCGCAGTTCACAACCTATGTAGAAGGCGAATCGATCATCGAAATCGATCATGAACCCATTGGCAGAGATAAGGGATTTTATCTGGTTATAAATAAAGATTGATTTGTAGCTAACTAAATAGACTTTGATATTTTCAACCATCTTTTAAGCCTCCTTGTGAGTTTCTTATATTTTCTTTTTTTATCATCAATATTAAAACCACTTCCTACCATAATATAGTCAGCTTCATTTTCAGGCATTATGTATTCTGGATGGGTGATTTCAGTGATATTAAAGGAAGGAATATTAGCATCTGTACTACTAATATCAAAAGTATGCGTTGCGCCTTCTCCAAATCCTATATTGGTAATTAGATTTATATTTGGAACGATACAAAGGAAACTATTAAAGTAAGAGGTAAAAGCAAACTGATAATCCCAATAGTTACCCTTACCTTCTTTTATTTCATGAAAAATATAAAGGAGTTCTTTTGTTATAAAGGGATCGTTAAAGACAGATGGAATTCTTTCTATTGCTTGTTTGTCATTATAATTTACTAGTTCTTTATCATAGTCCTTCCAAACGCGCCTCCATGAAGCCCATCCCCATATATGCACCTGTTTAGAGAAATAATAAGAAGCATCCCCCCAGACACGTCCATGTTGAAGATTACAACCACCAATGGACCCTATTCTTGCATCATATCTGTATTTTTCCAATAGGGTATCACAAAAATAAAAGAAGCTGTTATTTGGTAGGCAGTCATCTTCAAGAATAATGCCTTCTTCTTCAGAATCGAAAAACCACCTAATAGCATCCGATACCGCATCTTTTGCTCCCATGTTTTGTTCCCTGAATAAAGTCTTTATTTCACAAGGCCAGTTAATGTTTTCAATAATCTTTCGGGCCTCTCTGCACAGCAAATCTTCACCTTCACGATCCCGACGAGGTCCATCAGCAGCAATATATAACCTGGCAGGCTTAGCTTCACAGATTTGTTCAAAGACCTTCTGAGTGGTATCCGGACGGTTAAATATAAGAAAGAGAACGGGAGATGTAGTTTGATATGCAGGCATCAGTGATTATACTTTTTTCTTTTGTTTTTAAATTGTCTCCACCGATACTTAAAATAAACAGTCAAGCTGCAGTACTTCATTACAATTCCGGGGAAATCCTGATCAAACAATGGATCAGGAACAGATTGGGAAATTCCTCCCTGTGCAAAATTAGCTATAATTAAAGGATGATATGCCTTTTTAATTGACGAGTCGTTCCAACATTGAATATTAAGCAGATGATCGCCCCCTGTAGGGTATTTTTCACAGTATCTGTATTTATCAAAAACACGTTTTGGATATAGCACACTATGATGGCAAATGCAGTCGTAGGTCAAACGATAGGGACTAAATACTCCTCCAAGCGTCATGTCGCCCCAGGAACACTGCCCATAGTAAATCGTGTCCCGGTCCTTTAGTAATGCTGCCATAGTCGAAAATGCGGGGTATAACGTATCATCCGCGCCAAGAAAGTAAATCCAGTCGCCTTTTGCCTGTTTCAATCCCTTATTCATTGCATTAAAAATACCAGTGTCTGCTTCGCTCTTCCAGTAAGCTATTTTTGAGTCATTATGCTCCAGGATTTCCATAGTTCCATCCGTACTGCCACCATCAATAATGATATGTTCTATATTCGGATAGGACTGTGTCTGGATGCTATCTATACATTTTTGAATATGCTGATGAGCATTAAACGTTACTGTGATGATGCTTATAAGTGGCTTATGTAAGATTGCTTTATTTGAAGGCTTCATTCGAATTTGAATTAAGCAAAATTAAGCAATTTAATAGTGTGACCACGAAATTCAGAAAAATTAGTAGGTTTGAATGATGTCTGAAAAACTACTTTTAAAAGCGTACACCATTAACAGTCAAATGCCTAAAAATTATGTTGAAGGCGAATTGGATTTTTGTAGAAGAGAATTTACATACCAAACTTTTGACGTAGAGCTAATAGAAGTCGATGATTGTCTTGTTAATGATCAGGGATTTATATACACCAGTTACTTCAACGTGCACAAAAAATCGTTGCTTAATCCTGATTATTATTCCGGATACTTTAATCTCAAGCATTATTTAAAAAAGGTTATATTTAGAAATAAAAAAGAGACAGATCCCGATAAAAAATATCTGCTTGCATTTAACGAATGGGGCCATGCTCATTATCACTGGTTTTGTGATACCCTTCCCCGCATTTATAGTGTTAAAGAATCTTTAAAGGATTATTATTTATTGCTGCCTGATCATTCTTCCTATATAAAAGAAATTGGATTGAAAAGCCTTGAGTTATTGGGCTTGCATCCTAAAGGAATTGAATTTATCAAGAGTAATGAATTACTTCAGGTGAAGCATTTATCATTAGTTACTTTAAGCTGCTTGCCTGGTTATATAAATGATCACCTTATAAGCAGAATCTCTGAAGATATATTGAGGCGTTCTGGAAATAATAGCCTTAAACCGAAACGCAAACTTTATATAATACGAGGAAATGTCAGGTATAGAAAGGTCTTGAATGAAGATCAGGTGCTTGATGTAATGAAACACTTTGGGTATGAAATAATCAATTATGAAAATATGAGTTTAGAGGAGCAAATAAGTGTTACTGCCTCCGCCAGATGTATGGTTTCCATTCATGGGGCAGGTTTAACCAACATGATATATATGCAGCCAGGTAGTAATGTGCTGGAGTTTAGGAGGGATCGGATCTATCATAATCAATGTTATTGGCATTTAGCCGATGCTGTTCATCTTAATTATCATTATCTTTTTGGCACTCCTGATGATGATTTACTTGTAATTGAGAGTGAGGGCTGCAATCTTACAATTGATATTGGTAAATTAGTTGCAGTTCTTAATCAAATGGAGTAGGTCTTAGTTTTGAATATTTAAGCATAAATATATAATATAGGAACATGTATAGTAATAAACCAAGTGATCAAGGGGAGGTTAATCGTATACCTGTAGTTGAGGTCCTCAGCAAAGAAGATATCATACGTGATGAGCTGGAACGTTTATCGCTGTTACCACGTTTCGAGGTAGGCTATACGCATGTTATATTTCATAAACCATTTAAGTTTCATGACGGATTAAGCTTTGTAGCTACCTACAAAGAACTTTTTGAAACCGGAATCTATAAATTTAATCCATCAGAAACAGCCAGAACAATTTTAGATTGTGGTGCTAATATGGGTCTGAGTGTCTTATATTTTGCATTAAATTATAAAGAGCACCAGATAATTGCCTTTGAGCCCGAAGAACATATTTTCAATATCTTACAAGAAAATGTAGAAACGTTTAAATTGGAAAATGTTAAGCTTTTCAAGAAAGCGGTATGGGATAAAGTTGGCAATCTGAGCTTCTATACAGACGGAGGAATGGGCGGCAGAGTGCTAAATGCTTACGCCAATCAGCAGCCTAAATCTATTGAAGCAGTGCCTTTAAAAGACTTTCTAACAGATGATGTCGACTTACTTAAAATAGATATTGAAGGGGCTGAAGATCTTGTTCTACGATCATGTAAGGGCCTTCTAAAACAAGCTAATCATATTTTTTTCGAATATCATAATCATATAGGTTCAAAACAGACCCTGCATGAGTTACTTCTGCTTATGCAGGATGAAGGATTTCACTATTATATCAAAGAGTCAGCTGTTCTGAATAGTCCATTTACTGATAAAATATTGATCTGTGAAGCTTTTGATATGGCAATTAATGTTTTCTGCTATAAAGAGATCAGGAAGAAGCTTTAGTTTTTTAAAAATCATCCATTGCGTCTTTTTGCCATAATGCTTTAAACAATGCACATAGGTCTCCAGCTGTTTGATTCTTCCTGCCATTTTTTCTACTACAACAACTTTTTCCCTGATTAAAGATGCCAGTGTTTCCTTTGCAGGAATAGTGCTGTCATTATCATAAATGTAAAACTTCTTCACTTCTATTTTTCTATGATAGTCAATCCATTCAGCCAGATATTAATTCTCATCTTTCATAATGCAGCAAAGTGAAAGGTAGTTGCTTTTTTTATTGAAGAAAAACATAGGATTAGTATTTCTAAACAGATACAAAATGTATCTATTTAAAAAGTATTGAGGAGTGTTAGGAAGCCAAATAAAACATGAAACTGATATTAATTTTCCCGATTTAAATTAGAACTTTAACTTTACTTCTACAAATACTAATGCGAGACTTAATGATTGACAAGCCGATAAAAAGTTTAATATCCATCATAATACCTACCTACAATTCGGAAACGAGTATTAAAGAATGCCTGTTAAGTGTCCTTAATCAGAGCGTAGATAATTATGAGATCCTAATAATTGATAACGTTTCAAGTGATGAGACAATCCGTATTGCAAGTGATTTTAATGATAATAAGATCAATATTGTAAGTCAAAAGGATAAAGGTGTATATGATGCTATGAATACAGGTATTCAACTTTCGAAAGGAGAATGGTTATACTTTTTAGGTAGTGATGATATTTTAAAAGATAATGATGTATTATATGACATAAATAATTATATAAAATTGTCTGACTCCAATTTTATATATGGAAATGCCTATTTTAAAAATAGTGGTTATATATACGGCGAAGAATCTTCGATAGAAAGGCTCCTTATAGAGGGTAATATATGTCATCAGGCGATATTTTACCACTACAGCATTTTTTCGTTAGTAGGATTGTACAATTTAAAGTACCCTATTTGGGCAGATTGGGATTTCAATATTAAATGTTTTAAATTTTCTGCCATAAAGACTGAGTATGTGAATAGAATTATTGCGGTTTATAATGATTACAAGGGGATTTCACGTGATGATGATGAGGTTTTTAAAAAACAACTGCCCAATTTTTATATACAGGAAATAGATAGGCTAAACATAGAAATAGGCACCCTTAATAAAAAACTAAATTCTTTTCCTTATAATATTGTCGAGTTTGTAAAAAAACCATTTATAAAGCGAAGATAAGCCAAGATCAGTTTAATATTAATACGTATAAAAATGCCCATATTGCAAATCATAAATGGTAGAATTAGTTAGAGTGATTATTCCTGTCTATAAAGGATTAAGTTATTACGAAACGGTTTCGTTAAGACAGTGTTTCAGTGTGTTGTTTAATCATCCGGTTACATTAATTTGCCCTCCCCATCTTAACATAGACGATTATTTAACTGTCGCTAAGGATTGCAGCAAAGAATTGGCGGTAGAACGATTCAATGCCGAATTCTTTGATGGCATTGATGGATATAACAAGTTAATGATGAGTCTCGATTTATACGAGCGCTTTAAAAATAGCACCTATTTGCTTATTTATCAAACCGATGCATTCGTGTTTAAAGATGATCTCCAGTATTGGTGCGACCGCAATTACGATTACATTGGAGCACCATGGCCCTTTGATGTTACCGGCTGGTTAGATGCCGGATACCCAAGAGAAGTAATCCGGTATCATAAAATATTTGGTAGAAAAAAGGTTTCTTCAGTAGGAAACGGTGGACTTTCATTACGAAAAACAAGCTCGTTCATCAACAATCTTCGGTTTTTTAAGCCCTTTATGAAAAGATGGAAATTTAATGAAGATATGTTCTTTAGTCATTATGTAAATGCAATGAATCCTTTCTTCAAAATACCCAAAATCAAAATAGCCCGACGATTTGCATTTGACGTCAATCCAGCCGAATTTCTTGAACTTAATGATCATGAACTTCCTTTCGGCTGCCATGGATGGTATCGCGATGATTCGGATTACGAAGGCAACTTATTATTCTGGAAAAAGTTTATTGAAGCTTACGGATATTCCTTGCCTTAACCCTTAAATACATAGCTTTTTAAAGCATAATAATAAAGCTTTACATATAAAAAGGGATCTAGTTTTAACACACTGGAATAACGTAATACATTTAAAATAGCTTTTAAATCGTAATGCCTCTTCATCAGTTCCAAAACAATATACCGGTAAGATCTTTTTTCTGTGTAATGAATATCTTTATCGCTATATCCAGCCTTATTAACAGGTAAGTAATCTCTCCATTTTTTATGTAGCTTGAATGTTTCGTTCATCCATTCTTTTTCAAATTTACCCTCTGAATAATGTTCTAATAAGATGTCAAATATCACTGCAACCTTATATTTCTGTCCTATAGCTAGCGAAATGTCAATATCATAACAATGAAATCCTTTGAAGGTCTGTTCATCAAAAGGAAACTCCTTCCAGATATGCCTTTTTGTGCAAAGCCATACGCCATCTAAAACAGCTACTTCTTTTATTAGCTCATTCCCTGGATTACTTAAATAAAGATGACTAGTCTCTTTTTTGTACTTATAAGTTTGAATGATATTGACAAAATTTACGCCATATGAACATATGTGGGGGAAACAACCAGAAAAAACGCTTGATTTATAACTACTTCCCGCAATGCCTATTAAGCCCAGGTTCTGATCAAGATCAAAATGATTTATAACGTTTTTACCCCAACCAGCTGTTTTAATGTTTATGTCCTCATGCATAAAACATAAAAACTCAAAGGTCGCTTGTTTTGCTCCCTCATTATAAACCTCACATATTCCTTTCTCGCCCGATTGATTATCCATGGCAATGATTTCATAAGGAACTCCAATTGTTTCTTCAATGTTCTTTCCAACAGCCTTAAGTTGCTCTGGATTAACTGATGATATAATAATAGAGATCATGCTTAACTTTTATTCTTATTCACTAAACGTCTGCATTTCCACCAACCGTCTATATACGCCGTCATGTGCCATCAATTGCGAATGTGTACCCGTTTCAACTATCTTACCCGAATCCAGCACCGCAATCATATCCGCATCCTTTATCGTGCTAAGCCTGTGCGCAATCACCAGCGTCGTACGGTTCTTCATTAACTTATTCAATGCATCCTGAACTGACTTTTCAGACTCAGTATCCAATGCAGAAGTCGCTTCATCCAGCAGCATGATCGGTGGATTCTTCAAAACAGCCCGGGCAATATTAATACGTTGCTTTTGTCCGCCTGATAATTTAATTCCACGGTCGCCAATGTTCGTTTGATACCCATTATCGGTATTCAAAATAAACTCATGCGCGTTAGCAATACGGGCAGCAGCCTCAACCGCTTCCTTAGTAGAATCGGGTTTACCAAAGGCGATATTGTTAAAAATCGTATCATTAAAAAGAATAGACTCCTGGTTCACAAAGCCGATCTGCTTGCGCAGGGAATCCATGGTGATGTTTTTAATGTCTAAGCCGTCAAAGTGAACACTACCACCCTGAGGTTCTATAAAGCGGGGAATCAGGTCCATTAAGGTAGATTTACCTCCACCTGATGGCCCTACCAGCGCAATGGTTTTTCCAATTGGGATAGTCAGGGATACATTACTTAATATCACTTTATCTCCATAGCTGAAATCGATGTTTTGCAGCGATATGGATTCTTTAAATTCGGTTACTTCAACTGCTTTGGGTGCATCCTGAATACTGGGTCTCATATCAATGAGTTCTAATATACGCTCACCTGCCGCTAAACCCAGGTTGACCCCTGTAAATGAATCGGAGAGTGCTTTAGCCGGACGGGTTAACTGGGAAAAGATCCCGATATACCCGATAAACATGGGAGCAGTGAAATTAGGATCGCCGCCAAGCACCATACTTCCTCCATATAATACGATGACCACGATCATCAGTACACCCAGAAATTCCGATATAGGTGATGCCAACTGTTGCTTAATGGCCATCTGTCTTCCCAACTCCGAAAAATTCTCATTTTCATCATTGAACCTTTTGGTGATAAAAGGCGTGGCATTAAATGCTTTTATGATTTTTACTCCCGTTAGCGCTTCTTCCAGGTTACTGACCATCACCCCAAAGGACGACTGCGAATTGGAAGCCACATTCTTTAAACTCTTTACCAGTTTAGCTATAAATATGGCCGAAATAGGAATAAATAGGATGGATATGAATGATAGTTTAGGCGATATAGCAAAAAGTGCGACCAGGTAGGCAATAAGCTGAAAGGGCTCGCGAAATACCACCTGCAGTGTGCCGGTAACGGTAAACTGAACCACCTGCACATCATTGGTAATCTTCGATATGATATCTCCTTTGCGTTCATTATTGAAAAAGCCAAGATGCATGTTCATTACACTCTCAAAAACAGTTCTCCGGATGTTAAGAAGGGTATGGATCCTTAAATTCTCCATGATGCGCTGAGAGGTATACTTAAAGAGGTTGCTCAATAAAACAGAAATCAATATAATGCCGCAGATATACTGTAAAGCGCCATAAGTTCCAAAGGCTTTATTGAATTCCTGTGAGTAATAATTAAAATTACCCATCATGTTAAAAGCACTTTCTGGTTTTACGTAAACAGTGCCCTTTGCAGAAGTATTAAACAGGAATGTAAGTAATGGAACAATCAAAGCCATATTCAATGTATTAAATACGACCGCTAGCAGTGTGGTTACAATATACGGAATTGCAAATTTTTCAATAGGTTTTGCAAATAATAGTAATCGGAAATATGTCTTCATTTATTAAATCAATCTGCAAAAGTATTAAAAAGGACTGGATTGAGCTCTAATTATCATGTAATAAGGAATATTACCTCGATCGTAAAACTATATATTTGCGGAGCTCAGACTTTATAGTATATGCTGCCCTTAAAAAGCTATCCCAAAATATCAATTATTACTCCCTCTTTCAACCAGGGAAAGTACTTGGAAGAAACTATTCTTTCTGTAATTTGTCAGCATTACCCCAATCTGGAGTATATAATTATTGATGGAGGAAGTACTGATAACTCAATAGAGATTATAAAGAAATATGAAAAGCACCTTTCATACTGGGTAACTGAGCCGGATGAAGGTTTGTATAATGCCTTACAAAAGGGTTTTGAACGTTCAACGGGAGATATCATGGCCTGGATTAATTCGGATGATATGTACCATCGGAAATGTTTATTTACCGTTTCGGCAATATTTAACTCCTTTCCAGAGCTGAAATGGTTAACCGGGTACAATACGTTCTTTAACGAAGAAGGACAAGTATTTACGTACGATAATGAACCTTATCAGCAACGCTGGTCAAAATGGCGAATGTACGCGCTGAAAGGAAAGTTTATTCAGCAGGAATCAGTGTTTTGGAAGAGAACTTTATGGGAAAAAGCAGGTGCAAAAATTAATGTTCAATATACCTTAGCGGCAGACCTTGATCTTTGGATGCGTTTTTTTAGACATGAACGCTTATATAGTTGCGCTTTTATGTTGGCTGGCTTCCGTTTCAGACGCGAAAATCAAAAGAGTAACCAGCAAAGAGGTGAATATATGGAGCAGGTTGAGCAGATTGTTGGAAGAGAAAAGGACATAAATAAAGATGCCCTGAATTCATTTATGCGTCAGCTGATGATTATAATGTTGCGCATTGTTCCTTTTGGAAAATTCAATGAGCGGCTTGCTTACAAAGTATTACAATTGCCTCGGAAAATTGTATTTTCTTTGGAAAAAGGATTTATTCTAAGTAAAAGATAATATGTTTTTTAAAAAGATTCTTTAAGTCTCTTGAAAAGGAACCGTAGCCAAATCATTATCCCATAGTTCTCTAAAATCAAGGATGATTTCCTTTTTTCAAATAGGGCATCTTTCTTCACTGATGAGATGCCAGTATGGTTGAATATGGCTACCATATGGTCTTTGAATTCAAAATCAAATAACTTGTCCTTCCAACACCACATATTGAGAACCTGATCAGCGGAAATAGAATAATCATCCGGAAAAGTATATTTTTTAAACACAGAAGAAGGGTAGATCATTGCCTGATGGCATATCCCTGTCTTAGCGTGAAGATAATCGGATAAACGTCCGAGATATTTCATGCTATCTTTTAAAACACTTCCATAGTAGATAGTAGACTGGCTTTTCAATTCTTCAGCTAAATCAGAAAAGCCTTGCAGTAATTCATCGTCAGCACCCAGAAAATAAACCCATTCACCTGAAACATGATCGAGTGCTTTATTCATAGCATCATAAACACCATAATCTTTTTCACTCTTCCAGTAGGCTATTGAAGGGTGATTAGCTTTCAATATATCTACCGTACCGTCGGTACTTCCTCCATCAATAACGATAATTTCCAAATCGGAATAGTGCTGGTTATAGATGCTGTCTAGGCATTTCTGCAATATTGTTGCTACATTTAAAGTGACAATAACAATAGAAATCATGTTAAATGCTCATCTGAGGCTGAGGTGCGAATTGATAATATTGACTGATTCCACGACTGCAATACGTAATCTTATCCTTGATCGCATGTGCCAGCCGGTGTTCATTTTCATGATTGCGCACTAAACAATGGTTCCCATGATACATGTGGAAAACAACGCCTCCAAACTTAATCGCCCGTTTTTTAATCCCCGAATTGATCAATCGCACCGCAATTTCATTGTCTTCCTTACCCCAACCACAAAAATCTTCATTATATCCGTTCACTTTTATCAGGTCGCTTTTCCAAAAAGCCATGTTGCATCCCCGCAGATATAGGTTATCACCTTGTTTATAACGGTCCGCAAAATAGTCCCTCAAAAATTTAATCCGCATTCGGTTCGTATGGTTCTTTAACCCCGGCAAAAGAAGGCCTGTCTGAGTTTGATTATTTTTCATCACTACTTCCGTGCGCGACTTGTCCATCAAAACACGACTCCCCGTAATAAATGCTCCCTTTTGACTTAGTTCTATATGATCTTTAATAAAGTGCTTGTGCAAGGTAAGGTCTCCGTCAATCTGGATAATATACTCATGTTGAGCCTGAGCAATGGCTTTATTCCTAATTTTTGCCAATTGGAACCCTTCATCTTCCTGCCACACATACCGAAGCGGTACAGGAAAATCCTTGATATATTTTTCAACTAATGCAAGAGTTTCCCATGTCGATCCATCGTCCGCAATGATTACCTCATCGGGCATAATAGATTGTTTGCTCACACTCAATAAGCATAAGCTCAGCGCCTCAGGCCAATTGTATGTTGAAATAATTAAAGATGTTTTTATGTTATTAGCCATATAATCAATTGTTATACCCTTGAACACAAGTTTTTAACTTATTATTTACTGTGTTTTTTACCAAATCTGCATGTGCAGGTTCGTTTTTTCGGGATGCTACTGCGTGATATAAATGAAATTGAACGGCACACAGCTTTACTATCTTTTTAATAATGTGATTATTGATAAACCGGGCAGCTAGCTCTTCGTCTTCATGTCCCCAACCCTTTAACTGGTTGTCGTATCCGTTTACCCGGATGAAATCCGATTTCCAGAACGCTAAATTACTGCCTCTAACACTTCGTGATGACCAGACTTTTCGAATCCCCAATTGCCTGAGCATGGGAATATGAAATGCATTTATCCGGTGTTGTACTCCTTTTGAAAAAAAATGTAGTCTGATATCTCCTGTTTTCAGCACTTCGATTGTTTTTGTGTGTGTCAGCATTGCTCTTGTACCCCTTACAAAGGCGCCTTCCTCTCTCACCAATAGATGATCTTTTATAAAATCAGGATGAAGAATTACATCCCCATCAATTTGTACTACATAAGTAAACGAACTTTCCCTGATCGTTTTGTTTAATATTTCGGCCTTTCTAAAGCCTTCATCCTGTTGCCAGACATGGATCAATGGAACCGGAAAAATGGACTTAAAATAGTCGATCACCTTTTTCGTTTCCTCCCCCGATCCGTCATCTGCAATCAGTACCTCATCAGGTAGTTGTTTTTGATTCAATATACTTAATAAGCATATCTCTAGTGCTTTAGGCCAGTTATATGTCGATATTATTAAGGATACTGAAGATTTTTGCATGCATTCGTATTGAAAATGTTACCTAACTTACGCATTCAAATGATATAACGCTACATATATATTATATTAATAGTTTAAAAATTATATGTTCGATGTTATGATAAAGCAATTTCACTTGCTGTCTTTTTGTATTACGTAGAGATAATAGAAAAGGATACTTGTGCTGAACAATTAATTTTTTACTTATGAATCTTTCCATAAAGTTCATATTCCTTATTTATCTTTTGACCTGTTTTTAGGTCGTTATTCCCTTTTAATCGGCAATCATTCGGGTAATTGCTAATTTGTTATACAATTTGTATAAAATAATATACTACAGTGTGTAGCGAAATGGCATGTAAAGTTTAAATTAAATCGCTACGATTAATGAATTGTCTTTTTAATGGCACAAACTAAAAAAAATGAGTTTTAATAAAAGAAAAATTATTTCTTTTGTATGTATTTAATTATCAAGGCTCTATTAAACATCAAATACAGCCGATTTGTTAAATATGGGTGTTTCGATTTAAATCGGACCGTTATTTTCAAATATTAATAAAACCTTTTACTACACTTGATGTTTATTTTTGAAAATTGGTATAATGTTTGATTATTTGTGAATGTCAAACTTATATTTACTTTTGTCAAAATTATTACAATTAAAAATTTGTTTAACCTTAAAACAAACTAGAAATGAATTATTCTACAATTAAGAAGGTTGTTGCTGGATCTTTGTTCTCGATGGCTGCATTAGCTGCATCAGCACAGGACTCAACTTCTACAACAACTTCAACAACTTCTGCTACAGTGTTTGGCGGAAGATCTCAGTACAGAACCTGGTCAATCGGTATCAATGGCGGTGTTTTATCTCCAGTGATCCCTTTTGGAACCAATGATTACAATGATTGGGACGCTAACTTCGGTTACGGTCTATTCATTAAGAAACAACTTGCTCCTTCTTTCGCTTTGAAATTAGACGGACATGCAGGTAAAGTATCAGGAGCATTTGATGCTAATGATGGAAGATCAGGAACAGCTACTGGTTTACGTCAAGACTTCGAAACTGATATCAACTATGCAGTATCTTTAAAAGGTGTTGTTAATGTTGGAACTGTTTCTTTCTTAAGCAGACAAAAAAATGTTGACTTTTTCGTACAGGCTGGTGCTGGTTTAACTGGTTACACTCCTGATGATGATGGCGACAGAACTGAATTATTTATTCCGGTTGGTGTTGGTATGAACTTCAGATTAGGTGAAGTTGTAGCTTTCAACTTAGGTTACGATGCTAACTTCTTAGATGCTGATAACTTAGACAGAACTTGGGCTAACGGTGCATCCAACAAAGACAAATGGTCTTACGGATATGCTGGTCTTGAATTTACTTTAGGTAGCAAATCAAAACCAAGTCTACAATGGTCTAACCCAGTAGCTTTAATGTATGATGAATTAAAAGATCCTACATTACGTCAGGAAGTTGAAGCTTTAAAGACTCGCGTAAGCACTTTAGAGAATACTGTTAATCAACTTGCTGCTGATGCTGATGGTGATGGTGTATCTGATCGTTTTGACAAATGCCCAGGAACTCCTGCAGGTACTGTAGTTGATGGTTCAGGTTGTCCAATTGTATTCCCTGCTGCTGATTCTTCTGCTGCTGGTCAATACGGAACAATCCAATTCGAATTCGATAGCTCAGTATTAAAGACTTCTTCTTACCCTACATTGGATAAGGTGTCTTCAGACTTAAGAGCTAATTCAACTACTGTATTAGACTTACAAGGTCATGCATCTGCTGAAGGAACTGAAGAGTACAACATGAGTCTTTCTAGAGATAGGGCTAACTCAGTTAAAACTTACTTAGTAAACTCAGGAGTTGACGCTAACCGTGTAACTGTTGAAGCATTCGGAGAAAGCAAACCTATCGCTTCTAATACTACAGAAGAAGGTCGTATGCAAAACCGTCGTGTTGAGATCAAGTAATTTGATAATATAGTATATAAGCATATTATCTGAAAAGGGCCCCAAAAGGGCCCTTTTTTTTGTCTAAAAACTAGCTATTTTAGGACGAGATACTAGCTATATCAGGACGAGCTACTCCTGATTTTGCTCTTAATTTTTCCGCAGCTTCTGCCCACCTCCTCCGCACCTTCTCCGCACCTTGTCCGCTCGCCAAGCGAGTAAGCTGCGTCTCAGGTCAAAATTAAATCCCTTTCAGTTACCTTCTTTCCAGAACTTTCTTCCTGCCTGATTCTAACTTATTTTTGTTGTTTGTAAACCATTTCGTAAATTGGATCTGTAAGCGCTTTTCATACCAACCTTTGTTAAATTTTAGTAAGTTTGTTTTATGTATTTCTTTAGAAAAAAAGATTCAGACCGCCCGCAAAGCATTAACCTGAAGGTGATGCATATCATCAATACAATAGCTATTCTTATGTTCCTTTTCGGGATCATTTACAAAATAATTGATTGGTATTTTCTATAATCATGAAGCAAATAATTAAAACAGAACGCGCACCAGCTCCTATCGGTCCCTACAACCAGGCTATTTTAGCCAATGGGGTATTATATGTATCCGGTCAGATTGCCATAAACCCCGACACCAACGAACTCGTTACCTCTTCAGTGGAACTGGAAACGCAACAGGTGATGTCCAATTTAGATGCGATTCTGAATGAAGCAGGATATAGCTTTTCCGATGTGGTAAAAACGACTATCTTTTTAACCGATATGAGTCTATTCTCAGTGGTGAATACCATTTATGGCGCCTATTTTACAACCGACTTTCCAGCACGTGAAACCGTTGGGGTAGCTGGATTGCCAAAAGGGGTTCGTGTAGAAATTTCTGTTCTTGCCACTAAATAATCACATTCCCAAATAATCAGATCATTCCGTACCTGAAACCGTTTAATCGCCTTTTATAAGATATGGGGGCCGAACTCAACTTACAAACTCCTATAGAGTACCTAAAAGGCGTAGGTCTGCATAAAGCCGATCTGCTTAAAAAGGAATTGGGCATTCATAATTTCGAGGATCTTTTACTGTTTTACCCTTTCCGTTATATCGACAGAACGCGTTTCTACAAGATCCAGGAGCTCAATGGCGATTTGCCTATTATCCAGGTGATTGGTCGTGTGATAGCGAAGGAAATTATAGGAGAGAAGCAAGCCCGGCGATTGGTGGTGCAATTGAAGGATGAAACCGGTGTGATGGAACTGGTCTGGTTCAGGTCGCTTTCCTGGATCGACCGCATTGTGCACGCCGGACTTGTGGTCATCGTCTTTGGTAAACCCAACGAGTTTAATGGCAAGATCTCCATTTCGCATCCGGAACTGGAGATTTATAATCCGACCCTGAAAAAGTCCGGCAACCCAACCCTGCAGCCTGTTTACAATTCTACGGAGAAACTAAAACAGAGTCACCTCGATAGTAAAGGCATCCAGAAGCTGCAGGAAATCCTGGTCGACACCGTGGCCGCACAACTCAGCGAAACCATTCCCGATTATATCCGCCAAAAGTATGCACTCGTTGGTAAAGTTCAGGCCATCAGGGAAATCCACTTTCCGGCTACGATGCAGTCGCTGGATCAGGCCATTAAACGATTGAAGTTTGAGGAGCTTTTCCTCATTCAGCTCCGCCTCTTGCATAATAAACGGCTCAGGACTGATAAGTTTAAAGGCGCCGTATTTGCCACAGTAGGCGATAAATTCAATGAATTTTATGCCACTAAGTTACCTTTCGACCTCACGAATGCGCAAAAGCGTGTGCTCAAGGAAATCAGGATGGATACACAGCGTGGCGTGCAAATGAACCGTTTGCTGCAGGGTGATGTGGGCAGTGGCAAGACCGTTGTGGCACTCATGACCATGCTTTTGGCGGTCGATAATGGTTACCAGGCCTGCATCATGGCGCCTACAAGCATCCTGGCTAACCAGCATTTGAAATCTATTCAGCACCTGATTGGCGATGATTTCATCAGGATCGCTTTATTAACAGGAGCGACACCTAAAAAAGAGCGGCGTAAATTACATGAAGCACTGCTTGATGGAAGTCTGAATATTTTAATTGGCACCCATGCGCTGATTGAAGATCCTGTTCAGTTTCATAACCTGGGCCTGGCGGTTATTGACGAGCAGCACCGCTTTGGTGTGGAACAAAGAGCCAAATTGTGGAGAAAGAATAAAATACCTCCACACATGTTAGTCATGACGGCTACCCCAATTCCACGAACTTTAGCCATGACCCTGTACGGCGACCTCGATATTTCCGTCATCGATGAGTTGCCGGCAGGCAGGAAACCCATCAAAACCATCCACCTGTACGAAAATCAGCGACTACGGATGCTGGGTTTCATGCGGCAGGAAATAGCAAAAGGCAGACAGGTGTACCTCGTTTATCCCTTAATAAAGGAAAGCGAGAAATTAGATCTGCTTTACCTCGAAGCGGGCATTGAAGATATTTCAACCGCATTCCCCTTGCCCGATTATCGGATCAGTATAGTGCACGGTAAATTAAACGCAGCAGATAAGGAATTCGAAATGCAACGTTTTGTTAAAGGCGAAACGCAGATCATGGTGGCCACAACCGTGATTGAGGTAGGCGTTAATGTGCCCAACGCCAGTGTGATGGTGATTGAAAATGCAGAGCGTTTCGGACTTTCCCAGCTACACCAGTTGAGGGGCAGGGTAGGCAGAGGTGCCGAGCAATCCTATTGTATCCTGATGAGTACCAATAAATTGAGTGCCGACGGACGAATTCGTCTCAATACCATGGTGCGCACCAATGACGGCTTTGAAATTTCGGAAACAGACCTGAAGTTACGGGGACCGGGTAACCTGGAGGGCACACAACAAAGTGGGGTGCTGGACTTGAAGCTGGCCGATTTAGTGCATGACCAGGAGCTGTTGCAAACCGTCCGCAATGAAGTAATAGACCTGTTCGATCGGGATCCCGAACTAGCAGCAGAGCAAAACAAGATCCTGAAAGAATTCTTTCAAGACGCCAATCCCGGCATTCATTACAATAAAATCTCCTAGATATAATAAACTGAATAACAGTTTGGTAATTAAACAATTTAGCCTATCTTTGCAAACCCTTTTTAAGGGTAAGTAAATTGTTTAATTAATTTAATATCAAGCAAGTGAATACGTTAAGTTACAAAACTGTCTCAGCCAACAAAAAAACCGTTAATAAAGAATGGGTAGTTGTTGACGCACAAGGCGAGATTTTGGGGCGCTTGTCTACTAAGATCGCAGTGATGATCCGTGGTAAGCACAAGCCTACTTTCACCCCGAACGTAGACTGCGGTGATAACGTCATTGTTATCAATGCAGACAAGGTAAAACTGACCGGAAACAAACTAAGTGATAAAACTTATGTTCGTTACACCGGATATCCAGGAGGTCAGCGCTTCATTTCTCCTAAGGAGTTAATGGCTAAGCATCCAGAACGCATCATTGAAAAGGCTGTTCGCGGAATGTTACCTAAAAATCGTTTGGGCCGAGCATTATTCGGAAATCTGCATGTATATGCAGGTGGTGAGCATCCTCATGCCGCACAAAGTCCAAAAGAAATCAAACTTTAATTAAAGGAGAAAAGAAATGTCGACTACAAACACTTCAGGAAGAAGAAAAACTGCAGTTGCCCGAATTTATTTAAACGATGGAACTGGCAACATCATTGTTAATAAAAAGGAGTACAAAGAATACTTCCCAACCTTACCGTTACAGTACATTGTGAATCAGTCATTAGAAGTTTCAGGCAATGCCGGAAAATTCGATATCACTGTAAACGTTGCTGGTGGCGGAGTAAAAGGACAAGCGGAAGCAGTTCGTTTGGCAATTGCAAAAGCTATTGTTGAGTTAGATCCGGAAGCTAAACCAGGTTTAAGAGCAAAAGGTCTCGTAACACGCGATGACAGAATGGTTGAACGTAAAAAACCAGGACGTAAGAAAGCTCGTAAAAAATTCCAATTTAGTAAACGTTAATTTCAGGGAGATCACACAATGGCAAGAACAACATATCAGGATTTACTGGATGCAGGTGTACACTTTGGCCACCTTACCCGTAAATGGGATCCGAAAATGTCACAGTACATTTTCATGGAGCGTAATGGCATCCACATTATAGATTTAAATAAGACTTTAATAAAAGTTGAAGAAGCTGCAGCAGCAATCAAACAGATTGTAAAATCAGGCCGTAAGGTTTTATTTGTAGCGACTAAAAAACAAGCGAAGGACATCGTTGCTGAACAAGCAAAATCAGTTAATATGCCTTTTATTACCGAACGTTGGTTGGGTGGTATGTTAACCAACTTCTCTACTGTGCGCAAGTCAATCAAAAAGATGTCTAACATCGATAAGATGACTAAAGACGGTACTTATGATGTATTATCTAAGAAAGAGAAATTGATGATCCAGCGTGAGCGTATTAAATTAGAAGTACTTCTTGGAGGTATTGCTGATTTGAACCGTTTACCTGCAGCATTATTCTTAATCGACGTAAAGAAAGAGCACATTGCTGTAACTGAAGCATTAAAGTTGAATATCCCTACTTTCGCAATGGTGGATACAAACTCAGATCCTTCAAACATCGATTTTGCTATTCCATCGAATGATGATGCTACTAAGTCTATCCTTTTGATCACTGATATCATTATCAAGGCGATTCATGAAGGATTAGATGAACGTAAACGTGAAAAAGAAGATGAAGCAGAAAAAGAAGCTGCTGCTGCCAAAGCAAAGATCGATAGCGGTCATGTTGCTGAAGTTGCTGCTGCCAATGAAGCTGCTGCAGCTAAAGGAGAGTAATTCTTCGCTCTATTAAAAGAGCATAACATATTTGAAGGTCGGAATTCGGTTAAGAAGCCGGCCTTCTTTATTTATAACCTATTTCTAAAATAAACTTTAAAAAATGTCAACCGTACAAATATCCGCTTCAGACGTAAACAAACTGCGCCAGCAAACAGGTGCAGGGATGATGGATTGCAAGAAAGCATTAACAGAATCAAATGGTGATTTTGAAGCTGCTATCGACTACCTTCGTAAAAAAGGGGCTAAAGTTGCTGCAAGTCGTCAGGACCGTGAATCTAATGAAGGTGTAGTAATTGCTAAAACAACTGCCGATGGTAAACACGGAATTATTGTTGAAGTAAATTGCGAAACAGACTTCGTAGCTAAAAATGCCGATTTCGTTGCATTTGCGAACAGTATCGCTGATTTAGCTATCGCTAAGAACCCATCTACTTTAGCAGAACTTACTGCTTTGGACCTGAATGGAACTTCTATTGCTGATCAGGTTATTGATCAGACTGGAAAGATTGGTGAAAAGATTGGAGTAAACAAATTCGAAATCTTAACAGGAGAAAGAGTAATTGCCTACATCCACGGGAACTACCGTTTAGGTGTATTAGTTGCTTTAAGTGCTAATGTGGAAGGTATTGAAGCTGCCGGAAAAGATGTATCGATGCAAATCGCTGCAATGAATCCAGTTGCAATTGATAAAGATGGTGTGGATACCCATACTATCGAACGTGAAATGGCTATTGCTGTGGAACAGATCCGTGCTGAAGGAAAACCAGAAGCGATGATCGAAAAGATTGCTCAGGGTAAGTTAAACAAGTTTTACAAAGATTCTACTTTATTAAACCAGGAGTTTGTAAAGGATTCTTCAAAAACTGTCGCTCAATTCTTAGATTCAGTATCAAAAGGATTAACCGTTACTGCATTCAAACGTGTTCAATTAGGAGCATAACCTGTATTCAGGAAATATCATGAACTTATTAAAGGGGTTCTTTTGCGCAAGTGAAAGAACCCCTTTTTTATTTACTACATAAATACTTACCTTTGGCCGGCTTCAACAGGCTATTATCATAAAAACATCTTCTCAAAATGAAATATAAGCGTATCCTTCTGAAACTAAGCGGTGAGGCCTTAATGGGCGATAAACAATACGGAATTGACAGCGATCGGGTGCTTCAATATGCAAAAGACATCAAAGCGGTTTTTGATACTGGTATTGAAATAGCGGTCGTAATTGGCGGTGGAAACATTTTCCGTGGGTTGAGTGCAGAAAAAGCTGGAATGGATCGTGTACAAGCAGATTATATGGGGATGCTTGCTACCGTAATTAACAGTATGGCTTTACAGGATGCTCTTGAAAAACTGGACATTAAGACCAGGCTGATGACTGCGATCAAAATGGAGCAGATTTGCGAACCATTTATCCGTAGAAGAGCAGTACGTCACCTTGAAAAAAGGCGGATCGTTATTTTTGGTGCCGGAACAGGGAATCCATATTTTACAACAGATACCTGTGCCTCGTTACGTGCAATTGAAGTGAATGCCGATGTGGTACTGAAAGGTACTCGTGTGGATGGCATTTATACCGCAGATCCCGAAAAGGACCCTACTGCAACTAAATTTGATGAAATTACATTCCAGGAAGTTTATGAGAAAGGGCTGAACGTGATGGATAAAACCGCATTTACGTTATGCCAGGAAAATAATCTTCCCATTATTGTTTTTGATATGAACAAACCGGGTAACTTTATGCGTATTTCGCAGGGAGAAGCAATCGGGACATTGGTTAGAGGATAAAAATTAATAATTGATATAATAATTCTGGTTTATGAACGACCTTATAAAAAAGCAACTGACTGACGCAAAGACTTCGATGGAAAAAGCCATTGATCATGCCGAGTCAGAGATGTTAAAAATACGTGCCGGTAAAGCAATGCCTTCGATGCTTGATTCGGTGATGGTGGAATACTACGGTACGCTTACTCCAATTAGCCAGGTATCGAGTATCAATACGCCCGATGCACGTACCATTGTAGTACAACCATGGGAAAAACCCCTGTTGGTTAAGATTGAAAAAGCGATCATTGATTCCAATGTGGGCTTAAATCCACAGAATGATGGCATGGTGATCCGGATGAATGTACCTCCACTTACCGAAGAGCGTCGCCGCGACCTGGTAAAAAAAGTGAAGGAAGAAGCAGAACGTGGACGGATCGCTATTCGTAATATCCGTAAGGATGTGAATAATAAAATTCAGAAATTGAAGGCTGATGGTGTTTCAGAAGATGAAATCAAAACAGGTGAGATTGATGTACAAAAAGTAACAGATGGTTTCATTGTACAAATAGACCGTTTAGCTGAGATAAAAGAGAAGGATATAATGACTGTTTAAACACGGTATATCTTATTTAAGTAAAGTTAAGAAGGGAATGGTGTCGATCACTGTTCCCTTTATTATTTTTGTACCGCTACAAAACCCATTTTTTAATGAAGATTCTGATTGATTATTTAAAGAAATACAAAAGTCTAATTGCATTAGCCTTACTCCTTGCTGCAATTAATCAGATCTTTTCTTTTCTTGATCCCTGGATTTTCAGGAAGATCATTGATAAGTATGTGACGCATTACCACGATTACACCACGCAGGAGTTTTTTCAAGGTGCGGGACTCTTGGTTCTGGCAGCAATGGGAGTGGCCATGGTATCGCGGATAGCCAAGAATTTCCAGGATTACTATGTGAACGTGATCACCCAGCGTCTGGGGGCAAAGCTTTATTCCGATGGATTGGCGCATTCGCTGGAGCTTCCTTACCAGGTGTTTGAAGATCAGCGGAGTGGGGAAACCTTAGGCATCCTTCAGAAGGTGCGACTGGATACTGAGAAGCTCATCATTGCCACCATTAATATTGTTTTCACCAGTGTCATCGGGATTACCTTTGTGTTTTTCTATGCGATCAATATCCATTGGCTGATTGCGGTATTCTATATTGCGGTGATCCCTGTATTGGGAACGATAAGTTCTATTCTGAGTAAACGCATCAAGGTGGTGCAAAAGAGTATTGTATCCGAGACGACAGCTCTTGCCGGATCCACTACAGAATCGTTAAGAAACATTGAGCTGGTTAAGAGTTTAGGTCTGGCCGCACAAGAAATAAAGCGTTTGAATAGCACTACGGATCGGATCCTGGTGCTGGAGCTTAAAAAAGTAAAGTACGTCCGCAGTCTGAGTTTTATACAAGGCACCCTGGTTAACCTCTTGCGAAATGGGATCCTGTTCCTGATGATGTACCTGATCTACGATAATCAGATTTCCGTTGGTGAGTTTTTCTCCCTGTTCCTATACTCCTTCTTTATTTTCGGTCCGCTCCAGGAACTAGGAAATATCATCAATACCTATCGGGAAACGGAAGTATCGCTGGCCAACTTTAAAGCGATCATGAGCTCTCCAATCGAGGAGAAACCGCTTAATCCGGTTAAGCTGGATCACATCAGGGAGTTGAGTTTCAAAAATGTTAGTTTCAAACATCAGACCGCCAGTACCAACGCACTGAATCACATTAGCTTTACCTCACTTACCGGACAAACCATTGCCTTTGTAGGGCCTTCAGGCTCAGGGAAAACGACCTTAGTGAAGCTTTTGGTTGGTCTGTATAGCCCCAAAGAGGGAGGTATCATGTATAATAATATTCCTACAGCCGAAATAGACCTCGATCAGCTTAGAGAGCGGATTGGTTTTGTGACACAGGATACGCAGTTGTTTTCGGGAACGATCAGGGAGAATTTATTGTTTGTGCGGCCAGATGCAACAGATGAAGAGTGTCTGGATGTGATGCGCAAAGCAGCATGTCAGAGTTTACTCGCTCGTGCAGATAAGGGGCTGGATTCCGTTATTGGAGAAGGTGGCGTTAAAGTATCCGGTGGAGAGAAACAACGATTGTCTATTGCCCGTTCCTTGCTTCGCAGACCCGATATCCTTGTATTTGATGAAGCGACCTCAGCTTTGGATTCCATTACAGAAGAAGAAATCACCAAGACCATACGGGATGTTTCCAATATGGATAAAAGAATCACCATATTGATTGCACATCGCCTTTCCACTATTATGCATGCCGACAAGATCTTTGTTTTGGAGAAAGGGCATATCATTGAGTCGGGTAAACACGCCGAGCTTTTAGAAGAAAAGGGGCTTTATTATGCGATGTGGAGACAGCAGATTGGTGAGCGGGTAATGGTATAGGGATCTGATTAAATTTGCTTTATAAGTTTTCAATTTCCTCTATGGATAGGTCTGTTATTTCAGCAATTTCAGCAAATGAGTAACCTTTGGCTTTCATTTTACGAGCGGTATCTATTTTATTTTCTTTTTTTCCTTTTTTCTCTCCTTCACCATACTTCTTTTTGCCCTCCTCTTGAACAGCATAATTCATTACGTTTTCGTAATCCCACTTTTGCTCTAAACTTGTTCTGTATGACATAAACTCCTCCTTTGTTTTAGTAAATTTAGGTAATTCCAAAAACTTATAACCCAGTTTCTTATAAAATGTTGTGCCTGTAGAAAATACGAGACATGTCTCGTATTTTCTAAAAGAATGCGTGCTATGTAATACCCACAAGAACCAACATAATACCTCATTTAAGCGCAACGCCTTGCAAACGTTAAATGTTAAAAATTAATGTAAATCCAATGTGATTTATAATCGGTTGATTTGGGTTTTTAGTTAACAATTATAAACCTTAAACCTTTTATGAACCTTTATTTTCTTCGCAGTTATGCGCCAATGAATGATGGCCGCAAATGGAAAGCGCAAAACGTTATCAATCAGTTTACTGCTTTTTACAATAAAAGCAATCATGGAAAGTTCCAGATCAAAGTACCCACACAGCGGGAAATGGTTGCAGAGTACGATATCTGTACTTGCGAGGTGCAAAAGGCTTACAAAAAGCTGAGGGAGGACGGAATCCTGACATCAAGGGGTACGAGCGGAACCTATTTTACTGCAAAACCATTGGAGGAGAGACTGATCGTTTATCCCTTTGATTTTGCGGACACGGGACAGCGGTCGTATCACACGCTTGCCAGTAAAATGCCTGCAGCTGCATTTGAGCGGCAGATGCTGATGCTCGAAATGGATGTCTGTCCGATTTCCACAGTGGAAGGTCGTCAATTGGCTACTATGCAGAGGAAGCTGATGCGGGATCACCCTTTATCATCCGATGCGAGTATGCAGGTCATCAAGGCGGCAATCGTGAGGAAGCTGCTGCTAGAGGAGCTGCGGGTCAAGATGGGACATTTGTTGCCGGTGTCACAGGGCAAGGGATTGGAGGTTGTGGCCGATGCATTGCTGACGACGGGTGACCTGGTGGTTATGGAAACTCCGCGGGATCATCATGCCTTGCAGACTTTCCTGCGCCTGCATTGTGAGGTGCAATTTACCGGGCATAAGAAGGGCTGTGGAATGGATATGCGTGCTTTGCGAAAGATCTGTGCTGCCCGTGACGTGCGGGTTGTATTTATTCGTGCGGATTCTTCCTGGCTGGATGAATGGGTGACCAGTGACCAGGATCGGGATTCACTGATCGCGCTGGCTCATGAATTTAACTTCCAGATTGTGGAGTATGAAGTGGAGTCGGAATTTGCGCAATTCACATTGCCCGATAGGTTGGCAGTGCGGGTACATCATGCCCGGGTAATTTTTATATCTGTATTGAGCAAATTAAACCGGCTTTGGGAGAACATCAATTACGTAGTGGCCGAAGCGCCATTCATAGAAGTACTTAAAACGCATATTGCGGTACTTCCCGAACATCATACCTATGAGTTCGAACATGCTGCTGCGCTTTTGCTAGAGAGCGGACAGATGGAAATCTACCTCAGGAAAGAGCACAAGGGGTTTAAAAAGCAGTTGGTGCAGATCAAGAAGAAGTCTTTTGACGCATTGTCGCTTTATGCGTATGTGCGCCGTCCTGTTTGTGGTCGTTACATTAACATTTTTTTTTAAAGAAAACCGGGATGTAACCGAACTCACTAAGAAGCTACGAGAGCTCTGCATTTACCCATTCAACAGGAATGAACACCTCGATCTACCTAAAGGCGTCTCAGGCCTTCATATCGAGTTCTCGCGTTATAATGAACCAGTATGGGATAAGCTACTGGAAATTTTGCGGCATTTTGTTTCAAGGAAAGAAACATCCGAATTTATTAAATCTATAAAACGTGATACACGTAACAAAAAGAAAGAAAATGAGGAATTACATGTTAGAAATCAGTCGAAGCCTGTTTAAGGCAATAGACCTGCTGGATAAGCTATTTCAGCAAACGTTTGTTATTATAACCGTGATGCGGGAGGTACGGCAGCTGCTGCTGGATCAAATAGGACAGACAGAGGGAGAGGCGCTGTTGAGTATGGATGAGATGGCAAGCAAGCTTCGGGTAAGCCGGAGGACCATTGACATTTGGACAAAGGGTGGAAAATTGGATGAATACCGGGTTGGGAACAAGCCGTATTATAGGTTTAGTGAGTGTGTGAGGGGGTAAATTAGTTTTTTTAGGGCCAGTTGGGGGGCTGGCCCTTTTTTAGCTTAGGATGGGAAATTATTTCCCAGTTGTGAAGTAGCGTAATTCGTATTGCACGCGTATCAGCTTTGACAAATGTGCAACAATTGATCACTAGGATTTCAATTCTGTGATAAAGATCACTTAATATTGTTTAGAATGTGGTACTTTTGTCTATTACAACTATAATAATACCTCTCCATATTCATGAATTTTAGACGAATTGCCGCTACATTACTCTTTATATGTAGTATACTAATTTCCCCATATATCTTTGCGCAAACCAATTATTCCGATGTAAAAGTTGATGAATTAACCGATGCACAAGTGCGGCAGTTGATCCAGAAAGCCGAGTCTGTTGGGTATAATGATGCTCAATTGGAGCAAATGGCGACTGCTCAGGGAATGAAAGCGGAAGAGGTTTCAAAGTTAAGAACACGAGTTGAAAAAATACGAAAATCAAGTCCTGCGTCAAGTGTTACTACTAATTCAGAGAAAGAACAGAATGATGATGGGGCCGTTAGATCGTATGATCAACCAGATGCCTCCATTAATAGTAAAAATTTAGCAAATCAAAATACAGCACAAGTAAAGGATGCTTTTGGTAACCTGATTCCTAAGATCTTCGGTGCTGAGTTATTCAAAAACAACGATATTAAGTTTGAGCCAAACCTAAGAATGGCTACTCCTAAAGGATATATCATTGGACCTGATGATCAATTGTTAATTGATTTGACTGGTGATAATGAGGCTAATTATAAATTACAGGTGAGTCCTGATGGAACGATCCGTCTTCAATATGTAGGTTTAATATCAGTAGGAGGGTTATCTATAGAGCAAGCAACTTCAAAGATTCGCTCTGCAATGGGCAGCACTTATCCAAGTTTAAGAAGTGGTCGTACCAACGTTGCCATTAACCTGGGTAATATTAGGAGTATTAAAATTACGCTATTAGGCGAAGTAGTGAAGCCAGGTTCTTATACCCTTTCTTCTTTATCTACTGTGTTTAACGCTTTAAATGCTTCAGGTGGGCCTAATGAAAACGGGTCATTTAGAAAGATCCAGGTAATCCGTAATAATCGAATTGTTTCCACTATAGATGTTTATAATTTCCTTTTAAAAGGGATGCAAACTGGTAATATTCGTTTGCAGGACCAGGATGTGATTAATATTCCGGTATATCAGGCAAGAGTTGAGATGTCGGGTGAAGTGAAAAGGCCAGCCTTATATGAGGTGCTTAGTACTGAGTCACTGGCTGACGTGGTTAAATTTGCCGGAGGATTCTCTAATAAAGCCTATTCGGCCAAGATCAAAGTTTTGCAGAATACCAATAAGGAAAGACAAATTACAGATGTTAATGCAGATGATTTTGGCGGTTACAGACCAAAGAATGGTGATAAATATATTGTAGAAACGATATTAGACCGTTTTGCTAATCGTGTAGAAATTGAGGGAGCAGTATTTCGACCCGGACAATATGCATTAGAAAGTGGTTTGACTTTGAAACAATTGATCGAAAAAGCAGATGGCTTAAAAGAAGATGCCTTTTTAAACCGAGGTTATATATCAAGGTTAAATACAGACAATACATTGGCGCTATTGTCTTTTGATGTAGATAAAGTGTTAAAGGGAACTCAGGAAGATATTCTTTTAAGGAGAGAGGATAAAGTAACTATTTCTTCCATTTTTGATCTGAGAGAAGAGTTTAAAGTTGATATTAAAGGGGAAGTCAGAGCACCTGGTACTTTCGAGTATGCCGAGGGAATGACACTTGAGGCATTGATTCAGATGGCTGGCGGTTTCAAAGAGGGTGCTACACCTAATCGGATTGAAATTGCACGAAGAGTTAAGAACAGTGATGCTACTTCGTTGTCAGCAAAAACTGCAGATATTATTAATGTAAATATTCCGGTTGATTTGAAATTACGGGATTCCGTAATCATATTACAACCCTTTGATGTAGTTTCGATCCGGAGTTCAGAAGGTTACCAGATACAGCAACAGGTTAAAGTAGAGGGAGAGGTATTATATCCTGGAATCTATACCATTAGTCATAAAGATGAGCGGATCTCTGATGTGATTAAAAGGGCCGGTGGTTTAACAGCTCTTTCATTTGTTGAAGGAGCTTCATTAAAACGACCTGGGGCAGATGAGGCCAAAGATAGCAGAAGTGGTAATGCCATTGATACTCAGGAAGAAGATAAACAAAAGATGGTTAATTTATCCAGGCTAAAAGGAGAAGGAGTAAAGGATACATCTAGTCAGGAAATCCTATTATTAGAAAGTGATTTAGTAGGAATTGATTTGAAGAAAATTCTGAATAAACCTCTATCTAGATTTGATTTACTGTTGGAGGGTGGAGATATAATCAGGGTGCCGAAGCAATTGCAAACGGTAAAGGTTACAGGAGAGGTACTCAGACCCATAAATGTTGTTTATCGACATGGTAGGGGAATGAAAGGGTATATCAAAGGAGCTGGGGGTTATACTTATAATGCTAATAAAAAAGGAGCTTATATTCAATATGCGAATGGTTCTGTTGATGCAGTAGGTCATGTGTTGTTTTTTAATTTCTATCCAAATGTTAAGCCTGGTGCTGAGATCTTTGTGCCTAAACGGGCTCCCAGAGAAAAAGTTGGAGTTCAGGGATGGATAAGTATTGGGACAGCCTTGTCTTCATTGGCATTGATAATTATAAGTTTATATAAATAGGGATTTCATTTATATAAACCTCTTATAATTTATGACAAATTATTAAATACATGAATACGGATAGTCTAGAAAATAGTACTAATGCACAAAAGGATGAAATTTCCCTTGGAGAGCTATTTTTAAAATTAAGGAAATGGATTAATTACTTGTTTTCAAAATGGGTATTAATAATGACTTTTGGAATAGTCGGTGGTATTCTAGGTTTGACTTATGCATATTTTAAAAAGCCATTATATACAGCCAGTACTACTTTTGTTCTGGAAGAAGAAAAATCAGGAGGAATGGGTTCTCTTTCTAGCTTGGCATCCCTTGCTGGCGTAGATTTGGGAGGAGGAGGTGGTATATTTCAAGGCGACAATATACTTGAATTATACAAATCAAGAAATATGATTCAAAAGACACTTTTGACTAAAATAATTTTTCAAGGCAAGGAAGAATCATTGATTGAACATTACATATCCTTCAATAAAATGAAGGACAAATGGACGAAAAAGAAGGAATTATTAAATATAAATTTTAATTCTAATAAATGGGGGAATTTTACCAGATTACAAGATAGTGTGTTAGGTGTCGTTGTGAAAGATGTTAATAAATACAATCTTCAAGTTACTAAACCAGACAAAAAATTAAGTATTATTAAAGTTGATGTTAGGTGTAAAGATGAATTTTTTGCCAAATCATTTAACAATGAAATAGTAAAAAATGTAAATGAATTTTATGTCCAAACAAAGACAAAGAAGTATATTGACAACATAAACATCTTACAACAAAAAACAGATTCTGTTAGAGCTGTTATGAATGGGAATATTTTTTCAGCGGCAGCTATTGCTGATGCTACACCAAACCTCAATCCAACAAGACAGGTACAAAGAATTGCTCCAGTTCAACGATCCCAGTTTTCTGCTGAAACAAATAAAGCACTTTTAGGAGAATTGGTTAAAAATTTGGAAATGTCAAAAATAGCATATAGAAAAGAAGCTCCACTTATACAAATTGTAGATGAGCCTATTTTGCCTTTAGAAGTTGAAGACAATGTTATGTTTCTATATAGTATTATATTCAGTGTAATTTCGATGATCTTTACTGGTATCTACGTAATTTTAAAAAAGGGCTTATAAAGGCAAAATCGACATGTTTATTCTAGATTATTTAATACATCAAGTTTTTTCAAGACTTAAAATACCTTTTGCTTTTCTTTATAGTAAATATAATATTCCAACGAAGGAAGCTTACCCAATAATTGACTTGTTAATTCCTTTAGTTGAAAAGGATATACCCTCCATTGAAAATTGTATCAATTCGCTGAAAAAATATTCTGTTAATCCTATCAGAAAGATATTTGTGGTTTCCCCTGAAAGTGAATTGATACGAAACTTATGTGAAAATTTGGAATTGTATTTTATCAATGAAGATGATATATTACCAGTTTCTAAACAAAATCTCATTTCCATAATTAAAGATAAAACTAAGATCGGGTGGTATATACAGCAATTGATTAAATTAAATAGTGATACAATTATAGACTTAGCAGAGAACTATTTGGTGTTGGATGCAGATACAATTATGCTTAGTACACAATTCTTTTTATCTAAGGAGGAAACAATAATTAAGTTTTCAGATGAGTTTCATATTCTTTATAGACTTACAAATGCGAAAATATTGGGGTTTTGGAATTTGAAGCCAAAATCATTTATATGCCATCATATGATTTTTAACAAGAATCATCTAGTTAAATTGAAGGCGTATATCGAAGAAATCCATAGGATAAATTGGGTTTCAGTTATATTGTTGGAAGCAGAAAAAAATTATTATATGTTTTCTGAATATGAATTATATGCTCAGTTTTTGTTAAAAAAATCGAATATTAAATACAAAATACAGTATTGGTTTAATAAAAATTCCTTTTTGAAAGAAGATAATGATATCTCTAAAGTAGAAGAGCGATATCAATCTGTATCATATCATAATTATAAAAGATAATATTTTGAAAAGTAATATAACAATGATTGTGAATTCCTCTGATGGGTTTGAAGACTGTTGGGAGCCATTTTTTACTTTACTAAAGAAAAACTGGCCTGATTTCGATTACTCTTTGATTCTCAATACTGAATTCAAAAATTATAGTTTTGATGGATTGAAAATAGTATCGTCTAAAGTACATGAAGGAATATTAGATAGGAAATTATCATGGAGTGAATGTTTAATTAAAGCAATTGAACTTGTTGACACTCCTTTAATACTTTATGTTCAAGAGGACTACTTTATAGAGAAACCTGTTTTAAAAGATACTATAGACGAGTTTTCCCGATTAATGGAAGGTGGAGTTATAAAGTATATAGGCTTAACCGATATAGGGAATTTTGGTCCATTTAAAAATTATGAACATGATAAAAGGTTAGTAGTTGTTGGTAACAGTAAGTATCGGATTTCTACTCAAGCTGCATTATGGGATAAAGATACGCTACTCTCTTACTTGCGTCCTGCAGAAAATGGCTGGATGTTTGAAATCTTCGGTACTCAAAGAGCTAAAAGGAGATCGGATTTATTTCTTACAGCGAATAGGTTAATGTATTCGAGTAAAAATAATCCAATAATAACCTATATGCATACTGGTATCATTAAAGGGCAGTGGCATGAAAATATTCCTGAATTATTTAAAAAGGAAAATATTTCAATCGATGTCTCTTTAAGAGGGATTTACAAACCAAAGGCATTTTTAAGAAGAAAATTTGAAACAGGTAGAAAACTTCTGAATAATCCTTTGAGGTTTATAATAGGGATGTTAGGAAAGTAGTATGTTTAAATCCTCTATTATTGTAACTGTACTTTCGCTAATTTTAAGCGGTGTAGGATTTATTAGCCAAGTTTTAATTGCCAAATACTTTGGAGCAGGTAAAGATTTAGATATATTTTTAACTTTTTCAAGCCTACCTGTTTTGGTCGCAGCCATACTTTCTTCGGCACTTAGCTATTCACTAACACCAACACTCATTGATGCGAAAAGGATATTTGATATAGAATTTAAGAATATTGTAGGTAATTTGATAAAAAGAATTCTATTCTATGTTAGTATAATAGTGGTTTTTGTCGCTACAGGAATAAATTTTTTAATACCAAGGGTTTATACAGAAATAAATATTGCTATGTATGGTGTTGGAAAGCAAGTGCTCCTGTTGTCCTCCATAACAGTTATTGCAACTCTTTTTGCGGGTTTTTTCGCAAGTCAATTCAATTCTGATAAGCATTTTGTAAAACCACTTTTATTAAACTTTTTACCCTATTTATTTTCAATAGCTTTCCTTTTACTATTTCATGCCTCTTTAGGAATTGTCAGTATTCCCTTAGGTATAATGATTGGAACTTTCATATCGGTATGTATATCAATTTTTATATTGAAGAGCCAGATTTCATTCAATAAGTTATCTCCGTCTGCAAATGCGTATGTAAATAAGTACTTAAAAAAAATTCCAATTGCAGCAGTTGCAATGCTTTGTTTTACTATTTATCAAAGTATTGATGCTTATTGGGCGCCAAAACTAGGACCGTCCTATCTTTCTTATTTGAGCTATTGTCAAAGATTACTTATAGCGGTTGGCGCTTTGGTAATAACTGGACCATCTACTGTATTGATACCAAGGCTCACTTTAGCCGTTTTGGAAAAAAGATCAAATGACTTTTTAATGGATGTTAATCTTATTCTGAAGGTCATATTTAGTTTAGCATCTGTTATAGCAATAATAGGATCATTATTATCCAAGGAAATTATTGAAATAATGTTTCAGAGGGGAGCCTTTATTGTAAATGATACTGTTGCAATTGCCTCTATCCTACCATATATGCTAGTGGGTATGATTTTTATGCTTTGCGTAGTAATCATGTTTAGAATGCTTTTTGTGCAAAAAAAAATAAAATTTGTTGCTCTTATAGGAATCCTTTCAACTATTCTATATTTTGTTTTTAGTGGCATAGCAGTATATTTTTCTACTATTAAAGGGATTTGTATGTCGTATATATTGACATGGGTAATCTTATTTATTTTGTGTTTAAGCAAAATATTCATTGGAAATACGAGTATGTATCTCAATAAAGGCAATTTCTCATTTTTAGTTAAGCAAGGCTTTATTGTTATGGTTGTCGGTGTGTTTGTCGGTGTAATTAAAGAACAATTGCTTACACATATTAATACTCAACATATATCAGGTAAAGTAATCATTGTATTGATATGTGGTAATATAGGGCTGATGGTTTTTGTCGCTATGTCAACTTACGTTATCAAGCAGAAAGAGGTTATTTTTTTAATAAATGGTTTAAAGTCAATCGTTAAAAAGGATAAAAATGTTTGATATATTTCTTTTAATATTTTATACCTTATTTTTTATTTACTCATTTCAATATATTTTACGAAAGAATATTCTGTTTGGTAGTATTTATTTTTTCTTATTCATATATAATATTTTTGCTCAAATTGGATATTGTTTTGTACCGGAACTTTCAGAAATTATCAAAGCCTATTTTGGTCATAATTATTTTTATCAGTTTTATATTTTTAATTTCTTATCATTTCTCACTTTTTACGTATTATTTAAGACTTCGTTCCCCTACTTGGAGCGGATCAAAAGATATGAGATAGTTAGGGTCAGAAGCTCCACTAACTACATGATATTTATAATCATAATTTCAGTGATGTGGCTTTTTTTATTCTTTTTTTCAATTACCAGAGGAAACGCGATTGATTATAATACAGCATATGATGAGGATTATGTTGATGCACAGGGACCCTTATACAAGCTTTTTAGGATTGGGTTCAAGCTTATGGTTCCAATCTCTGTAATCTTATACGCTCAAGCCAGGTTTAAATCTAAGTTTAATCAAATATCTTATTCAAGCTCCTCTTTGATTACTTTTATTGCTGTTGCATTTATAGGCCTCTTTTTGTTTTTAGCTAATAAGCTTGGAAGTAGAAGTGACATTGTAGCTTTAACCTTGGGGGTATTGATTTTGGAATTTAAACTGGGATTAAATTTAAAGAAAATTTTAACTATTGGTGCATTAGGGTTTGGTCTTGTCCTATTCTTATTGTATATAGAACAGACAAGGACAGAATCTTCTATTGAAGATCTTAGTTTTGCTCATAAATTTTTATTAAAGGACTATTACGCGCCTGCTCATATTTTATATGCAGCGATGGCATATGATTATGTTAAACCATTTGAAGTAATTCAATCCAATATAAGCAATTCTTTGATTATGTTAAATTACCCTTACTTACAAGCGCCGGTTACGGATTTATTTAATCCTGGTGTTGCGACACGAAGTGCTGGATATGCGTTTTATCTTTTTACAGAAGGTTATATTTTCATGGGCAATCTGGGATTTTTGTATAATGGATTCATGCTTATGGTAGGACTATCTGTTTGGTACCTTATTCAAAATAGTTCAAACAAGTACTATAACTATATTATAGTAGCGATCATGTGTACTCAGCTCGCTAACTTAGCAAGAAACCAGAGCTCATATATTTACAAAGACATTTATATATTTTTCATACCAATTCTTGTAATTCTTTATTTTTCATCTGGGCTACGTCCAAAATTTAAGTTGTTAAAATGAATGTTTGGATAATTAACCCATATGGAAGTTTACCTGAAGAGGGCTGGAGAACTTACAGAAGTACAATGATTGCTAATGCATTAGTTAAGAGCGGACATCATGTAGTGCAATTTATTTCAAATTTTGAGCATCGAAGTAAAACTTTTAGAACAGAGTCTTATGAGATAAGAGATATTAACCCATCTTATAAAATACATATTATTCCTACTTCTTCCTATTCATCTCATATCTCTTTTGATCGGATAAAATACGAACGTAGTTTCGGAAAGTATCTCTTAAGTCTTGTTGATCTGGATTCACCAGATGTTGTTATTCTTGCTGAGCCTGCAATCTGTTACTTTAATATTATCATTAAATGGATTAAAGTCGATTTGAAAGCAAAACTTGTTATAGATTTAATAGATATTTGGCCTGAGTTATTTCATTTATTATTCCCTAAAGAGTTAGATCTTCTAGCAAAAGTTATATTTTCTCCGTTGTACTTTTGGAGAAAGAGGTTATATAGACAAGCAGATGGCCTTATTGCAGTTTCTCAAAACTACCAACACATAGGCTTAAAAATAAAGCCATTTGAAAAGTTGAAAACTGATGTTGTGTATTGGAGTATACCAAAATCAGAACTATCCAATAAGATTTCATCAACCAATGATGTTATTGCCAACATGATTAAATTTAAACATGAGGATGAAGTCTGGTGCATATATGCAGGAACATTAGGTGAAAATTATGATGTTCATTCTATAATGGAAGCTGGAAAAAGATTAAGTAAAAAATATCATTCTACAAAATTCAAGTTGTTAGTAGCGGGTGATGGTCCGATGTCAGAGTATTGTAGAAAGAACAGCGATGGAATTACTGTAGTCTTTTTAGCTAGATTAAACTCTTTGGATTTAGAAGAAGTATTTAAAAAATGTGATTTGGCATTAAGTACTTATAAAGGGCGTTCCACTGTTTCAATGCCTATAAAAGCGTTTGATTATTTAGCATTTGGCTTGCCTCTTATAAATTCTTTAGGCAGAGATTTGGGGCACTTTGTTGAAAAATATAATGTTGGTATCAATTATGTACCTGAGTCTGTCGAAGCGCTTTTTATTGCAATATGTAAAATCGTCGATGATGAAAATCTGAGAGATGAAATGCGAAAGAATGCATTTCATCTCTCAGAATCTTTCTCTGAAGACAAACAATATGCTAAATTTGTCTCTGTTGTTGAAAACGTTTGAAAAATAAAAATAGTTTATGGAAAAATTCTTAGAAATTATAAAGTTAGAATTAGCTGATACTCATTCTACTATTGACGAAAATACTAAATTCAAAGAATTAGAAGAGTGGGATTCGTTAACTGGAATGTCATTAGTAGTCTTATTAGAAGAGACTTATGGAGTTAGCATACCTGATGAAATATTTAAGTCATTTAATACTTTGGGCGACATTTTTGCATATATTAAAGAAAAAAAATGTGTGAATATATAAATGACATTGCATATTATTTGCCAAAAAAATCTCTTTCAAACGCAGATATTGAATCTCAGCATCCAGAGTGGTCTATCGAAAAAATATCCTCAAAAACAGGGATAGAAAATAGATTTTTGTCAGGTGTTGATGAATTCTGTAGTGATATGGCAGTGCAGGCTGCTAATAAATTGTTTAATCAAAATTCTCCAAGGTTAAAGCAGGAAATTGATTATTTGATATTATGCACACAGAATCCTGATTATGTTTTGCCAACTACAGCCTGTATTGTTCAAGACAGGTTAGGATTAGAGAAATCAATAGGAGCAATTGATGTGAATCTGGGATGTTCTGGTTTTATTTATTCAATAGGCCTTGCAAAGGGATTAATCAGCTCAGGACAGGCTTCAAATGTTTTGGTAATAACGTCAGATACATATTCTAAATTAATAAACCCTAATGATAAGGGTAATAAAACTATTTTTGGTGATGCAGCAGCAGCAACTCTTGTTTCGAATAAAGAGGAAGGCTTAGCTGCTAAAATAGAAAAGTTTGTTTATGGCACTGACGGTTCAGGATACGATAATCTAATTGTAAAGAATGGTGGTTCAAGAAATAGAATTAGCATAGGTCAGGATTTATTTGAAGACAATGTATATATAAAGAATGACAGTAATCTCTTTATGGATGGAAGAGCTGTTTTTCAATTCACCAATGCGGTTGTACCAAACATGGTAAGTAAGACATTAGAAAAAAACAATTTAATACTTAGTGAAATTGATAGTTTTATTTTCCATCAAGCCAATAAATTTATGCTTGAAAAGGTACGTAAGAAAATTGGTATACCTGAAAATAAGTTTATATTCAACTCTGGTAGTGTAGGAAATACGGTCTCGTCTTCTATTCCGATTGCATTTAAAAACTTTATTGACGAGGTAGGGATAAACACTGGTGAGAAAATTATGTTAGCAGGTTTTGGTGTTGGCTTATCTTATGGAGCTACTATAATTTCTATAAATTAAAAAAATGAAGAAAGGAATTTACCTTAAAATATATTTTTCATTCTTTGGGAAAGTAGTTTCTTATTTAATGAATATTATTGGAGCAATGCATAAGCCGTTTATGGTATATGGTTTTTATAATAAGGTCTCTAATGATTTCAATTTGAGAACAAGAATATCCAGTTCTGCTAAGTTTCTGAGTCGGTCGAAAGCTGATATATCAGATAATGTATGGATTTGGCATTACTCTATTATTGACGCATCAGCGGGATTGTCAATAGAAGAAGGGGTGCAAATTGGAGCCTGGGTTGGTATTTTCACTCATAGTAGTCACAATGCAATCCGATTAAATGGAAGTAAATATTTTGAGTTAGCTCAATCAGAGAGGGTAGGTTACTCTATGGAAAAAGTCATTATTGGTAAATATACTTTTATAGGTGCCTCATCCATCATATTACCGGGAGTAACATTGGGTAAAGGATGTATTGTTTCTGCTGGTTCTGTAGTTAATAAGTCTTTTCCTGATTATAGCATTATTTCAGGCAACCCTGCAAAATTGGTAGGTAGTACCGAGACTGTTGATAAATATTTCCTCAAAAATGAATCGATTAAATCTAATTATTATAATTGTTAATTTCTCTCGTATTCTTTTAAGGAAAAATTTGCAAGAATCTATACAAATCAACATTACATGAATATTCCATTTTCGCCTCCATTTATAAATGATCAAGTAATTGAAGAGGTTATTGATACGCTTAAGTCGGGTTGGATTACAACTGGTCCAAAAGTTAAGAGTCTTGAGGAGGAAATAGTTAAATTGACTAATTGTCATAACGCGCTGTGCGTAAACTCTTGGACATCTGGCGCGATGCTAGTTCTTAAGTGGTTTGGTGTAGGCCCTGGAGATGAGGTAATTGTGCCAGCTTATACTTATTCTGCTACAGCTCTTTGTGTACTGCATTGTGGAGCCACTCCAGTTATGGTAGATGTCTTAGAAGATTTCACCATGAATCCTAATAAATTGGAATTGGCTATAACAGAGCGGACTAAAGTAATAATCCCTGTTGATATTGCAGGGTTGCTGTGTAATTATCCGCATATTATGGAGATTGTAAATAGAGATAATATTGTTTCTAGATTTACGCCTGCCTCTCCAAAGCAGTTACAGTTAGGTAGAATTTTGATATTATCAGATGCTGCGCATTCGATTGGAGCAAAATATGATAATATTAATTCCGGTAGCGCAACAGATATAACTGTATTTTCATTCCATGCTGTTAAGAACATTACAACGGCTGAGGGTGGAGCTATTTGTCTTAATCTGAACGACAAATTCAACAATCAAGTTGAGTATGACTTGATGCGATTATGGTCTCTCAATGGCCAGAATAAAGATGCTTTTACTAAAAGTAAAGCAGGTGGTTGGCGCTATGATATACTGTTTGCAGGATTAAAGGTTAATATGCCTGATTTATGTGCAGCCGTTGGTCTAGCGCAAATAAGACAATATAAGCAATTATTAATCGAGCGGTTAAGAGTCGCTAAACAATACAATGATTTTTTTTCACATAAAAAGTGGGCTCAACTTCCTGTAATTCAAGATGACAATCGCGTTTCCTGTAATCATCTGTATGCGTTAAGGATTTTCAATATCACTGAAGAATTTAGAGATTTAATGATAGAAAATATTGCAGCTTCAGGTGTCTCCGTAAACGTACATTTTATACCTATGCCGATGCTGACAGTATTTAAAGATTTAGGATATTTGATAGAGAATTATCCTACTGCTTACGACAATTATTCCAGGGAGATATCTTTGCCGATATATCCTCAATTAACAACAGAACAAGTTGATTATATATGTAGTACAATTGAAAATTCTTATAATAGGTTGATTGGTGAATGAAAAGGGCATTTGATTTTATAGCTTCAAGTATCGGATTAATTTTCTTAGCACCTATTTTTTTAATAGTTATTATACTTATCTATATAGATTCTAAGGGACCTCCTTTCTTTAGACAAAACCGTGTGGGGCTAGATAATCGAGATTTTAAATTATGGAAATTTAGATCTATGAAAATTGATTCATCCGCGAAAGGATTATTGACCATCGGTAATAATGACACCCGAATAACTAAAGTAGGTAGCTATTTAAGACGATATAAAATTGATGAGCTTCCTCAATTACTTAATGTTTTTTTAGGAAATATGAGTTTGGTAGGGCCTCGTCCAGAAGTCCGTAAGTATGTGGAATTATATGATGATAATCAAAAACGAGTTTTAAAGCTAAAACCGGGGATTACTGATATGGCATCAATTAAATATCGCGACGAGAATGAAATATTAGCGACTCTTGAGGACCCTGAACTAGCATACATTACAGTAATTATGCCAGATAAGTTAAAAATTAATCTAGAATTTTATAAAGAAACTCAATCTGTTTATGGTTCGCTGAAAGTGATTTTTTTGACTTGCTATTCAATAATAAAATTCAGGTAAGTATGTTTCTGTATTCTACTTTTGTATCATACGTGAAAGTGTACTTCATTCACAGTAATAGATTATAATTTATATTTAGGGTTGCGTTTTTTTTACTAATTTAGAGCATATTTATTCACAAATTATTTTTGATCTATATTTATAATAATGGGAAGTGTTCATTTATAAAGATACTACAAAACGTGTTTTTTTTGAATGTAGTTTTGGGTTAAGATTTTGTTATTTATTATATATAAACGTATCTCCATGTTTGCAAAATTGGACGTTGTTCCGCGCTGGGTAATTTTTATAATTGATATTTTTCTTACTGTTCTTGCTTTATTGATGGCCAAAGTGGTGAGGCATAACTTTGATTTAGATTCCATTAACATGGTTGCGCTCAATAAGTCTGTAGTAATTGCAATGTTGATCAACATTGCAATGTTTCTATCTCTTGGCATTTATGCAGGCATCATTCGATACACCTCTGCTGAGGATTCCACACGTATTTTAGGCGCTTTAACAGCAAGTTCCCTCATTTTATTTTTCATTCATTCCGTGGTAATCGCTTTTGGGGGTGCACCCTTTATCAGTACGGCTGATATCATCATTTATACCTTATTTAGTTTTGTCTTTTTGATTACCTATCGGGTAATTGTAAAGTACTTTTTCATGTACATCAAAAATCTGAAACTGGATACGATTCGTGTGATGGTATATGGTGCGGGTGAGGCAGGATTGGCCACTAAGAGGACATTCGATCATGACCCGAATGTGAATAAGCGGATTTTAGCTTTTGTAGATGATGATGAACGTAAAGTAGGTAAATCTATTGATGGCGTAAAGATTCTGGATGCTAAGAATCTGGAAGAGCTGATCGTGCAACATGAATTGGATGAGATTATTTTCGCATCGTATGCTATTCCGTTGGAACGTAAGAATCAAATTGTTGATATCTGCCTGGAGCACAAAGTTAGGGTGCTAAATATTCCTGCTCGTGATGTTTGGACGCGTAAAGACACCAAAACAAACCAGATTCAGAATATTAATATTGAAGATTTGCTGAACAGAGATTCCATTCAGTTAGATAATAGAATCATTGAGGAGGAGCTTCGCAATAAACGAATCCTGATTACTGGTGCTGCCGGATCTATAGGAAGTGAAATTGTTAGGCAGTTGATGAAGTTCAATACGGGTATGATCATTATTTGTGATCAGGGGGAAACTCCCTTGCATCATTTGTATATGGAACTGAGTGAAACGCATCAGCATAGTGACTTTTTTGCCTTTATTGGGGATGTTAGGGATAAAAAGAGAATGGATTTTCTCTTCAATAAATTCAAGCCGCATTATGTGTATCATGCTGCGGCATATAAACATGTTCCGATGATGGAGGGTAATCCTGCGGAATCTATTAAAACAAATGTACTGGGCACCAAAACGATTGCTGATCTCTCTGTAAAGTATGGGGTAGAGAAGTTTGTAATGATCTCCACGGATAAAGCCGTGAACCCAACGAATATCATGGGAGCTTCGAAGCGGATTGCAGAAATCTATGTGCAGTCGCTAAATAATTCTTTGAGTAACCTGGATTTGTCCATCAATGGTGGCCTGAGCATGAAACCGGTTACGAAGTTCATCACTACCCGCTTTGGGAATGTGTTGGGTTCGAATGGTTCGGTGGTTCCTCTTTTTAAACAACAGATTGAAAAGGGTGGTCCGGTTACGGTTACTCATCCTGATATTACCCGTTATTTCATGACGATTCCTGAAGCTTGCCGCCTGGTATTAGAGGCTGGATCAATGGGTCATGGTGGTGAGATCTTTGTCTTTGATATGGGTAAATCGGTGAAGATTGTAGACATGGCCAGAAAGATGATTCAACTGGCTGGCCTGGTTCCTGATGTAGATATCAAAATTGCTTTTACCGGTTTGAGACCTGGTGAGAAATTATATGAAGAGCTTTTGAATGATGGGGAGAATACCTTGCCTACGCATCATGAGAAGATCATGATTGGGAAGGTACGGGAGCATGACTTTGCGGAAGTGGAAGCACAGCTTGATGAGTTATTTAAACTGGCGGTTATCAATGATAATAACCAAATTGTGTTGCAAATGAAGAGGATAGTACCCGAATTTATCAGCATGAATTCGGTATTTGAGAAATTAGATCTGGTATAGTAACCGTTTTCTGTTCAACCCAGAAAAAAAAACAAACGAATAGGTGTGTTTTTTGTAGTGTATATGTTATAGCTAAAAATATACTACAGATTACGTATGAATTTCAGAAGAGCCTTGGCTGTGTTAGTGTTTCTATTTTCTATTTTAACTTGCCAAACCGTATTTGCCCAAACCAATTATTCTGACATCCGGGTTGATGAATTAACGGATGTCCAAGTTCGCCAGTTGATTCAACGTGCTGAATCCGTAGGGTATAGTGATGCACAGTTAGAGCAAATGGCTGCTGCTCAGGGAATGAAAGCAGAAGAGATTGCTAAGCTGAGAACGCGTGTTGAGAAAATAAGGAAATCCAGTCCTGAAACTAGTAAAACTCCCAATACACAGCTGAATCAGAATGATGAGTCAACCGGTAGATCTTATGTGGATTCGGATTCGTCTATCAATAACAGAAATTTAGTAAATCAGAATAAAGCAGAGTTAAAGGATGCCTTTGGGAACCTGATCCCTAAGATCTTTGGGGCTGAACTATTCAAAAATAACGATATCAGGTTTGAGCCAAACTTGCGGATGGCTACTCCCAGGGGATATATTATAGGGCCTGATGATCAGTTGTTGATTGATCTTACCGGGGACAATGAGGCCAATTATAAATTACAGGTAAGTCCTGATGGCTCGATCCGTCTGCAATATGTAGGGTTGATTGCTGTAGGGGGACTTTCTATTGAGCAGGCTACTGCAAAAATTCGCTCGGCAATGGGTAGCACTTATCCAAGTTTAAAGAGTGGTCGTACCAACATAGCCGTAAACCTTGGTAATATCCGGAGTATCAAAATTACGCTTCTAGGAGAGGTTGTTAAACCGGGATCGTATACCCTCTCTTCTTTATCCACTGTGTTTAATGCGTTGAATGCTTCTGGCGGACCTAATGAAAATGGATCATTCCGGAAGATCCAGGTGATCCGTAATAATCGGGTTGTTTCCACAATAGATGTATATAATTTTCTTTTAAAGGGGATGCAAAGCGGTAACATTCGTTTGCAGGATCAGGATGTGATTAATATTCCGGTTTATGAGGCAAGGGTGGAAATGTCGGGTGAAGTGAAACGGCCTGCTTTATATGAGGTGCTGCCAACAGAGTCTTTGGCTGATGTGCTTCAGTTTGCCGGTGGTTTCTCCAATAAAGCGTATTCGGCAAAGATCAAAGTGTTGCAGAACACCAATAAGGAAAGGCAAATTACGGATGTCAACGCAGGAGACTTCAGTGATTACAAACCAAAGAATGGGGATAAATATGTCGTGGAAACAATATTGGATCGCTTTGCCAATCGGGTAGAGATTTCTGGGGCTGTATTTCGTCCCGGGCAGTTTGCTCTGGAGGATGGTTTGACGTTGAAACAGTTGATTGCAAAGGCGGATGGATTGAAAGAGGATGCCTTTTTAAACCGGGGGTATATATCGAGGTTAAATGCGGACAATTCGCTGGCGCTGTTATCTTTTGACGTAGCTAAGGTATTAGCGGGCACGCAGGAAGATATTCTTTTACGGAGAGAGGATAAGGTAACTATTTCTTCGATATTCGATTTAAGGGAAGAGTTTAGCGTGGATATTAAAGGGGAAGTAAGAGAGCCAGGGAGTTTTCCTTATGCACAAGGGATGACGCTGGAATCGTTAATCCAGATGGCTGGCGGTTTTAAAGAGGGTGCTACGCCAAACCGGATTGAAATAGCAAGAAGGGTTCGAAATAGTGATGCGACTTCGCTGTCGGCTAAAACTGCGGATATCATTACGGTGAACATTCCGGTTGATTTACGGTTGCGGGATTCGGTGATTACACTGCAACCTTTTGATGTGGTTTCTATTCGAAGTGCGGAAGGTTACGAAATTCAGCAACAGGTAAGGGTTGAGGGTGAAGTGTTATATCCTGGGTTTTATACCATCAGCCGAAAGGATGAGCGGATCTCTGATGTGATTAAAAGGGCTGGTGGTTTAACTGCGCTTTCTTTTGCTGACGGTGCTTCATTGAAAAGACCAGGTGCTGATTCGGCTCAGGATGTTAGAAGTAGAAGTACAGTAGATCGACAGAAAGAGGAAAGGCTAAATTTGCTTAATCTGGATAGACTTAAAGCGGATGGTGCAACGGATTCAACTGATCAGGATGTTCAAATTCTGGGGAGTGACTTGGTGGGGATTGATTTAGAGCGGATTTTGAAAAAGCCGCATGCTAAGTTTGACTTAATACTGGAGGGTGGTGACATTATCAGGGTGCCCAAACAATTGCAAACGGTAAAGGTGACGGGTGAGGTTTTAAGGCCAATAAATGTGGTGTATAAGCCGGGCAAGAGGATGAAGGGTTACATTAATGGTGCTGGTGGATTTACGTATAATGCGAGTAAAAGGGGGGCGTATATTCAGTATGCGAATGGTTCGGTTGATGCGGTAAGCCATGTGCTGTTTTTTAATTTTTATCCTGATGTGAAGCCGGGTGCGGAGATCTTTGTACCTAAAAGGGCACCAAGGGATAAAATTGGTGTTCAGGGCTGGATTGGTTTAGGAACTGCATTGGCTTCTATGGCTGCGATAATTGTGAGTTTGTATAGATAAATAAGAATTAGAACTGAATAAGTGGAATTATCGAAATGAAGGCGGAGAATACAAATAGAGAAACAATAGCTTCAGATGAAGTTTCGCTTAAAGATCTCATACTAAAAATACGAAGAGCTGGTCGGTATTTATTGTCAAAATGGGTAACTGTTTTTGTGTTCGGTGTTTTTGGTGGTATTTTAGGTTTTACATATGCCTGGATAAAAAAACCGATTTATACCGCTACTACTACTTTTGTATTAGAGGAGGATAAATCTGGTTCAAGTGCATTAGGATCTTTAGCTGGCTTAGCTTCAATAGCTGGTGTGGATTTAGGTGGAGGAGGAGGTGGCATTTTTCAGGGAGATAATATTCTGGAATTATACAAATCCAGGACAATGATTGAAAAGACATTATTGACAGAGATTGATTTTAATGGAAAGAAACAACTATTAGTTGATTGGTATATTGAGTTCAATAAGCTAAGAAAAGTTTGGGACAAAAAGCCAGGGTTAAAAGAGCTTCAATTTAGTTCATTAGATGATTCTAATCCAAATTTAAAATCTTCGCGTTTAAAGGATAGTATTTTAGGGGTGGTTGTAAAAGATATCAACAAAAACTACTTAACTGTTGCTAAACCAGATAAAAAATTAAGCATCATCAATGTTGAAGTTAATGCTCCTGATGAGGTATTTGCAAAAGCTTTTAATGATCAGATTGTCAAGAATGTAAATGATTTCTATGTTCAAACAAAAACAAAAAAATCCATAAGTAACATTAAAATATTGCAACACAAAACAGATTCTGTTTTAAGGGTCATGAATGGTGCGATTTATTCAGGTGTTGCCATTGCAGATGCCACGCCTAACTTAAATATTACACGTCAGGTACAACGGATGGCCCCAATACAACGTTCTCAATTTTCTGCTGAAACCAATAAAGCAATATTAAGTGAATTAGTTAAAAATCTGGAAATGTCCAAAATGGCTCTTATGAAGGAAACTCCTCTAATTCAAGTGCTAGATCAACCGATTTTTCCATTAGAGAAAACAGAGCTAGGTTTGTTGAAAGGTATTGTTTTAGGTGCCTTGTTGTTTGGTTTTTTAGGTGCAATGTTCGTATTTCTTAAGAAAATATTTTCTGTTGTTTAATTCATAGTTATAGTGGCGAGTTCTAAAAAAAATTATTTTTATAATTTGACATTAACAGCGATCAATTTGCTATTTCCTATAATCAGTTTTCCGTATGCTTCGAGGATCTTAGGGCCGTATGGAATAGGTAAAACCCAGTTTATACTTACCTTCGCTCAATATTTCGCATTAATAGCAGCATTGGGAATACCGGTTTATGGGATCAGAGAGATAGCAAAAGTAAAAAATAGTCCTGATGCCCTGTCGAAAACATTTTCTGAACTATTTATCATTTATTTTTGTAGCAGTGCTATTTTAGGCTTGTGTTACTTGATCATTGTTTCTAATTTCCCAACACTAAAAAATGATCACAGCCTGTATGTTTCTGCGTCTTTGATAGTCTTTATCGGCTTTTCCAGTATTGACTGGTTCTATGCTGGAATACAGGAATTTAAAATCATTGCTATCAGGTCCACAATCATAAAGGTACTGTCTCTGATCTGTCTCTTTATATTCGTTAAATCCAGGGACGACTTATTTATATTTTTCCTAATATCCCTGGGTACGCTTCTGGGCAATAATATAATAAACAGTGTGGCTGTGTGGAAACGCGTGAAGCTAATTACCAAGGGCCTGAATTTTATTATTCACAGAAGACCGTTGTTATTGGTATTTGGGACCACCCTTGCGTCTAGTATGTACACCTTGTTTGACGTGCTGATACTTGGATTTCTTGCAGATGAAAATGCTGTAGGCTATTATGTAGCAGGCGTTAAACTGGTAAAGGTCTCTATACCTATTGTTACCTCGATGGGTATCGTATTAATGCCGAAAATAGTTAGTCAGCTGCATCAAAAAAGCATCAGTGAATTTTATGTACTTATAAGGAAGTCGTATGAGTTTGTAGTTTTCTTATCCATTCCGATATGCTTTGGGCTATTTTTACTTGCGAAAGAATTTATATTGCTTTTTTCCGGTCAAGAATTCTTAGTTGCTACCAACTCCATGAAAATATTGTCGTCCCTTCCGTTTATCATCGGAATGGGATACTTATTAGGGATTCAAATTTTGACTACATCAAGTCATGATAAGCAAATGTTATTTTGTGTTTGCTCTGGAATGGTTGCTAGTTTGCTGTTTAATGTTGTACTAATTCCTCATTTTAAACAAGATGGTGCAGCTGCTGCCAATGTCCTATCTGAAGTCATTGTTACAGCTGGTTATTACTATTTCGTAAGGAAGCAATATGATCTTGACCTTAAAGTCAGGCCTATTGTTTGTGCGCTATTATCCAGCTTAATATTCATCCCTGTTGTTTATTTTACCCGTATTTTCTTTTATGAGAGGGATGTGTTTATACTCTTGGTTTCCATACCTGTAAATTTTCTATTTTATAGCTTCTTCCAGCATTATGTATTTAAAAACATAATAATTGAAGAAGGCTTAAACGTAATAAAACAGAAACTTAAGTTTCAAAACAAATGAGCAAGCTATCAGAATTACCTCGCAAGAAAGGCGAGAGGTTGATTATTATCACATCAACTATTTATGTGAACAGCAATTTCACTGTTTTAACCGATCCATCACTGAGACAGCAGCAGTATGTTGATAGCATAAGATGGTACCTTTCTGTGAGAACTATTGACAGTATCATTGTTTGTGACAACAGTGGGTTTGATTATTCACTTATTCTGGAGCTTCAGGACATGGCGGACCGTAATGGTAAGAATATAGAGTTTCTTAATTTTCGTGGGGATGTTGAAAGGATTTCAACGTTAGGTAAAGGTTATGGAGAAGGTGAAATTATGCGGTACCTGTTTTCTGAGAGTCGCCTATTGTCGTATCACGAATCTTTTTACAAGGTTACCGGAAGAGTTAAAGTGTTGAATTTGGAACGTCTTGTAGATAATGTCAAACATGATGACATTTGTTTTCAACAGATCAGGATTAATCCATTTTCTAATACTGATTTGATTGACACCAGGTTATATTATTGTTCGAAACCTATTTTTTCGACTATATTACTAAATGAATTTGAAAAGGTGAATGATGAAAAAAGTTATTACCTGGAAAATGCTTATACGGACGCGCTCCGCCTTGCAGGAATCAAATATCGTAATTTCAAGATTTTACCACGCTTTGAGGGTTTTTCGGGAAGTCATGGAGGAACGTTAAAACTGAGTGCAATTAATTATATGATCAAATACTGCTATAACATTGCTAATGGAATCTACCATGATCTCTTCAGAAAATAGTTACTTAAACAATAGTGCCAGTCCGCTCGTAACGGTTATCACAGTTGTTTATAATGCTGTTGCCACTATAGAAGCAACACTGTTAAGCATAATTAATCAACAAGATATAAATATTGAAATTGTTGTGATTGACGGCGGCTCTGATGACGGAACTTTAGAATTACTATCGAAGTATAAGGATAAAATTGCTTATTTAATCAGCGAGCCCGACAAGGGAATTTATGATGCGATGAATAAAGGTGTTGCTGTCGCAAGTGGGGAATGGATAAATTTTATGAATGCCGGGGATAGTTTCGCTTCAGTTAGTGTATTGAAGAAAATTTTCTCCGATAGTATGTCCCCTGATATTCAATTTATTTATTCAGATTTTAATATCCTAAACACAAGATCCGGGAATGAGGAAAGGGTCATTGCTGACTACGAAAAAGGCATAATTCTACATCAATCAGTAATCTATAAAAAGTCGCTGCATTCCATATATGGCAAATATGTAGTTACAAAGAAAATTATTGTATCAGACTATCTTTTTTTTAATTCGGTGCCTCGTGAGATGATCATGAAAACCAATGTAGTTATTTCAACCAATAATGATAATGGGGTGTCTCAGGGTGCCTGGTGTTATTACCAGAAGAAGTGCGTAGACTATATTTTCGGGAGAATATCATTTTCTTATTTGATTTCAGCGATAGTGTATTTCAACTGCAAAGCACTTGTAAAGTTTGTGATACCCAATAGGACGAAATGATAGTATATTATTTGATATATGTTTGTTTGTTTGTTTTTGCAATAAATAACCATGTAAAGCCCTCTAAAATCTATTTGATACCGTTAGGGATTTTACTAATTCTGTTCGCAGGGTTTAGGGGGCCGAATGTGAGCAGTGATTTCGAAACCTATAAGGATTATTATGAACTGGTAAGACCTTCCAGTGAATATCTGCCATTTTCGTTTATTGAGCCTTCGTTCGTTATATTTTCAAAAATATTTCCTTATTTAAGATTCGTAATTCTAGCTTATGCAGTTCTTTCCGTGTGTATAAAGCTATTTGCCTTTGAAAAATTAACTCCTTTTGTGTTTTATTCTGTTGCACTCTGGTTCTCACATTTCTTCCTGGTGTTAGAGATGAACCAAATTCGGGTTGGCGTTGCCATTGGATTGCTGTTACTAAGCATACCTTCCATTGTTAAGAGAAATCATTATCAGTATGTTGGCTTGGTTTTCCTGGCTTTCTTATTTCATTATTCTGCCATTATATTTCTACCTGTTTATATTTTGAACACCAATAAAGTACCCGTCATTTATTTCTATGTTATTCCTGCAGCCTACCTGCTTCACTTTTTAGGAATTGGGTTAATAGAAGTTGTTGGCAAATTGCCAATTCCGCAATTGCAGGGTAAAATGGAATCATACAGATCTTTATATGAGATGGGATCTTATGTCAAAATCAATGTGTATAATCCGGTAATTCTTTTACGTGTGGGGTTGATCTATATATTTTTGTTCAATTGGCGATACCTTGCCAGTAAAAATGAAAATTTCGTTGTGATGATACAGATTCTCGTAATTTCGATTGTAAGTATGCTTCTTCTAGCCAGTCTACCTGCATTTGGGCTCAGGATTTCTGATCTTTTTGGTTCGGTTGAGATTATTCTGCTGCCACTGTTATTTAATTTAATTAAGGAGAAATACTGGGTTGTGCTGTTTTTATTTATTTTTGGCTTTTTGATCATGTCTATTGATTTGTTGTACAATCAATTTCTAGAACCATATTCCTTTTAGATGAATTTTTACGAATCAGTGTTGCCAGTAATAGTTCTTTATAATCAGGATATCACCAGTTCAAAAGGTGTGGAAACTTTGATTAAGACACTTGATGCATCGAACAGCCGAATGAAGGTCTTTGTGTATGATAATAGCAAGTATGCACAGTATGAGGGAGACTTTATCTATAAAAAGCTTGATGTTAGCTATGTACATGACAGTACTAATTCTGGAGTAAGTAAAGCATATAATTCCGGAGCTTCTTATGCCCGATTGACCCACAAAAAATGGCTGCTTCTCCTTGATCAGGATACCCTGTTTCCGGATCATTTTATGGGAAGATATGATCAGGCGGTTGTTGAAAATCCAGGTGCGAAACTCATTGTGCCAGTGCTGAGAACTCAGTATAAACAAATACTTTCCCCATGCAGGTATATACACAAAAAGGGACGTTGGTTGGATGATGTAGAGGAAGGTTTTATGGATTCGAATTTATACAGTCCGGTAAATAGTGGTATGTTAATTGATCTGGATGCGTTTGAAGAAGCCGGTGGATACAATGAAAAAGTGAAGCTAGACTTTGCTGACTTTCAATTTATAGAAAGGTTTAGCAAAAAGAATCGTTCTTTCTATGTTATGGATATGCAGTGTATACAGGACTTTTCGGGGTTTGAAAATGACAAACAAAAATTGAAGCATCGGTTTTATTTGTTTTGTGATAGTGCCCGGAATTGCCAAAAAAATAGTGCATCAGATCATTTCTGGTACTTTATCGTTGTTACGCGGCGGATGGCTAGCTTAACTCTAAAGCATGTCGATCCGTCATTTATTGGTATATGGATTTCTAAATATATTCTCTGAGCAAATGAATTCAGTCTGCATGGCTACGTACAACGGAGCATTATACATCAAACCACAAATAGAGTCTATATTAAAACAGCTCCATGCCGACGATGAGCTGATCATTTCTGACGATTCCTCGACTGATAATACACTGGAAGTCATTAAAGCGGTTTGTGACAGCCGGGTTATAATACTTGAGGGTAATCGGTTTCGTGATCCCATTAAAAATTTTGAGCATGCGCTTAAAAGCGCCCGGGGCGTATTTATTTTTCTTTCTGATCAGGATGATGTTTGGATAGATGGAAAATATGAAAAGATGTTAACTGTGCTTGAAGAGTTTGATCTGGTAGTCAGCGATTCCATTATAGTTGATGAAAATCTCGCGGTTCTTCACCCGTCTTTCTTTGCATATTTCGGTTCTGGTAAGGGTATTCTTAAGAATATGATTAGAAGTACTTATTATGGATCATGTATGGCGTTTAGACAAAACGTTCTTAAGTTAGCAATGCCGTTTCCCGATACTAAGGAGATCGGTCATGATCTTTGGATAGGACTTGTAGCCGAGTTAACTGGCCGTGTATGTTTTTTAACCCAACCGATGCTTTTATATCGTCGGCATAAGAACACCTTTAGTTCAGCAGGAGTAGGATTAAGCTCCCGGTCGGTAGGACAGAAATTTTATGGAAGGGTTGTGATGATCTGGGAACTCTGTAAATTTATACTGAGAAATAAATTGAAACGGTTAAAGAATTAAAGAACGAATTTTCACATAATAGTGAGTGATTCTATTGTCTTTAGATGCTAAAGAGCACATACTGTGGTTTTTGTATGGCTTTCAACAAACAAATCTTACGAACATCTGTTCCAACTCCTAATAGATTTTTATTAGGTATATATTTTATGGAAAGAGGGCTGGTGTCAATCATTACTCCAATGTATAATGCAGAAAAGTATGTTGGAGCAACTATTGAGTCTGTTATCAAACAAACCTACCCGAATTGGGAGATGATCATTGTGGATGATGGATCAAAGGATGGGGGGGCAGATATAGTTTCCGGATATGCATCAAAAGATCCGCGCATCAAACTGGTGCATCAAAAAAATGGAGGGTCAGCAGCTGCCCGAAACAACGGAATCAGGAGAGCTGCAGGGCAATATATAGCCTTGCTGGATGCAGATGATTTGTGGTTTCCTAACTTCCTGGAAGCACAGTTGAATTTTATGGAAAAGACAAACTCTTTGCTTGTCTACTCTTCGCATACCAGGATAGACGAAAATTCAAAAGAAATATTAGAGCCTTTTATAGTTCCTAAAATAGTGGATTACCATGACCTGTTGAAGTCATGTGCCATATCCTGTCTAACTGGTTTATACAACATCGAGCCTTATGGGAAAGTTTATCTCCGTGAAGCATTCAAAAGTCTAAGGGATGATTATATATATTGGTTAGAAATTATTAAAAAGGTTAAGGTAGCCTACGGAAACACAGAGGTGCTTGCTCAATATCGGGTATTGCAAAATTCGGTTAGCCGGAATAAAACTAATGTGATCAAACCCCAGTTTATGGTTTATTATAAAGTGGAGCAATTAGGATTGTTAAAAAGCGTGTATTATCTCAGCCAATGGGCTATTTTTGGTTATAGAAAATATAGAAAGTAAACAAAATATGTGTATAAGTGTTCATTCAATTGTATATTAATGTAATTGTTATAGATCTTATATTTATTTTTTCATATATGAGACCCGAACTACCTTTCGTCTTTAGTCTTTTAGCTGTTGCTTTATCAATTTCCCCATTGATCACTATTGCCATTCGAAAAAGGCTTTTTGATTTACCTTCTGAAGATCGGAAAATTCATAAGCGGATCGTCCCTAACCTGGGTGGTCTGGCTATATTTTCGGGCTTTTTGCTGTCTGTTTCCATGTTCATTGACCTTTCAACGCTTAAAGTCTCTAATTATATTCTATGTGGAGGAATTGTGATTTTTATTACGGGTTTGAAGGATGACATTATTGGTGTGGATCCGCTGAAGAAGTTTGTGGCTCAGTTTATCGCGGCTTTTATTGTGACGATGTTGGGCGACATTCGCATTTTGGATCTGGGTGGTTTTATGGGCATTTATAATTTGAGCTATCCCTTTAGCATTGGTTTGAGTGTGATTGCGATTGTGGGCATTGTGAATGCTTTTAATCTGATTGATGGCATTGATGGTTTGGCTGGTTCCCTGGGGCTGTTGCTCGCTCTGGTGTATGCCTGGCTTTTTTATCAGGCAGGAGAACCTGGATGGCTGTATGTCTGTATGGCTCTTGGTGGTGCTTTAACTGGCTTTTTAATTCATAATATCTCACCTGCCAAGATCTTTATGGGTGATAGCGGTTCTTTAATGCTGGGGTATATTGCTGCGGTATTGAGTATTCAATTTATTAATACTTCGGCGTTTGAGTTTGTAGACCTGGGTTTTACTTTTGTTAGTTCGGCTCCGGCTTTAGCCATGGCCATTATTATTCTTCCTTTGTTTGATACGCTACGGGTCTTTGCTATCCGTCTGGCGAATAATCAGTCACCTTTTAAAGCGGACCGCAATCATCTGCATCACCGGATGTTATCGTTGGGTTTGTCGCACATGATGGCAACGCTTGTACTGGTATTGATTACTGGTTTATTTATTGCTACTGCATTGGTTTTTCAGTCGATTGGCAGTAACCAACTGGTGGGGATCTTAATCATCATGATCATCTTTTTAAATACATTGTTGTCGATTTATATTTATAGCAGAAAAAGAGGGGTCATTGAGCAGGAAATATTAGATGAACCTTTGGATATAGAACAGGATGAACTTCCGATCCAGAAGATTATGAAAAGCAAAATGGATCAGAATGAAATGTTGAAGAAAATTTCAAAGAACTAGATATATTTGCTGTTCATGAAGTATAAAATAGTTCTGCTCCTTTGGGTTGCCTTTTCTATTCAGGCGTTTTCGCAATCTACTCCTCTCCCGGTATTGAATAGTTACCCGGATGTTCGTTTGCATCAGCTGGAAGATTTCTCGCTTCATACTGCGGCTCAGCCTCTGCTGTTACGTGCTGCACTGCGGGATTCTATTTTGCAACGGGATGTTCCGGTTAGCGAATGGCAATCAAAGAACTGGCTGTTTAGGAAGATCTTTACACAACACTTGGTGGAGATTAAAAATGATGAGTATGTAGTAAACTTTGACTTTCTGCCTGATCTATGGGTGGGAAAGCAGGATGGCCGTACGATCTGGAATAATACCAGGGAACTGGCTGTGGATGGTCATGTGGGTGATATGTTTTCGTTTAATGCCACCATAAGTGAAAATCAAGGGGTATATCCTACGTATTATAATGACTATATCCGGAATAATAAGGTGGTGCCGGGACAGGGGCATGCCAAGACGTATGGTGCTGATGGCTTTGATTATTCGAATTCTTCGGCCTCGCTTTCGTATACGCCTTCGAAATATATCAATGTGCAGGTAGGGTATGGTAAGAACTTCATCGGGAATGGCTATCGTTCCCTGCTGCTTTCGGATTATGCGTTCAACTATCCGTATTTAAAGGTTACGGGTACGCTGGGCAGGGTGCAATATACTGCCATGTGGGCGCAGTTTGAGGATCTGTATGACATTGGCTTTGATGATGAAACGCCGTATGATAAGAAATATGGCGTTTTTCATTACCTGGACTGGAATGTGAATAAACGCCTGAGTTTAGGGGTTTTTGAGAACGTGATGTGGGCGCCAAGGGGTCTGGATTTGAGTTATGCGATTCCGGTATTGGTGTTACGTCCTACGGAATATAATAATGGTTCTCCGGATAAAGTAGTGCTGGGTTTGAACGGGAGTTATAAGCTGAATAAAAAATTGCTGGCGTATGGTCAGTTTGTGCTGAATGAGTTTACGCTGAAAGAGGTTTTTGCGGGTACCGGCTATTGGGCGAATAAACATGGCGCGCAAGTAGGGCTTCGTGCTTTTGATATTTTTCAGCTGCCTAACTTAAACGCGACGCTGGAATATAATGCGGTGCGGCCGTATACCTACTCGGCGAGTCATCGTATTAAAAACTATGGTCATTATAATGAGCCGCTGGCGCATCCTTTTGGTGCGAATTTCCGGGAATACCTGGCTTTGGTTAACTATCGCTACAGCCGCTGGGAACTGAGTCTGCAGGGTAATGTGGCACGCTATGGTCTGGATATGGATGGCTTGAACTACGGAAAGAATATTTACCTGGATTATACCACCCGTGTGGATGATTATGGCGTAGAGATTGGTCATGGTCTGAAAACCAAATTCTTTTATGCTAATACAAATGTCTCGTATTTATTAAACCCAAAGAACAACCTGCGCATGGAGCTGGGCTATAGCCTGCGTAACGAGGTAAATGACCTGAAGAGTGATAAAGAAAAGTTTTTTACTATTGGGCTGAAGGCTTCGTTCAGGAATAAGTATCAGGATTTTTAGAAATATAGAAAAATATAAACCAGAAACATACATGTTGTAATAGTATTGATATATAGATAGTTATCGAAGTTGTTAAAACTAATTATTTTAGTATTTGTTGTTCGGCAAACAAATAATGCCTACATTTGATTAAACCATTATGTTCGAATTCACCACCGATAAAGACAAGGCAGTTCACGCAGCACTTTATGTGCTCAAAAAAGTCGGCAATGCGGATTACCACAAGGTCTTTAAAATACTGTATTTTGCCGAACAATTTCACTTGAAATCATATGGAAGACCTTTGACAGGGGACTCCTATCAAGCTATGCCATACGGTCCTGTTCCATCTTTTCTTTACGACGTTTTTAAAGCGGCAGAAAAGGGGACATCTCCCTTTGATGAAGCAACTGAAAGAAGCGGTGCCTTTTCTGTAACCAGGCATGGTAAAATGCCTATAGTTAAGGCGCTAATGGAACCGGATCTGGATGAACTTTCAGAATCTGACCTTGAAGCATTAGAATTTTCTATTAACGAGAACGGCGGGTTGAAATTTGACGAATTGGTTAAGAAGTCTCATGACACCGCATGGGATAAAGCTGAAAAAAACCTGGATATAGAAATGTCTTACTTTGACATTGCCGAAGCGATAGGTACCTCTAAAGAAATGCTTTCTTACATCGAGCTACAGGCTGAGAATTCTTCTATCAGACTGAAATGAATACCGTTGCTGATGCATTTGGGGAGGAGGAACGTGCTCGGTTCGCAGCAGATATCATAGTAATTGGAGTAGTTATATTGGTGTATGTAGCTGATACCAAACCGCCAAAAGAAAAAAGGTTGATCGTAGTTGGTGAATCATATGATCACGTTTCTGTTGCAACCGTTTATATTAATACTGAATTAAATACTAATGTGTTCCCGACAAAAGAATTGCAGAGCCTCAATCCTGAATTCACATCGGATGGACGAGTATACTTAAAACATAAATCTCACGTGGATTGTTCCAGTTTGCATGTCTTAAGGAAGGAGTTTCTAGTAAGTATTATTAGTGCCGACCCCAATAGAGCTCTTGGAAATGTTTCTGAAGATGACTTTAAAATTATTAGAGGCTTGATCAAGTCCGCTAGGACGATTAAGCCATCATTGAAAAAAACTTACGGTCTATTTTTGTAAAATACTACTCTCCGTCTGACAGTCAAATGGATCAGAATGAAATGAGATAAACAGAAGTTTTTTACAATCGGGTTAAAGGCTTCATTCCGAAATAAGTATCAGGATTTTTAAAAATACACTGAATGTGTCGATTGTAATCAACATTTTTATTATATTTATGTCGTATTGAATCGACATAAATATGGAAATTTTATTTGAATTTCAGGAAAATGTATTACGTCCGGTAAAGAATGATTTCCGAAGATACTTGCATAACCAGATTAACTGGAAACAGAGAATGATCGGGATTAAAGGTCCACGAGGTGCGGGGAAAACTACACTAATGTTGCAGTATCTAAAGTTTGACCTTGGATTGCCGCCAAAAGCATTATATATCACAGCTGACCATACATGGTTTTATAATCATACTTTACTGGATACAGCGAATGATTGGTATAAACAAGGAGGAAAAATATTATTTATCGATGAAGTTCATAAATATGAGAACTGGTCAGTTGAGTTGAAGAATATTTATGATGGATTGCCCGAAATGCAGGTTGTTTTTTCAGCTTCTTCAGCATTGGATATTTATCGTGGTGAGGCTGACTTAAGTAGAAGAGTGGTGAGCTATTTGCTGGCAGGGCTTTCTTTTCGGGAATATTTAGCATTTACTCAAGGGGTAAGTTTTGACGCATTCAAAATTGAAGATATCAACAGTAACCACCGGAGCCTAAGCCGGATGATCACTGAAGGTTTTCGCCCACTACCTGCATTCCGTAAATATTTAGAAGTAGGCTATTTGCCAATTATTGTTGAAGGGGAAGATACCTATCTGATGAAGTTGAACCAGGTGATCAATACAATCGTGGATATCGACCTGGCTTATATCGTTTCATATAATTCAGGGACGGCAGTCAAGGTTAAAAAATTATTGGGTGTAATAGCCGAATCGGTTCCCTTTAAACCTAATATTGCCGCACTTGCAAGGAAACTTGATTTGAGCCGTGACAGTGTCTATCAATATATTTACCAATTACAAGATGCACGGTTGCTTAACACGCTGAGTTCGGAAGGGAAAGGGGTTTCCACTTTACAAAAGCCGGATAAGATATTTTTGGAAAATACTAACCTTGCTTTTGCACTAAAAGAAAAACCTGATATTGGAAATATTAGGGAGACATTTGTTTTAAACCAATTACTCAATGCAGGTTTAAAGGTCAATTCTCCGGCGGAAGGTGACTTTGCCATTAGTGGATTGACAATCGAGGTTGGAGGAAAAGGCAAGAATACATCTCAGGTTAAGCACCTGGATAATTATTTAATTGCAGCTGATGATATTGAAATCGGAGCAGGAAACAAAGTTCCAATCTGGCTATTTGGATTTTTATACTAAAGGGCTGGAACTCATTAAATGTTTTGTAAATGTCCAGTTTTTTATAAAAAAAACTGGACATTTACTTTCAGGTTTTGTCTAAGCCCTTATATGAAAATCACTGATTATATATCATCCACCATCGATAGACTCCCTAAAAGATATATAGTCACCTATGTAGATTTTACTACTGAGGTCAATAAGAAATAGGCTATAACAAAAGCACTCAATCGAATGGCTGTTTCATAAACCCTATTACTAAATATAAACTTATTGGTGCGGTAAAAGTGTTAGCTACTACCGCAAAATGGAATATTGTATGAGGCTCCACGAAAACAAAACACTATTTAGGCCTGGATGCCGCCGCTGCGTTGAATGTACTCCATAAGTTCGCCGATGGGTCTTGCAAGGATTTTGCCGACGGTGATGTGGTGCTTTTTGCAAACCGCGGTGATGACATCTTTGAAATGCCAGGCGATGGAGCCAACGAAATGGCAGGGGTATTTGCGGTGATCGGCATAGGGTAAAAGGTGGGTGACTACGAATTTGTCGAGCCCGCTGCTTAATAATTCTTCAATGAAAGGATCGTTGCGCCGCTGTTCCATAAAAGGGGCAAAGGAGGAAAGATAGATATTGGGCATGGGCCGTTGGTACACATTTTCAATGATGACTTCTTTATCTACTTTATACTCTTCTTTGAATGCTTTGCGGAGACCTGCGGGCATGGTGCCATAAAGGAATGAGGTGACGAGTTCTTTGCCGAACCAAGCGCCTGAGCCTTCATTGCCGAGGATAAAACCTAATCCCTGATTTCCGTATTGTACGGATGTTCCATCAAAGAAAGCGATGTTTGAACCTGATCCGAGTACGCAGGTAAATCCCTTGTCATTGCCACAGGTGGCATAAGCGGATCCGATGGCATCGTTCTCTACATCAATAAATGCATTTCTGAATACAGTGGTGAGCGCATTGGAAACCATTTCGTGGCGGTCGGGATTGGCGCATCCTTCTCCAAAAAAATACACTTCGCTGATTTCCTCGGCGTATTTTTTAATTTCTGGTTTCTGGATGATGGATCGTGTGATCTCTTTTTCGTTGCTGAAGTAGGGGTTGATGCCTTTGGTGCTGAATTCGATTAATCCTGTGGGATTTCCTGAAATGATCCAATCTGTTTTGGATGATCCGCTATCGGCAACTACTATCATGGTGGTTTTGTTCTGGTTTATATCTCTTCCAGAGCCTCTGAAGTAAGTGGTTTGCCTATAAAATCAGTGATAAGCTTGTTTTCCTTTATTTCTTGCAGGTCTCTTGGGTCGAAAGACGAAGTTAACATATATATCTTTAAACTGGCAGGAAAGTAGTGTTTAATGGGTTCCAGCCGTTTAAGGAATTGAAAGCCGTCGATTCCGGGCATGCGGATGTCCAGAAAGATGATATCGGGAAGGCTATTGGTTTGTGCACACAGACTCAAATACTCAATAGCATCAAGCGGAACATTAATAATGGTGATTTTATCAGCAAAGTGAGCTGCCTCAATAAGCATGGTATTGATTATATTATCGATGTAGTTGTCATCGATTAATAGCACTGATTTATATTTAAAATCACACATACTTAATGGCTAATAGAAGATAGATCGTTTCTTTATACGGATATATCTCTTTAAAGTTACATAATTAGCTTTAGAAAGCGTTATTTCCTGCTAATTCTTTTAATGCAATCTCGGCTTGTTTGGCCTGGTATTGGGAATCGGTAAACCGAACGGAAGCTTCGAGGAAATTGCGCTGGGCTTCCCTGAATTCGACGGGGGTGACACTGCCTAAACGGTATTTGTCCAGCGTGATCTGCAAGTTTTGATTAGCCACGTTCTGGTTATCGTTTTCGAGCTTCACCAGGGTAAGATTGGTTTGGTACGTTTGGTAGGCTGTGGAGAGCTGCGAGATGATATTCTGTTTCAGCCTGCTGTAATCGAGTTGCGCATTGTCAATCTGGATGCCTGCGTTCTTTTCGTTTCTTTTTTGCAGAAAACCATTGAAGAGGTTGAGTGAGGCGGTGATGCCGTAGTTGAATCCTTGTCCCTTGGAATCGCGCGCGAAACCGAGTTCGGAATGTGACTTGCTGAAATTGTATCCTGAATTGACGCCTATAGTCGGGTACCTCAATGCTTTTACTTGTTTGAGGTTTAACCGGGCAATGCGCTCATTGATAAATGCGGTTTGAATAACCGGGTTTTCTTTGGAAGCACGCTCCAGAAGTTCCTGGTAGATCAGGTTTTTGTCGATTGTGATGCTGTCCCTGATTTCGAAGCTGGTGTTGACATCCCGCGCCAGCAGTTCGTTTAATGCTATTTTATTGGAGAGCACGAGGTCTTTTTGCCTGAGCAGATCGGTGGTATCGGTATTCAGATCGACCGTGGCATTCAATACTTCGAGTTTGGCTGCCTTACCTATGGTATAGCGGTTGATGGCGGTGTTGAGCCTTTGGCGGGAGATGGTGACTACGGAATCGCGTGCTTCTGCTTCTTTTTGCAGGCGGATGAGGTAGTAGTAGCTGTTTACGACATCAGAAACGGTACTCAATATCGTAGCCTTCATATTGGTTTCGCCTAATTTTTCGAGTTCCTTCAGCCTGTCATAGGTGGCAAACATGCCAAAGCCGTCAAAGATGGTCCAGTTTAAGCCGACACCGTAATTGAGACTGGAGTTTTTGGCTTTGTCGAGCTCCTTGATGGAGCCATCGGATTGCGTCTGACTGGTATTCTGAATGGAATGGGAATTGCTGAAGTCGCCACTTGCATTAGGCAACAGACCGGCATTGGCCAGGTTGACGTTGTTGCTGCTGATCTGTGTTTCGTTTTTGGAGATCCGGATATTGTAATTGTTCTCCAGGGAGATGCGGATGGCCTGTTCGAGGGTCAACACTTCCTGTGCCTTGATTTCGGTGGTACTGACCGTGGTAATGATCAGGAGTAATGCGATACTAATCGTGCTAAATCTCATGTGCTTAAATAACCTCAACAGCTTCGTGTTTTTCAAATGAATCGATTTCTTTTAACCGTTCTTCGGATCTGCGTTTCCTGGACCACATGGAATAGATGGCCGGAATGATGAACAGGGTAAGGATGAGCGAGAAAATGGTTCCTCCTACAATGACAATCCCCATGCCCATACGGCTTTGTGATGCGGCTCCTAAGGCCAGGGCAATAGGAAGGGCGCCGAGGGATATCGCCAGACTGGTCATCAGAATTGGTCTGAGCCTTGATTCTGATGCTTCGAGTATGGCTTCCATTTTGCTCTTGCCCTGCTGACGCAGATGGTTGGCAAACTCGACAATCAGGATTCCATTCTTGGTAACCAGCCCGATAAGCATGATCGTTCCGATCTGACTGAAGATATTCCAGGTCTGTCCGGTGAGCCAAAGTGATAAAAGGGCTCCGGCAACGGCCATGGGAACGGTTAAGATAATGATGAAAGGGTCGATGAAACTTTCGAACTGGGCGGCAAGGATCAAATAGATCAGTAACAGGGCCAGACCAAAGGCAAAGAGGGTATTGGATCCGCTTTCTACAAAGTCGCGGGACTCGCCACCGAGATCGGTAGTGAAGGTATCGTCTAATACTTTGCCTGAAATGCGCTCCATGGCATTTATGCCATCTCCTATACTTTTTCCGGGAGCGAGTCCAGCGGATACGGTTGCGGAGAGGTAGCGGTTGTTGTGGTAGAGTTGCGGGGGACTGCTGAGTTCTTTTAAACTGACCAGGTTGTCGAGCTGAATGAGCTGCCCGGTATTGCTTTTGACATAGATGGAGGTCAGGTCAATTGGTGCTTCACGGTCTGTTTTGTCAAACTGCCCGATGACCTGGTATTGTCTGCCGTTCATTAAAAAGTAGGCGAAACGCTGTCCGCTGAGGGAGAGCTGCAGGGTTTGGGCTACATCGAGTACGGATACGCCCAAACTTTGTGCTTTTTCCCGGTTGATGCTGATGTTGATTTCGGGTTTATTGAACTTCAGGTCGACATCGGAAGTGGTAAATGTAGGGTCCTGTGCTACCTGGTCCATAAATTCGGGCACTTTTTTCTCCAGCATTTCGAAGTTGGGTGCCTGGATGATGAACTGGATAGGGAGTCCTCCACGCCTGTTGACAGAGATGGTGGGTTGCTCGGTGACTAATGTTTTGCCTTCGCTATATTTTTTGGTGAGGCGGGTGAGCTTCTGGGCAATTTCCTTCTGGCTCATGGTACGGTCGCCGGGTTTTTTAAGTGAGATGATCATCCTTCCGGAATTGATGGAAGAGGAACTGAAACCGGGGGCTGTCATTACCAGGTTGACGGTTTTCTCGGGTATGGAATCGTTGACGAGTTTGGTGAGATCCTGCATGTACCGGGTCATGTAATCGAAAGAGGCGCCTTCGGGAGCGGTTACCGTGGTACGCAGGTAACTTCGGTCATCATAAGGGGCTGTTTCTTTCTGGATGATGGAATAGAAGAGGGCAATCAGACCAATACAGACCAGCAGGATAGGGAAGCTGAGCCATTTGTGACTCATAAAGCTGTTCAAGGCAGAGGCATACCCTTTATTCAGCTTAACGAAATAGGGTTCGGTGATGTCGTAGAAACGTGACTTTTTATGTTTCCCGGCCTTCATCAGGTAGGCATTCAGCATCGGGGTTAGAGTAAGGGATACGAAAGCAGAGATCAGTACGGCTGCCCCGATGACGACACCGAACTCTTTAAAGAGCCTCCCCACAAATCCTTCCATAAAGATGACTGGCAGGAATACCGCTGCCAGGGTAATGGATATCGAGATCACGGCCATGAAGATTTCGTTGGAGCCTTTGATGGCGGCTTCGATGGGCGACATGCCCTCTTCTACCTTCTTAAAGATGTTTTCGGTGACTACAATTCCATCATCGACCACTAGTCCTGTTGCCAGTACAATAGCCAGCAGGGTAAGTACGTTGATGGAAAATCCCATGATATACATGATGAAAAAGGTTGCTATGAGGGATACGGGAATGTCGATCAGCGGCCTCATGGCAATACCCCAATCCCTGAAGAACAGGTAAATAATGAGAACCACCAGTACCAGGGAGAGCAGGATAGTTTCGCCTACTTCTAAAACGGACTGTTTGATAAACAGGGTATTGTCTACCGCAATATCGAGCTTAATGTCTTTGGGGAGTTCCTTTTTTAATTGTTCGTACCGATCCTTGAAGGCATTGGAGATTTCGAGGTAGTTGGTACCTGGTTGCGGGATGATGGCTAAGCCTACCATGGGTTCGCCGGATTGGGTCATTTCGGTTTCGAGGTTTTCGGGACCTAGTGTTGCCCTGCCGATATCGCTCAGGCGGATGATCTTATCGCCTTCTGTGAGGATGATCAGGTTGTTGAATTGTTCTTCGTTGGACAGGTTGCCCAGGGTTTTTACGCCTAGTTCGGTATTGTTGCCGGTTAATTTGCCTGAAGGAAGCTCTACGTTTTCTTTTTCGAGGGCAGTGCGCACGTCGGCTACTGTTAAGCCAAAGGAGGCAAGCTTCATGGGGTCGATCCAGAGGCGCATGGCATAACGCTTTTGTCCGTAGATCTGTACACTGCTGACGCCGGGTATGGTTTGGATGCGTTGCGAAATGACATTTTCGGCATAGTCACTCAAAGCGAGCTGGTCCCTGGCGTTACTTTGTGCCGTCATGGTGATGATGGGCTGTGAATCGGCATCTGATTTAGACACTATGGGAGGGGCATCAATATCCTGTGGCAGACTCCGTGAGGCCTGGGATACTTTATCGCGCACATCATTGGCCGCTTCTTCCAGGTTTTTATCGAGGTTAAACTCAATGCTTATATTGCTGGTTCCCTGGTTGCTGGAGGAAGTGATGTTCCGGATGCCGTCGATGGAGTTGATGGATTTTTCGAGTGGCTCAGTGATCTGCGACTCAATAATTTCGGGATTGGCTCCTGCATAACTGGTGCGGACGGAGATCACGGCGGGATCTATGGAGGGAAATTCCCTGATTCCCAGGAAGGTATATCCAATGATTCCGAATAAGATGAGTACCAGGTTAATTACAATGGTAAAAACCGGTCTTTTAATGGCTGTGGTAGATAAACTCATTGTTCGTTATTATTTCTTTGAAATAATCACTTTTACAGGATTTCCTTGTTTGAGGGTCATTACACCGGTGGTAAGAACGGTGTCACCTTGTTTCAATCCTGAGGTGATCAGTACATCTTTTTCTGTACGTGTGGATGTTTCCACCATCACTTCTTTGGCTTTGCCTTTGGAGGTGATGAATACTTTTTTGCCGTTCTGGATGGGGATAATAGCTTCGCTGGGAATGAGCAGGGCTTTATCGACATTGTTGAGCGGTAACGCGATATTGGCAAATGATCCGGGGATCAGGCTGCCGTCGGGGTTAGCTGCCCGGGCACGGAGTTGCAGGGTTCGCGTTGCGGTTTCAACCTGTGGCTCGATGGCATATATGGTCGCGTTGTATTTCCGGCTGCTGCCGGAGATGGTAAACGTGATCTTCGTGTTGTTCTTTACTTTGGAAGCGTACTTTTCGGGCACGGAAAACGTGATCTTGATGGGGTCGGTATCGACTAAACTGGCTACAATAGTAGTAGGGGTGAGGTATTCGCCTTCCGAAGTGGAGCGGAGTCCTACGGTTCCGCTGAAAGGTGCGCGTACCTGTGTTTTGTTGAGCTGGGCCCGGATCAGCTGGGTTTGTGCTTTTAGGGAGCGGAGATCGGCAAGGGCGATATCATATTCTTCCTGGCTGATGGCCTCTTTGGCAAGGAGCTGACTGGCCCGGTTTTGGGTTCCGGCGGCTAGCGACTGTTTGGTTAAGGCCTGTGAGAGTTGTGCGCGGAGTTCGGAATCATCAATTTTGAGGAGTACCTGTCCTTTGTTTACTCTGCCGCCTTCTTTGAAGGTGATGCCGCGTACGACTCCGGAAACTTCACTGCGGATGTCTACACGTTCGTTGGCGTCGATGGAACCAGTAATGGAAAGGGTGTTTGCGTAAGAGCTTGGGCTTACAATGATCCCGTTTACGGTAGCTGTTTTTTGAGAAGCATTTCCTTTGCCTCCGGATTCCGATGCGGTAGCTTTTTTGTTTGCAGTGATTCTGTAAATAACCAATGCTGCTACTCCGCCGATTAGCAAAGCGTAAATGATATGTTTTAGTTTCATACGTTAAAGGATACAAGAAGAAGAACGCAAAATTACATTGTTAATGTTAGTGTTTACAGGTGTATCAAGTATTTTACCTGAATTAACGCTTGATACACTAGCAATGAAATCATTACTTTTGCTCATCATATGAATAAACTTACACATTTCTCTGCACTGGTACTTTTAATTATGCTATTTACTGTAAAAAATGCGGATGCTCAAACGGAAATTGCCTTTGAGTTGTCTTTCTCAGAGCCTCAGGCGCACTATGTGGATGTAAAGATGATCCTTTCGGGGCTTGATACTGATTTTATAGATGTAAAAATGCCGGTATGGGCACCGGGTTCGTACCTGGTGAGGGAATTTTCTAAAAATGTGGAACAGTTTGGCGTGAAAGGAAGCTCGGGTACCGAAATTCTGCCTTTTGCGAAGACTTCCAAAAATACCTGGAGGATTACCACAAATCATAATAAAAAAATAACGGTCTCTTATAAGGTTTATGCTTTCGAGATTTCGGTGCGCACGAGTTTTGTGGATGATACACATGCCTTTATTTCGCCTACGGGAGTGTTTATGTATGTCAACGGGATGCTGAATTTGCCGGCTGTAGTCACTATTCAGCCTTTTGCAGGATGGAAAAAGGTGTCTACGGGATTGGAGCCACTGAAGGGTTTCAGCTATAGGGCATCTGATTTTGATGTGCTGTTTGACTCTCCGATAGAGATTGGGAACCAGGATACGTTTGAATTTGATGCGGCTGGCACCAAACATACGGTAGCGATGGTTGGTGGTGGAAACTACGATAAATTGAAATTATCGGTAGATATGGCGATAATCGTAAATTCGGAGAAATCTATTTTCGATCACATGCCGAATAAGAGATATGTGTTTATTGTGCACAATATGTTGAAGGGTGGCGGTGGATTGGAGCATTTGAACTCGACGGTATTGGGTGCTTCGCGTGATGGTTACGCTACTGAAAAGGGGTATACCAATTTCCTGGGACTGGTTGCTCATGAGTATTTCCATTTATGGAACGTGAAAAGACTGCGTCCGGAGGCTTTAGGTCCTTTTGATTACGACAATGAAAATTATACTACGGATCTGTGGATTTCAGAAGGCTTTACCGCTTATTATGATAACCTGATTTTAAGGCGCAATGATTTTTATTCGCCGGAAAAATACCTGGATGTGCTTTGTGGGGATATCGAGATCGTGGAAAATCAGGCGGGTGCAAAGATTCAGCCTGTTGCGGAATCGAGCTTTGATGCCTGGATTAAATATTACCGCCCGAATGAAAATTCGAAGAATACAGGAATCTCCTATTATAATAAAGGTGCTTTGCTGGGCATGATCCTTGATCTGGAGATTATCAATGCAACTAAAGCGCAAAAGGGTTTGGATGATGTGATGAAAGCGATGTACGCGGAGTATTACCTGAAGCTGAAGCGTGGTTTTACTTCGCTGGAATTTAAGGCAATGGCTGAAAAGGTGTCCGGCATCTCATTGGATACTTTTTATAAGGAGTATGTGTACCAGGCGGGACCAATTAATTACTCCATCCATCTGGATCATGCAGGATTGAACCTGGTGAACGACTATCAGGGTAAAGAACTGGCTTCTTTAGGTTTGGTGGCCTCAAATAAAGAGGGCAAGTTGATAGTGAGCAGTCTGATGCGTGATGGGGCGGCATGGAAAGATGGCATCAGCGTAAATGACGAGATCATTGCGGTTGATGGGAACCGTTTTACAGGGGCTATGGAACCAGCGAAAGTAAGTACGGATCTGGATCAATATATTGCAAACAGAAAGGCGGGTGAAAAGGTTAATGTGCTGTTGTCCCGTGATGGCTTGATTAAAACAGTGTCGGTGACGCTGCTAAAGGATCCGAAGGGGAAATTTCATATAGAAAATTCGAATGATGCGACTGTGGATCAGTTTGCAGTACGGAAGAGGTGGCTTAATTTATAACGGAATTTAGGTATGACAAAATTTGCTGAGGAGTTTCAACAGGTTTCGGAAGAGAAGGCTTTTGATATGGATCATCGCCGGATCATCAACTTTAATATAGGACGCTATACCACTGCGGTAAATCGTGGTCTTTCTAAACTGGCTAATCTGGATGCTTCTAAGAAAAAGGGGCATGTGATTAAGTGGAAAGTGATGGAGAACCTGGATAAGTACCTGCTGGAGTTTGAGTCGAACTTTCAGAAAAAGGGCGGAAAGGTGATCTGGGCGAATGATAAGGAGGAGGCGCAGGAGGAAATTCTGCAGATCATCAGGCGTGCGAATGCTAAAACGGTGATTAAATCGAAGTCGATGACTACCGAGGAGATTCATATCAATGAGTTTTTGGAAGCGAATCAGATTGACTCGCTGGAGAGTGACCTGGGTGAATTTATTGTGCAGCTGCTGGGACAGAAGCCTTATCATATTGTGACTCCTGCCATGCATTTGAGCAAGGAGGATATTGCCAAACTGTTTCATGAGCGGTTTGATACGCCTGCGGATGCGACACCGGAAATGTTAACGGCTAAGGCCAGGGTGCTGCTGCGGGAGAAATATACGACTGCGGATGTGGGCATTACGGGGGCTAATTTTCTGCTTGCGGATGTGGGCAGTGTGGCGGTTACCGAAAATGAGGGTAATGCCCGTCTTTCGACTACTTTCCCGCGGATCCAGATTACGATTGCTGGGATGGAAAAAGTGATTCCTTCGCTGAATGACCTGGATCTTTTTTGGCCGATGCTTTCTACGCATGGTACGGGACAAAACCTGACGGTATATAATACGATTTTGGGTGGTCCGCGTCAGGAAGGGGAAACTGATGGTCCGGAAGAGATGTATGTGATTTTGCTGGATAATGGCCGTACGAACTTGCTGGCACAGAAGGAACAGCGGCAGGGATTGTACTGCATTCGTTGTGGTGCTTGTTTGAATGCTTGTCCTATTTATAAAAATATTGGTGGCCACACGTATGAAACGACGTATAGTGGCCCGATTGGTTCTATTATTACGCCGCATTTAAGTGGTATGGAGGAGTTTAAGCATTTGAGCTTTGCTTCGAGTTTATGTGGTAAATGTTCGGAAGTTTGTCCGGTGAAGATTGATATTCACAAAATGTTATTGCTGAACAGAAGGGATTCTGTTTCGTCGGGACTATCGCCCAAAGTAGAGGTAATTGGCTGGAAAGGATGGAAAATGGCCATGCTCAAACGGCGCTGGGTGGACCTGCTGGGCGGAAAGGTAAAGAATATGATGTTAAACACATTTTTTAAGAAAAGTTGGGGAAAACACCGTGAATTGCCTGAAGTTGCACCTAAATCGTTCAGTAAACAGTGGAAAGAGGGGAAACGGAACCTGGATGAATTATAAAATACAACATTTTCTAAATCTTGTATATAAAGAATTGTAATTTTGCCCCTTCTTAATGGGCAAAAATGGATAAAATAAATAAACAAACAGATGCGCTGGATTATCATTCGCAAGGGCGTCCAGGTAAAATTGAGGTCATACCAACCAAACCTACTAACTCTCAGCGTGACCTTACTTTAGCGTATTCTCCAGGAGTGGCTGAACCTTGTCTGAAGATCGTTGATAACGTAGATGATGTTTATAAATACACAGCAAAGGGAAATTTAGTTGCGGTGATCAGTAACGGTACTGCGGTATTGGGACTGGGAAATATAGGTCCGGAAGCAGGTAAACCTGTGATGGAAGGAAAAGGATTACTATTTAAGATTTTCGCCGATATTGATGTGTTCGACCTTGAGTTGAATACCACGGATATTGATGAGTTTGTTACGATTGTGAAAGCATTGGAACCTACTTTTGGAGGGATCAACCTGGAGGATATAAAGGCTCCGGAGTGTTTTGAAATTGAACGCCGACTGAAGGCAGAGATGAAAATTCCGGTGATGCATGATGATCAGCATGGTACGGCGATCATTTCTACAGCTGCTTTATTGAATGCCTGTGAGTTGCAGCATAAGGACCTGGATAAGGTTCGGATTGTGGTGAATGGTGCGGGTGCGGCTGCGATATCCTGCTCGAGGATGTATGTTACGCTGGGTGCTAAGCGCGAAAATATTGTGATGGTGGACAGAAAGGGTGTTATTCGTGCCGATCGTGTCAACCTGGAAGATTTGAAGAAAGAGTTTGCAACTACTAAGGATTTGCATACGCTGGAAGAGGCAATGGTAAATGCGGATGTATTTATCGGGCTTTCGGCTGCTGATTCGCTTTCGGCTGCTGCTTTGCTTTCTATGGCAAAGGACCCTATTGTTTTCGCGATGGCGAATCCAAACCCTGAGATTTCGTATGAATTGGCTACTGCTACACGTCAGGATTTGATTATGGCGACCGGCCGTTCGGATTACCCGAATATGGTGAATAATGTTTTGGGATTCCCTTACATTTTCCGCGGTGCTATGGATGTGCGGGCGACTACGATTAATGAGGAGATGAAGATTGCTGCGGTTAGGGCTATTGCCGATATGGCAAAGAAAACGGTTCCTGAAGCGGTGATGCTGGCCTATAACATTCAGAATTTAAAGTTCGGAAAGGATTATATCATCCCTAAACCAATGGATCCGCGTTTGATTACAACGGTATCATCGGCAGTGGCTTTTGCGGCTATTGAATCGGGTGTTGCGCGTACGGTAATTACGGATTGGGATGCTTATAAGGAGCAGTTAAGCAGACGCCTGGGTGGTGATGATGCCATTTTAAGGGCATTGAGCAACAGGGCTAAGCTGGATCCGAAGCGTGTGGTTTTTGCTGAGGCGGATCAATATAAAATTTTAAAAGCCGCCCAGATTGTGAAAGAGGAGGGTATAGCGACTCCTATCTTATTGGGTAACAAAATAAATATTCTGAAGATCATCAAGGAGCATGACCTGGATTTAAAGGGCGTCACTATTATTGACCCGCTTGATAATGGGGAACGCTTTGAGGAGTATACGGAATTTCTATATCAGAAGAGAAAAAGAAGGGGTGTAAGTTTATTCCAGGCGCGTAAACTGATGCGTGACCGTAACTATTACGGGTCATGTATGGTGCAGTTTGGTGATGCGGATGCCTTAATTACGGGTTTGACGAATGATTATGGTTCTACACTGAAACCTGCTTTACAGGTAATTGGTGCCGATCCGGAGATTAACCGTGTGGCTGGGATGTATATGATGCTGACGAAAAAGGGCCCTGTGTTTTTCGGGGATACTACCGTCAATAAAGATCCTACTGCTGAGGACCTGGTGAGCATTGCGCTGTTGCTGGATAAGTCTGTAAGGAAGTTTAATGTCAGTCCCCGGATTGCTGTTCTTTCTTATTCGAATTTTGGCTCCAATGAAGGGGGTGTTCCGGAGAAGACCAGGGAGGCTGTTCGTTTATTGCATGAATATTATCCCGAGGTAGTGGTGGATGGTGAGATGCAGGGCAACTTTGCGGTAAATAAGTGTTTGCTTAAAGAGAATTTTCCTTTTAGCAAGCTGGTTGACGCTCCTGCGAATACGCTGGTATTCCCTAACTTAGAGTCGGGAAATATTGCCTATAAATTGCTTCAGGAACTGGGTGAAGCGGAGGCTGTGGGACCTATTTTATTGGGTCTGAATAAACCGGTGCACGTTTTGCAAATGGGAAGTTCGGTACGTGAGATCGTCAATATGGTGACCATTGCGGTAGTGGAAGTTCAGGAGAAGCAAAAAGAAGCTACTCAAATGTTATTTAAATAGTAGAAAGTATGTTCGCTTATATTGATGGAAAGTTGGTGTTTAAATGCGCTGCGTATGTAATTATAGAAGCTGGTGGCGTAGGTTACCACATCAATATATCCATTCATACTTATGCTAAGTTGCCGGAAACAGAAAATTGTAAACTGTATGTCTGGCAGCATATTAAAGAAGATGCGCATACTTTATACGGATTCGCAGATGAAGGAGAACGACGTGTTTTCCTTCATCTGATTTCTGTGTCGGGCATTGGTCCCGGTACCGGAAGGATGATCTTATCGTCGATTACTCCCGATGAGATCCAGGTGGCGATTGTGAAGGGGGACGTGCCTCTGATCCAAAAGATTAAAGGAATTGGTCCGAAAACGGCACAAAGAATGATCCTGGAACTGCAGGATAAATTGAAAAAAGAAGGGATTGAAACCTTATCCTCCCTTCCCCAGTATAATACGATTAAAAACGAAGCTTTGTCTGCATTGGTGATGTTAGGTTTTGCAAAGAATGTAGCAGAAAAGGCTTTAGATAATGTATATAAAAGAGAGACTGGTGACTTATCAGTGGAGCAGCTCATTAAATTTGCCCTTAAAAGTTTGTAATTACGGAAATATTCCCTGTTTTTAAACGAATTAATACTGTCGTTGCAGTATGGTTTTTATTTCTTATTTCCTTCTCCGCATTACCATTATATGCACAAAATAGACTGGTACATGTTCAGGATAAACATGCGGATAGTTTAAGGGTTCCTTACCCTTTTAAAGACTCACGTCTTTTGGAGCTTCGGAAACCGTCGGGAATGATACTGCCCAATCCATCTAATATTATCCGTACGGTTGAATTTGATCCGGCAACGCGCCGTTACATCATTCAGGAGAAAATAGGGGAGCATTTATACCGTGCTCCGCAGTATATGACCATTGATGAATATCAGCGGTATGAAAATCAGCAGCTTAAATATGATTTTTGGAAGGGGATCTCTTCATCCAAAGCAGATACAACGAAACAGCAGTCCGGGCTAATCCCTTCCTTTTCGGTGAACAGTCCTTTGTTTAACACCATTTTTGGGGGTACGAATATTGACATACGGGCACAGGGATCGGCGGATATCACCCTTTCGGGCAAGATCAATAAAAATGAGAATCCACTGTTGACGGAAAGGCAAAGGCAGCAGTTTAACCTTGATTTTGATCAGCGGATCCAGATGAATGTGACGGGACAGATTGGTACGCGGTTTAGGATGGCGACCAATTATAATACGGAATCGCAGTTTGACTTTGAAAATGAGATTAAGCTGGATTTGAAGGGTAAACCAGATGACATTATCCAGAAGATAGAGATTGGGAATGTGAGTATGCCACTGAGTTCTTCCCTAATTACAGGGAGTCAGGCCTTATTTGGCTTGAAAACGCAGCTTCAGTTTGGGCCATTGAGCGTGACGAGTGTGTTTTCGCAGCAGAAGTCGCAGCAAAGTGAGATCACGATAACGAATGGTTCGCAGCAGAATGAATTCAGGATCAGCGCGGACAGTTACGAAACAAACAAGCATTATTTTCTTGCGCATTACTTTAGGAACCGCTATAACGAGGCGCTGCAGAGTATTCCTATTATCAGGAGCAGTGTAAATATTACGAAATTGGAGGTATGGATTACGAACCGTACAAACAGTGCAACGGATTCGAGGGATGTGCTGGCATTTATGGACCTTGGGGAGAATGCGCCTTACCAGACTGGCTTATTTCAGGGTGGAGCAGGGTATTCGCAGCTTCCGGCAGGGGGGCCAATTAATGATCCTGCATTTCCGCAGCAATCCAATAATCTGTTGCAAAATCTGCCTCAGGATGCATTGCTGACGAATTCGAATAGCATCAATACTTATTTTCAACAGAACGGGGGGACAGATAATTACTCGAAATTGACGTATGCGCGTAAGCTGACCGATCAGGAGTATGTGCTTAATTCCCGTCTGGGTTACATCTCGCTTAATTTTGCTTTGAATGCGGATGAGGTTTTGGCGGTGGCCTATCGGTATAATAGTAATGGTGTGGAGTACCAGGTGGGGCAACTTTCTACGGATGTGCCTGTGGATCCGAACGCGCCAAAGACATTGGTAACTAAGTTGCTAAAGAATGAAAATTTGAAGACGAGTTTGCCTACCTGGGACCTGATGATGAAGAATATTTATTCGTTGGGGGCTTACCAGGTGAGTAAAACTGATTTTAATCTGAATGTATATCGTCTGGATGAGAATTCGGGAGTGGAGAAGCCGCAGATGTCTGAAGGGCAGAATACGGCTGGGCAACGCTGGTTGCAGTTAACGGACCTGGATAATTTGAATCAGGCGGGTGACCGGGGTGCTGATGGAACGTTTGACTTTATAGATGGCGTGACGATTGACCCGCTGTATGGCCGGATTACTTTTCCGCTGGTAGAGCCTTTTGGTGCAGATCTGGCATCGCAGTTTGCTAGTGCAGAGCAAAGTTTGAAGGATAAGTATGTGTATCAGCCTTTGTATGACTCGACACGTGTGATTGCGCAACAGTTATTTCCGAAGTTGAATCGTTATATTATTAGGGGAACGTATCAGTCGGAAGTGAGTTCTGAGTTTCAGTTGAACGCGACGAATATTCC
>NZ_AQPN01000101.1 GCF_000403135.1 Arcticibacter svalbardensis MN12-7
GGAAAGAGTCTCCAAACAAGCTATTTCTCAAGTGATCAACCGGCTGTTTGATGCTGGATATGTTCGCCGCGAAATTATTGAAACAGATAAACGGAAAGTGGTGATTTCCTTAACTGACAGTGGTCTCAACAAATTAATGGAGACTCGCCGGATAAAAGAGGAATGGCTTGCGGGTGCCATGTCCGAAGTGTATTCTAATGAGGAACTTGCTTTAATCAAAGCTTTTCTTCCACTTTTAAAACGGATAACGGATTATAATGGTTAAACCATTTTTATCAATCTCTTACCTGAGCAGACCTATCTTTTTACATCGATTAGAGTAAATTCAATCCTTATTCTGAATAATTCTTTACTTCAGTAACACAATCGTCCATCATATTGCATCGTTCTAAACCCGGAGGATGCGTATATTTACTCCGTTACATAATACGAAAATCTTGGCTTGCAGGTTTTAAGAGTAACAGTAGAAATATATTTAAATGTCCTATATTAAAATAACAAAACGTTTTCAGGATTTAAGTCTGGAGCAATTATACCAGATACTGCACCTCCGAAATGAGGTTTTTATCGTGGAGCAAAATTGTGCCTTCCAGGATATTGATCATATCGATCAGCAATGCCATCATTTTATGTTGTACGGAGATGGTAAACTAATTGCTTATGCCCGTATTGTACCTGCTGGTGTGGTGTATGAAGAGGCTTCAATTGGGCGTATCATCACCCATCTTTCCGTCAGAGGGACAGGGGTAGGAATTAGAATGATGGACATGATTCTCTCTGATGTAGAGGAATTGCTTGGCGCCCAGCCTCTCCGTATAGGTGCTCAGGTTTGGGCACAGAAATTCTATGAGAAATTTGGCTTTGTCAAGAGTAGTGAGATCTACGATGAAGATGGTATTGATCATATTAAAATGATCCGGAAAAGTTAATCCTTTAAGATCATTAAGATGAAAGAGCTTTATATTAAAAATATGGTTTGTCCCCGTTGTGTATTTGCCATTGAGCAGGTACTTGAACAGCAGAGCCTGGAATTTGAAGAAGTCAAACTAGGCTATGTACGCCTAAAAGTGGATCTTATTGACACACAGAAAATTGAAAAGTTACGGACAGAAATAAAGTCTCTAGGTTTCGAACTGTTAGACGATTCAAAGGAAAAGCTGGTGGAGAAAATCAAGACATGTATCATTAACAAAATATTCTATCAGTCAGGCGAAGCTCTTCAATTGAATTGGTCTGATCTGATTGCGCAAGAACTGTCGCACGATTATAATTATTTAAGCGCCTTATTTTCATCATCAGAAGGAACTACAATTGAACAATATATTATCAGGCAAAAAATAGAGCGGGCAAAGGAGCTCATTTCTTATAAAGAGCTTAGCTTAAAAGAGATTGCCTGGCAGCTGGATTATAGCAGTGTGGCTCATTTGTCTTCACAATTTAAACGGATTACTACTTTTACACCATCACAATATAGGGCTGGTATGGACAGCACTCCCCAACGCAACAACCTTGATTCAGTCATCTGAGCAGCGTGTTAAAATTGAAACTATGAAATATATTAAAATTATAATTACACTATTTTTTATGGGTACTCTGGCTTCTTGTGGTGTTAAAACACAAGTTAGTCAGTTGGAAGCCCTGAAAAGCTGCGTTTTTAAAGTAAAAACAGTAGACAGTATTTATTTGGCCAATACGCCTATAGAAAAATTGTATAATAAAAATGGCTTAGACCTTTCCAGGGCACCGAGTCTTGCTTTCTCCATGCTTCAACAAAAACTGCCTTTAAAAGCGAGAATAAATTTAGGAATTACCAATCCAGGTTCTGAAGATGCAGGTATTAATGCATTTGAATATATTGTTATGATTGCCGATCAGGAATTAATGAAGGGCCTTTACAATCAGGCGATTAAGGTTCCAGGTAATGGTGGTGACGTTATTGTACCCTTTAAAATCGATACCGACATTTATCCTGTCATGTCTAAGCCGGAGAATCAAAAAATAATATCAAGTTTTTTTTCGTCTTCGAAAGATACTACAGTCACGATCATTGTTAAGATAAAACCAAATATTATCGTGGCTGATAAAAAAGTAGAATACCCCGGCTATATTGATATTAAGAAAGTTCTTAGCAATAAAGAATTATTACCCTATCTTAAATAGAGTAATAACGCTCTTTATTTAGCGAACAATTAATATTGGAATTTTAACACGATGCCGTACCGAGTTAAGGGTACTTCCAAAGATCATATCCTTCAGTGTCTTATGTCCGTGAGCACCCATCACCAATAGGTCCAGATTGTTTTTATTCGTCAGCTTGGCTATTGCTCTCGCTGTATTTCCATAACCGATTAAAACAGTGGAGTGGTAGCCGAGTTTTTCCAGATTTAAGCGATAAATTTCCAGGTTATCCTCGTCACTTCTTGTTTCAAAATCCAACACTTTATCCCCGTAATAACGTGCACCCGCAGTTTCAACAATATGGATCAGATAATAATGGGCAAGTTTACCACCCTGTAATAATGCATGCCGGATAGTTGCTTTGTCATGTGAAGAAAAGTCAACCGGAATCCCTACTGCTGTATACAATACTGTTTCTACTTCAGGAATTTCCAATGCTTTACCATGTGGAACATTTGATGGTATAATACTGCTCTTCTTAAATAAAGGATGGAAGGATACATACAACAAGAGGAAGATAATTGCCAGTATAACGGGAATCAGAATAGCGATTACCCACCAGTTATTATCTCCACTTAACCAGGTACGAAGGAATTCATAAACTAGTTTAATATTCAACGATACAATGATCAGGGCACTAAACCAGGCAAGAATTTTCACCCATGGTTTGATGGCGAAGTCACCCATTAGCTTCTTATCAGAAGTGAAATGGATCAATGGAATCACGGCAAAGCCAAGCTGTAAACTGAGCACGACCTGACTAAGGATCAATAAAGCACCCAGGTAATCTTCTCCATAATAAACTATAGTGAAAAACGCAGGAATAATAGCAAGCAGTCTGGTGATTAGTCGCCTTAGCCACGGTTGAATCCGGAGCTTTAAATGCCCCTCCATGATAATCTGTCCCGCCAGTGTTCCGGTAACTGTTGAACTTTGTCCTGCAGCAATTAAGGCTATCGCAAATAATGCAGGAGCAAGTGATCCGAATATGTTTTCAAGAAGTTTATACGCATCTTGTATTTCAGCGATTTCAAAATAGCCGTTTTTATAAAAGGCAGTGGCTGCAAGGATAAGTATAGCCGCATTAACAAAAAATGCAAGGTTCAATGCCACTACTGTATCAATCAGGTTGTACTTAAGTGATTCTTGAATGCCTTTTTTTGTCCGCTCAATTTTTCTGGTCTGTACCAGCGAAGAATGCAAATACAGATTATGAGGCATCACCGTTGCCCCAAGTATTCCTATTGCGATATAAAGGGCATTTCCCTCCAGAACGGAAGGTTGCAGTCCCTTAAATATATCGTTTAGAGATGGCTCAACAATAAACATCTCCGTTAAAAAGGCAATGCCTACAATGAATACCATCGAAAGAATGAAACTTTCCATGGCCTGCATCCCCTTGTTGAGTAAAAAAAGAAGTAATACGGTATCCAGAATAGTGATGGAAATTCCCCAGATCAGCGGTAAGCCAAATAAAAGGTTCAAACCGATAGCCATACCGATTATTTCGGCAAGATCACAGGCAACTATTGCTATTTGAGCTAAAATATATAAGGGTAAATTTGCCCAGCGCGGATAAGCATTTCTCGATGCCTGAGCTAAATCGAGTCCCTGAACAATTCCAAGTCGCGCACTTAAAGATTGAAGTAGCAGTGCTATTAAGTTGGACATCAGCAGTACCCAAATTAATTGATAACCGAACTGGCTTCCTCCAGCTAAATCGGTTGCCCAGTTTCCCGGATCCATATAGCCCACGCTAACGAGATAAGCGGGACCAAGGAATGAAAGTAATTTACGCCAACCTGTTTTACCAGCAGTTGTTACTGTAGAATGTACTTCCCCTAAAGATTCGTTCATATTGTACTACCTTTTTCCATGTTTTGCAAATCTAATAAAATGAATTAGATTAATCTAATATATACTTTCTTTTTAATTTGTTTTAAATTCGCTTCATAAATTACGCTTATGTCATTTCAACCGGATAAAACAGACTTACAAATCATCAAAAGACTCCAGGAAAGTGGACGAATAACCAACTTACAGCTCTCCAATGAAATTGGACTTTCACCAGCACCCACGCTGGAACGAGTAAGGAAATTAGAGAATTCAGGTATTATTAAAAGTTATCATGCGGTTGTAGATGAAGAGGAACTCGGTTTAGGCATTAAAACATTTATACAGATCCAACTTGATTTTCATCATAATAATACCATTCAAACCTTTATCGATGAAGTGAAAAAAATAGATGAAATCACAGAATGTCATCATGTAACCGGTGGCTGTGATTTCATTTTAAAAGTATATGTTAAAGATATTAAATCCTATGAGAAGCTAATTATGGAAAAGATTGGAAAAATTCAGGTTGTGAAGACATTTCAGACGATGATGATCCTTTCTACAAGTAAGAAAGAAGCTGTTTTGCCTTTCAACTATTAAATCTGCCAGTCAATTTTTGTTAAACCTTGTGCTTCTAAAAGCTCATTTGCTTTAGAAAAATGCTTGCAACCAAAAAATCCATTGTATGCGGAATAGGGGGATGGATGTGCTGCCGTTAAAATACTGTGTTTAGTTTCATCTATCAGCGGTATTTTAGCCTGTGCATTTTTCCCCCAAAGAAGGAAAACGAGTCCTTTACGATTTTCAGATAGGGCTTTAATAGCCTGATCCGTGAAGATTTCCCATCCTTTTTTATGGTGTGATGCAGGTTCCCCTTTTCGGACCGTTAATGTGGCATTTAAAAGTAAAACACCTTGCTCTGCCCAATGTGTCAATTCTCCATGAACGGGAATCTCAAATCCAGGTATATCCGTTTTTAATTCCTTATAGATACTCCGTAAGGAGGGAGGTATCCCTATACCCTTTAAAACTGAAAAAGAGAGGCCATGCGCTTGCCCTTCTCCATGATAGGGATCCTGACCCAGAATAACTACTTTGACGGACTTAAAAGGAGTTTGATAGAAAGCATTAAAGATGAGTGCTCCGGGAGGGAATATCACTTTGCCGCTCTTTCTTTCTTCGACCAGAAAGTTTTTCAATTGTTTCATATAATCCTTTTCAAATTCCTCGGCAAGTGCCTCTTTCCAGGAATCCTCAATTTGTACTGTCATAATTCTATATTTATTGCTTTAGATGCTAAATAAAAGCAGATATTTGCATTCAATCATCAAAGAAATAAATATATGCCGAATTTTGTTAGATTAATAATAGGTTTTGCCTTATTAGGTGCAACTGTTGCTTTAATGTTCTTTAGTTTCTGGGGAACGGGAGTTCTTGTGCTATTGTTGTCTATTCTTGTTTTTGTTACCTTCTTCTTCAACGAAAAGATGCTGATCGCTCAATTCTACCTGCGCAAGGAAAATATGGAAGGTGCCGGAAAGTGGCTTAAGATGATTAAAAATTATGAATCTGAACTTTTGAAAGCGCAGCATGGTTATTTCCATCTGCTGGTTGGATTAATAGAATCTCGTAAAGCTCCTTTACAGTCCGAAAAATACTTTAAGAAAGCGCTGACTTTAGGCATGACCATGGATCATAATATTGCTTTAGCAAAATTAAGCCTGGCAGGAATAGCCATGGCAAAGCGCAATAAGAGAGAAGCAACCATGTATCTGCAGGAAGCTAAAAAAGCCGATAAAAATAAGCTTTTAGCGGAACAGATAAAAATGATGAAGGATCAGATGGTACAGATGGACAAACAACAGGTTCAAACCAGAGGATTCAGACCAAGATAATAAAGAGGGAATAAAAGATAATAAGATAAATAAGCAGATAGCTCTGCTTATTTATCATCTAAATGGTCAAAGTAATTCACTCTTGGAGAGTTCACTCTTTTGCTGATGATATCTTCTTCGTCATCATATCTTTTATATGAGAAAAAGTGTTCTGCCTGAATTCGTTTTAAAAGTGTGCTGATCAAAGAAAGATCAAAATCACTTTTGTTTAGTTTAATCAGGTATTCATTTTCTGTTATTTCAATGCTTGATAAATTCATGTTATATATTTTATATAACAATAATAAGAAAGGCCTGTAAACTTAGTGTTTACAGGCCTTTAAGTTTAAGTTAAATTCTTTTAGTTATTCAAACCATTCCAGCACCGCTTCCTTCGAAGGAATAGCGATATCCAGTTTTAGTTTCTTACGCATTCCCCCTAAATCATTGAATACTTTATTCGGATTTGCCGCTTTCAGCTCTTCCACAGTATTGAATCCCATTTTTAATAATACCGGGACCCATTCGGTTGGAACACCCAAAGCTTCATAATCAGCTACAGAAGCTACTTTCATTTTTTTCTCTGCGCGCATCTGAGGAAAGAAGAGTACCTCTTGTATCGTGCTCTGATTGGTCATCAGCATCACCAGGCGGTCAATTCCAAATCCTAATCCAGCAGTTGGCGGCATTCCATATTCCAATGCTCTCAGGAAGTCCTCATCCGTTGCCATTGCTTCCTCGTCCCCGCGAGTGGCCAACAACAGCTGATCTTCAAACCGTTCACGCTGATCAATAGGGTCATTTAACTCGGAATAAGCGTTACCGATTTCCTTGCCGTTTACAAATATTTCGAACCGTTCAACAAGGCCATCTTTACTTCTATGTTTCTTTGCTAAAGGAGTCATCTCCAAAGGATAATCAGTGATAAAAGTAGGCTGAATCAAATTTCCTTCCACTTTCTCACCAAAGATCTCATCAATCAGCTTGCCTTTACCCATAGATGGATCTGTTTCAAGCTTCAAATCAATACAAACCTGTCGTAAGCCTGTCTCATCCAGTGCTGAAACGTCGACACCTGTATATTTCTTAATAGACTCAAACATGGTCAGCTTTTCATAAGGACCAGCGAAGTCAATTTCATATGTACCCACCGTTACTTTAGTGGAACCATGAATAGCTAAGGCTACTTTCTCCAGGCACTCTTCTACCATGCCCATCATCCAGATATAATCCTTGTAGGCTACATAAATCTCCATGCCGGTATACTCAGGATTATGCGTCCGGTCCATTCCTTCATTCCGGAACATTTTACCAAATTCATATACACCATCAAATCCGGCAACAATCAGACGTTTTAAATACAGCTCATTCGCAATACGAAGATACAAAGGCATGTCCAGCGTATTGTGATGCGTTTTAAAAGGTCTTGCAGCTGCACCACCATGAATGGGTTGCAAAATAGGCGTCTCCACTTCCATCCATCCCTGTGCGTCAAAATAATTACGCATGGTACTAATCACTTTGGAGCGATTGATGAAAATTTGTTTCAGATCAGGATTCACCGTAAGATCGACATAACGCTGACGGTACCGCATTTCAGGATCAGTAAATCCATCAAATATATTTCCTTCCTCATCGCGTTTTACAATAGGTAGTGGTTTAAGCGATTTAGATAATAACTTGAGTTCTAATACATGAATGGAAATTTCACCAGTCTGGGTAGTAAAAACATATCCCTTCACACCAACAAAATCTCCAATATCCAATAGTTTCTTAAATACCGTATTGTAAAGTGTTTTATCTTCTCCCAGGCATATTTCATCCCGTTTAATGTACACCTGCATTCTTCCGGTAGAATCCTGAAGCTCTGCAAATGAAGCACTTCCCATAATACGGCGACTCATGATCCGACCGGCAAAGCTAATGTCCTGATATAAAGTTTTATCCTCAGGGTAATTTTTAAGGATTTCTTCAGTAGTAACATTAACTTCATAAGCTTCAGCAGGATAAGGATTGATCCCTAGATTGCGGAGCTGTTGTAAAGCCTCACGGCGTATAATTTCCTGTTCGGACAAACCAATACTCATTATGTTGTAATTTTTGCAAACTTATGTAAAATTCATGTATAAGCATTACTCACCGAAACTTTCCTCCATATAGAGTGTGTCGATGTCCTCTGCATATTTTTTCTCTATAATTTTTCGCTTTGCTTTTAAGGATGGAGTCATCTCACCAGCTTCAATAGAAAACGGGTTCCGTTTCACTTTAAACTGTTTAATTCGCTCAAATTTAGCAAGCTCATTGGAAAGCCTTTTAATATCCTGAGCAATCCAGGAAACCACTGCTTCATCTTCTATAAACAGTTCAGGCTCCTGGAAAAATTCATCCTTATAGCCAAAAGTTTCCTGCAAAGCCTCTCTTGAAGGAACAACAATCGCCGTAATATATTCCCGTTTATCTCCAATCAGGAAAATCTGTTCAATTTTAGTGCTTTTCAAATAGGTGTTTTCTACAGGAGTAGGGTAGATATTCTTCCCGTAAGAGTTGACCAGTATGTTTTTTATCCGATCGGTGATCTTCAGATTTCCCTCATAAAACTGACCTACATCACCGGTATGAAACCAGCCATCCTGATCAATCACAATCGAAGTTTCTTCCGGTTTGTTCCAATATCCTTTCATTACACAATGACCCCTTACAATAATTTCTCCTTCCGGAGATACAAAGTCTTTGTTGAAAGTAAGATACGTTTGTATAGTATAGATCTTCTTGCTGTCTACGTTTTGAATTCCCACCTCAATACCCGGTATAATCCGGCCAACTGTACCATAGATCTGACGGTCAAATTCGGTAACTGACATTACCGGTGATGTTTCCGTTAACCCGAAACCCTCCAGTACCACAATATCCAGATTACCGAAAAATTCACCTATATTTTTAGGTAAAGCAGCCCCTCCGGATATAAAGAACTTTAACCGTCCCCCTGTCTTTTCTTTTATTTTGCTGAACACCAGTTTATTAGCAATTGATTGTTGCATATTCAGCAACATACCCGGCTTACTATCGGTTGCTTTCGCTTTTCTGAATTCTTCTCCAATCTGCAGGGCCCAATTGAAAATTTTTTCCTTAATACCGCCATCTTGCGTTCCTGTTTTAATGGACTTGTCGTGGATCCGCTCCAAAAGTCGGGGCACACAAGCCATAATCGTAGGTTTCACTTCTTCCATATTCCGCGCCAGCAGTTCCAAACTTTGTGCAAAAGCAATTTTACAGCCCTTTGTACAACAGATCAGGTAGCTACACGTACGTTCAAACACATGGGAGAGGGGTAAAAAGGATAAAAACAAATCATCTTTGTCTACTATGGTAATCATTTCCAGACATACCCTTGCATTTTCGACAAAATTGCCGTGAGTCAGCATAACTCCCTTAGGAATTCCTGTCGTTCCGGAGGTATAGATCAGCGCAGATAAGTCAGTAGGCAGTATCGCTTCCCTGCAGGCATCAATCTGTTGTTTCCGGTCATTCAGGCAGGCCTTTCCTTCCTTTATTAACTGATTAAAGCCAATTACTCCCGCAGTGATATTCAGATCTACAGTATGTTTATCGAAATCGTCAAAGGTTGGAATAATACGTTCCAATCCAGGACAATTATTAGCAATTTTTAAGATTTTTTTAAGCAGAAAAGGAGTACCGACAATGATGGTTTTTAATCCTGCATCATTGATGATGTATTCAATTTCACTTTCCGAAAGGGTAGGATAGATGGATACATTTACCCCGCCAATTTGCTGAAGTCCCTGATCGTAATACACATAAGCAGGCGAGTTTTCCAGAATCAAACCCAAACGATCTCCCTTTGAGATTCCCATTCCCAAAAAATAGGAAGATACCGCATCTGCCCGATCAAGTGTTTCCTTATAGCTGATGTTAAGCCATTTATCAGCCACCTTATCCATCAGGAAGGTGTTAGTTTCAGGATGGATATTTGCTACTACATTACGCAATAGGGAAGGTACAGTATTATATTTGCTTTTTAAATGCATCTACGTATAATAGGTTAGTAATACAAGGTACATAAATTATGCCTTATATACGAAAAGGGGCATAAAGCCCCTTTATATGTGAAATTTGGTATTTTTAAACGGAAAAACTTTCCCCACAACCGCATGTACGGGTTGCATTCGGGTTAATAAAATTAAAACCTTTACCATTTAACCCATCTGTGAAATCCAACTCTGTACCGGCAAGGTAAAGGAACGATTTCATATCCAAGGCGATTTTTAAACCTTTATCCTCGAAAAACTGATCATCAGATTTCGCTATGTTATCAAAATCCATCTTATAAGATAATCCTGAGCATCCGCCACCCTGAACAGAAACCCGTAGGAAGTAAGACTCATCATAATTCGATGTTTTAATCAAATCGTCGATTCTAGCTTTTGCTTTCTCTGTTACTGTTATCATACTCTTTTATTTGCTTTTTAATATGTGCAGAATAAAAACGGATGTATCCGTTTAGCTATTCTGTATGTTTACAAATTTACAAAAAATTATACTTTATTTAACTCATTTTCATCTTTGTACATCTGCCAAAGTGGAGAAATTGCTCTTAAATGATTTACTGCCTTTGTCATTTGTTCAATCGTATAATCAATCTCTTCTTCAGTATTGAAACGGCCAATTCCTAATCGAATAGCCGAATGTGCAAGATCGTCCGATAATCCCAGACTTTTTAACACGTAAGAAGGCTCCAGTGAAGCAGATGTACATGCTGAACCCGATGATACCGCAATGTTTTTTAGTGCCATCATCAGCGCCTGTCCGTTTACATGCTGAAATGATATATTCAATACACCAGGTAACCGCGATGTCCTGCTTCCATTTACAAAAGTAGCTTCAATCTGCAAAAGAGCCCTTTCCAGTTTATCCCTTAAAAAAGTAATCCGCAACGTCTCGGAATCTGATTTTTGCGAGCAGAGTTCAGCGGCTTTACCCAAGCCTACAATACCCGGGACATTCAAAGTTCCGGAACGCATTCCTCTTTCGTGACCACCACCATCAATCTGCGCCGTGATTTTAACTCTCGGATTTTTCCTGCGTACATATAAGATGCCAACTCCTTTAGGACCATACAGTTTATGAGCTGAACAGGCCATCAGGTGGATCCCATCACTCAGCACATCTACAGGTACTTTACCTACAGCCTGTGTAGCATCACAAAAAAATAACAAATCATTCTTTTTCGCAATTTTAGCAATCTCTTTTATGGGTTGAATAACTCCCGTTTCGTTATTCGCATACATGATCGCAATCAGTATAGTTTGAGGAGTAATCGCCTTTTCCAATTCCTCAGGAATGATTAATCCATCTTCATCTACCGGGAGATAAGTGATGTTGCCGCCAGATTGCTCAAGATGCTTGCAAGTATCCAACACCGCTTTATGCTCCGTAACACAGGTGATAATATGATTACCCTTGCCTTTGTACATTTCATAAACTCCTTTTATGGCCAGGTTTACAGCCTCTGTCGCCCCGGAAGTAAACACCAGTTCAGTTTCCTGCGCGTTAATCAGAGCCGCAATTTGTTTCCGTGCATGATCTACAGCCTCTTCGGCAATCCAGCCAAATGAATGATTCTTACTGGCAGCATTACCGAACTTCTGCATAAAATAAGGCAACATCGTTTCAAGCACCTCAGGATCCATCGGTGTAGTCGCATTGTTATCCAGATAAACAGGAAGATTCATAGTGTATAGTACAAGTTTAAACCAACACAAAGTTAACAAAACAAATGCTTTAGTCATTTTAATGACGCATAAAGGGGTCATAAGTTTGACATAATGAATGATTATTCTATATTTGCAACTTAAACCGGTAAACAATTTAAATAAATGGCAATTACATTTTGATGTAATGAAAATTTATTTCATATTTGCGCCCTGAAAAAGTTTAGATCATGAAGGCTGATTTGCATCCAAAAAATTATAGATTAGTTGTTTTTAAAGATATGTCAAACGACTATTCTTTCATTACAAAATCTTGTATTGACACAAAAGAATCCATTAAATGGGAAGACGGTAATGATTACCCTCTTATTAAATTGGAAATTTCTCATACCTCTCACCCGTTTTATACAGGTAAGATGAAGCTGGTAGATACTGCCGGTCGTATCGATAAATTCCGTACACGTTATCCTAAAAAGTAATATTTATCAAAATATTTTTTAAAAGTCCCGGTATACAGCCGGGACTTTTTTTATTTTTGCCCTAATGACCATTATCTTATTTGATGATTCTGCACGCGATAGTCTGTTACCTTTAACATACACGCGGCCAATAGCACTATTAAGGGTTGGCATACTTACAATAGCTGAAAAATGGGCTAAATATCTTAAAAGTGATACAGCTTATCTGACGGTGCCCTATCTCCAGGAAAAATTCCCGTTTAACCCTACACCCGATAATATATTTATTAATGGATCTGTCTGTCCGGATGACGCACTCCTGGAAGCCATAACTGCGCTGAAAGACGGAGATGCGCTATATACACAGGAAGTCTTAATCGCCGTAAAAAACGGGGTAGCACAAAGTGGTATTCCCGATCTGAATCTGGATGGCTTTAAACTCATCCATTACCCGCTTTCTATTACCCGTCTCGTTTATCCTGAACATATCTTCATCAATAACGGTCAAGAAATTATCCGCGACTTTAAATTGCTGACCAGCAACCGAAGTTCTGCTCCTTTAAGCGGTACAAACACCATTCTTGGAGATAATATTTTCGTAGAAGAAGGTGTAGTGGTCGAATGCAGCATTTTAAATACCCTGAACGGCCCTATTTATCTTGGTAAAAACGCACAGATCTGGGAAGGCAGTATGGTTAGGGGAGCTTTTGCTTTATGCGAAGGGTCGCAACTCAAAATGGGCACGAAGATCTATCCCAAAACCACCATCGGCCCTTTTTGCCGGATAGGAGGGGAAGTGAATAACGCAGTGATCCTGGGCAACTCTTCCAAAGGTCACGAAGGATATCTTGGAAATTCCGTCATCGGTGAATGGTGTAACATGGGAGCAGATACCAATAACTCAAATCTTAAAAATAACTACACTGACGTCAAATTGTGGAATTATTCCACAGGTCACTATCGAAACACTGGCTTACAGTTCTGTGGTTTGGTGATGGGCGACCACGCAAAGTGTAGTATAAATACCATGTTTAATACCGGAACAGTAGTCGGGATTTGCGCTAATGTCTTCGGTGCTGGATTTCCTGCTAACTTTGTACCTGACTTTTCATGGGGCGGAGGAAAACATAGTATAGAATACCAGCTCGATAAAGCCATGGAAACTATAGAGCGTGTATTTGACCGCAGGAATAAAGACCTGGACGATATAGACAGGAAAATATTGTCCGAAGTATTTGACTTAACTAAACATTATAGAAATTTTAATTAAAATTATGAGAAAGAAAATTGTTGCAGGAAACTGGAAAATGAACCTTGATTATTCAGCAGGACTTAGTTTGTTCTCTGAAGTGCTTAACATGGCTAAGGATGAAATTATCGGCGATCAACTGTTAGTAGTTTGTCCTCCAAGTCTTTATGTTTATAGCTTGAGCCAAATGGCTAACCAATCTACTAACGTAAGTGTTGGCGCACAAAACTGTCACCAGGCAGAATCAGGAGCGTATACAGGTGAAATCTCCGCTTCTATGGTAAAATCTGTAGGTGCCGAATATGTCATCTTAGGCCATTCAGAACGTCGCCAGTATTTTGGCGAAACGGATCAGTTATTAGCTGAAAAAGTAAAAGCGGTTATCAAAACCGGATTAAAACCAATCTTTTGTATCGGTGAAACTTTGCAGGAAAGAAATGCCAACAGCCATTTCGATGTCATCAAAAGACAACTTACTGATGGTGTATTTGACTTGTCAGCAGGTGATTTTTCTACCCTGGTATTGGCTTACGAACCAATTTGGGCTATCGGTACAGGTGTAACAGCTAGTCCGGAACAAGCACAGGAAATTCACGCATTCATCCGTAAAGAAATTGAAGCCAGATATGGTGATGCTGTAGCTGAAGACACTACAATTTTATACGGTGGAAGTTGTAACCCTAAAAATGCTGCTGAGCTTTTCTCTCAGAAAGATATTGACGGTGGATTAATTGGTGGAGCTGCACTTAAATCACGTGATTTTACCGATATTGCTAAAGTCTTTAATAAATAAAAATTGGATTATTACGAGTTTGTATTCACAGTAAAACCAACAGACGAAGTACATCAGGACCTGCTTATCCATTCATTAGGAGAAGCAGGTTTTGACACTTTTGAAGAGTCGGAAACCGGATTTAAGGCCTACATTTCCCTTGAACAAGCTAAAAGTCTGAACATGGACGAAGTTTTATCCCCCTTTAAGGAGCAATTTGACTTCTCTTACGAGAAAAATCTGATCCCGGGAAAAAACTGGAATGAAGTATGGGAAAGTAACTTTGAACCTTTAACAATCAAAGATGCCTGCTACATTCGTGCTACCTTTCATGAGCCGCATCCCGAATACCCCTACGAGATCATAATCGATCCTAAGATGGCTTTCGGTACAGGGCATCATCAAACCACTGCCATGGTCATGGAGTTTATCTTAGAAATGGATTTCGTAGGTAAAAGCGTATTGGATATGGGTTGTGGAACTGGTATTCTGGCTATACTGGCTGCAAAAAGAGGAGCGACAGATCTGACCGCCATTGATTATGATGAGCTTTGTTATGACAGTACACTAGAGAATACAAGTCATAATGGTGCAGGTTTCATTAAGGTCCTGTTAGGGTCAAAAGAAGCCATTCCAGCGGTTCAATATGACTATTTATTGGCCAACATCAACCGGAATATCTTATTAGACCAGATGGAGCGTTATTCGGAAGCTCTGGTAAAAGGAGGAATATTGATCCTGAGTGGATTTTTTAAAGCCGACTGCGAAATGCTCCTTCAGGAAGCCGGGAAACATTCGCTTGTTCTATCCGATCAGAAACTGACCGATGATTGGGCTTCCCTGAAATTAGTAAAAGGATAAATTTAATTTTTATGCGCGTACATTTTATTGCAATCGGAGGTAGTGCAATGCATAATCTTGCTATTGCACTTAAATTAAAAGGTTACCATGTAACCGGTTCAGACGATACCATTGAAGAACCCTCTGCATCCAGACTAAAAAAGCATGGTATTTATCCCGCTAAGTTGGGTTGGGATCCCGACCGGATTGATCCTGGTTTAAAGGCTGTTATTTTGGGGATGCATGCGCGTCCAGATAACCCTGAGCTGTTAAAAGCACAGGAGCTGGGAGTTAAAGTATATTCATATCCGGAATACATCTTTGAACAATCGCGGAATAAAAAGCGTGTTGTTATTGGTGGAAGTCACGGAAAAACTACTATTACGTCCATGATCCTGCATGTATTACATGCATGTGGAACCGATTTTGATTACCTCGTAGGCGCTCAGCTTGCCGGATTCGAGACGATGGTGCGAATTACAGATGCCCCTTTAATTATTATTGAAGGGGACGAGTATCTGTCCTCACCAATAGACAGAAGACCTAAGTTTCATTTATACCATGCCGATATTGCCGTTTTAAGTGGAATAGCCTGGGATCACATTAATGTTTTCCCTACGTTTGAAAATTATGTAGAGCAGTTTAGTTTGTTCCTTAAAACGATGGAGCCCGGCGGAACAGTTTTCTATAACCAGGATGATGAAACGGTACAATCTGTTATAGACAAAGATGAGTCACCGTTAACCAAAAAAGGATACACCGCTATTGAAAGTGTCACCCGAAAAGGCATCACTTACCTCAATTACAAAGGAAAAGAAGTTCCTTTATCTGTATTTGGTGCTCACAATCTGTACAATATGGAAGCTGCTCATTCCGTTTGCAAAGCGCTTGAGATTTCCGACGACCAGTTCTATCAGGCTATAGGGACCTTTAAAGGAGCATCGCGGAGATTGGAACTTTTAGCCAGTAGTGGAAACACTGCAGTATATAAAGATTTTGCACATTCCCCTTCAAAACTTAAAGCAACCATACAGGCCGTAAAGGATCAGTTTGAAGACCGCGAATTAGTGGCTGTGATCGAATTACATACTTTTAGTAGTTTAAACAAGAATTTTCTGGCCGAATATAAGGGCAGTATGGATCGTGCCGATTTGCCTGTTGTGTTTATAAATAAAAAAACTTTCGAAGAAAAACAGTTGGAACCATACGACGAATCAGTCGTTAAAGAAGCTTTTGGTAATAATAAGTTACTATTTTTTAACAATTGTGAAATATTGGACGAGTTTTTGAGTTGTATTAATTATAAAGGGAAAAACTTGCTTCTTATGAGTTCTGGTAATTTTGGTGGATTGGATTTAGATCGGATCGCCCAACGTACCATTGCTCAGGCAAAACAATATAATATACAAACATGAACACTTTAGGAAAGAAAATCAGACTTCTGCGCCACCAGAATGGCTGGAGTCAGGAGGATGTGGCGAAGCGGTTGGATATTTCAATTCCTGCATTTTCAAAAATTGAAACGGGAATAACAGATATCAATTTATCCAGACTCGAACAAATTGCCAAGTTATTTAACTTGTCAATTATTCAATTACTTACTTATAACGATACTGAAGAACAGGAAAAGTATATTTCTGACCTGGAAACCAGTAATAAAAAATTAAGGGAGCGAGAATCTGAAATTATTGCCTTACAAAAAAAGATCATTGATCTATTCGATGAACTAAGACAATCTAAAGTATTGTCTTAATAATGTTCCCGATAATATTATCGGGAACATTATTTAAAATATTTTACGCATAGTTACATGTCTTTTTCCAAAAGAAGCACCAGTGGCTTCATGCAACGAAAGCATTTTATCGTTAAAGTCACCTACCCAGGACAGTTCCAGTTCATGATATTGGTTGCGAGGCAAAACATATTCACCAAGTTTAATAAACAAGGCTGATTCCAGCCCATGTTTCTGATAGGCCTGTTTTGTTCCCATCACAATCGCACGCATACGCGACACCCCTCTCCATCTGAAATAGAGAAATTTCAATTTTTCAATAATTCCAAGCTTTCCCTTAAAAGATTTAATAATCTGGTTCGCATCAGGCAGAATAACCACGAATGATGCAGGCTCATTGTTGACGTAAGCAAACCAAATCAGATTAGGCTCCATGATGATCTTCATCTGATTGAAAGTCTCCATGATCGTAGAGTTTTTAATCGGTACGAAACTATCAAAGTTTTTCCAGGCATCATTATAAATCTCCATGAAATCCAAAGCGAACTCATCTAATTTTTTAGGATCTAAAGGCTTGAACGTATACCCCGGCTTTTTAATCACCCAATTGGCAATTTTTGTAAAACGTTCAGGAAAAGGTTTACTCAAGTCCAGATGATTCGTTATTTGCTCATAAAGCGCTTCAAAGCCGTAATGAGTAAACAAATTCTTATAATAAGGATGGTGGTAATTCATTCCGTATGAAGGTTGAGTAAAGCCTTCCACGAGCAAACCCCAAAATGTATCATTCTCACCAAAATTAATTGGTCCATCCATGGCTTGCATACCATTTTCGATTAGCCAGGCTTTTGCTGTGTCAAACAGAAGATCGGCCGCAAGCTGGTCATCAATACATTCAAAAAAACCAATTCCACCCGTAGGCTGTGCATAAGTAAAGGCTTTTTCTTCATTAATAAAGGCAGCAATGCGCCCTATAGAATCACCAGATGCGTTTTTTAAAACCCATCTGGTGATTCTGCCATGCTTATGAAAATTGTTCTTCTTCGGATCAAAAACAGCCTCAATGTCATTATCAAGAGGGGACACCCACACTTTACAGTCTTTGTATATGATTCTCGCTACATCTAAAAATTGCTTCTTTGCGTTTTTTTCTTTTACTTCAGTAATAATCATATTTAACAGGTTGTCAGGTGTATCCTCTGCATGCATCGGTTTGCAGATCCTGAATGAAGACGATGCGTAATAAATTTCAATGTTTAAAAATCATCCTCCTCATCGAAGTCGCTAAAATCATCCAATCCCCCAATGTCGTCAATAGAGGTCTCAAAATCATCATCGTCATCGGTAAAAAGTTCGTTATCTAATTTTTGGGGGTCAATTGCTGAATTTTTCATAATGCTCTTTGCTCTAAATTTTGAATGGAGTAATCAATAAGTTCAAGCCTTGTTGCTTCACATAAAAATAGCAATAAATCAATAAATTATATTCGTTTTGTTGTTATCGTTGAATTAAATAAAACCTTTCTATAATAAGGGTAGAGGGGCATCAGTCATCCTTGTAGTTTCCAATCTCGTTAATCTCTGTAGGTAAGTCTTTTAATTGCGGAAGGTCGGCAAATGTGTTGATGCCAAAGTAATCCATAAATAGGGTACTGGTGCCATACAAAATTGGTTTTCCTACACTTTCAGCCTTTCCGGTAATCGATATCAGGTCTTTCTCGAGCAGTTTTTGAATGGTATAATCACAATTTACGCCTCTGATCTGTTCAATCTCCAATTTAGTAACCGGCTGCCGGTAAGCAATTATAGAGAGCGTTTCCATTGCAGCCTGACTTAATTTTCTTTTAGACCGGTTTACCTGGAGCTGATTGATACTTTTATAATAGGTGGGTTTGGTTAAGAACTGGTAACCACCATTTAAAGCGACAAGTGTCAGGGCAAATTCAGGCTGATCATATTTTTGCTTAATTTGGGCGATCATGCTTTCAACCTCCTGCTCTGAAAGTACTTGCTCATGAACCTCCAGCAGTATAGGGCAAATATCCTTCGCAGAAATACTTTGCTCAGAGGCGAATATCAAAGCTTCAACATGTAAAATTAGTTCTTCCAAAGCAAACAAAGGTACGAAAAAGAAAAAACGGAGTAGGCTATAAATAAAAAAGCGGTGAAACTTTTGGGAAGCTTCAACCGCTAAACACACACTTAGATAAAAATATCTTAAATTTCTTTACATCCTGCGATGAACAGCACAAGTATAAAGTCTGACCATTAAATTTTTATTTCTCAATGAGTAATCGGTCATTATGATTGAGTAAACGGTTTTAAAGAAATTTTAACCCGCACTATTGTACCCCCTGAATCCATTTGAGCCACGGAAATAGAGATACTATCCTGATTGAACTTATTCAACAAACTGATGCGTTGCTGAGTCAATTTCATGCCCCTACTTACGTGATCACTGCTTTTTGAATTGATGGAGTTATCAATTCCCACGCCATTATCCCGTATAATTAAAAGAAGCTCTTGCTTATTATTCGTCAACGTTACATTAATCTCCCCGGGGTTGTCCATAGGCATCAATCCATGCCAAATTGCATTTTCCACATAGGGTTGCAACAGCATAGAAGGGATATAAGTCTCCTGCAGATCGATATCTGTATTCACCTGGATGTTGTAGCTCATTTTTTCACCAAATCGAAGCTTTTCCAATGAAAGATATAACTTCAGATAGGAGAGTTCTTCTTCCACACTGATATAGCTTTTGGTACAGATATCCAGATTTTTTCTGATCAGTCTGGCAAAACCCGTTAAGAGCTGGTTTGCCATTGCATTATCCCGGGTATTAATGAAATACTGGATCGAGTTCATCACATTGAAGATGAAGTGCGGGTTCATCATCGCTTGTAATGCCTGCTGCTCCAAGGACATAATGTGCGACTTCACCAGAAGCTCCTCTTTTTCCTTATTTTGTTTTACCCGATAGTAATAGCGGATTAGCAAAAATAAAATGAGTGTTACTAACAATAGTAAAGCCGCTATAAACCACCAGGTTTTATAATAGGGACCACTGATATATATAACCAGCTGGGTAGGCCTTGTCCAGGCCGTATTCATACTCCTTGCCCTTAATTCTAAAGTATACTGACCGGGCTCCAGCGCACTAAACTCGATAGTTTTCTCAATAGTTTCAGTCCATGGGGAACGTTTATCCAGGCGATAACTATAGATCACCTCCAGGGGATGCGTAAAATCCAGACTGATGAAATTAACGGTAATGTTGTTTTGCTGGTAATGTAAATCCTGAGCCTCCTTTAATGTAAGCTGGTTTTTATTCACCTCAATCGACCTGATGATGACATCAGGCAAAGAAAGTTGCCTGGTTCTTTTGGTTTCTTTAAAAATTGTCAGTCCGCTGTTACTTGCCACATAAGCAGTATCATGATCCACATATAAATCGTTGATTTCGTTAGAAAGAAGGCCATTTTCTGAGTTGTAATTTGCGATAGAATAACTAGTAGAATTAAATTTAATTTTACTGATTCCTTTACCCGTAACTACCCAGGCAGCAGTGCCTTCCACAAACAGATTTTTGCAAATGTTACTCGAAAGACCGTTTTTAGCGGTAATAATGTGGATCAGTTTAAAGTTTTTGAGAACCAGGACGCCAAAACCATATGTAGAACATACGATCATGTTTCCCGGAAGTTCAGCAATATCCGTAATCCGCTGTTGAAGCAATGGATACTTTTTATATACATATTCCAGTTTGCCAGACTGATAATAATGTAATCCTTGTATGTTTGAAAACCATAATCCGTTATGTGAGTCGTAAAAAACACAATAGGCCCTATTAGGAAAACTTGTTGATTTAAGCAAGTTGGCAGGAGGATAGGAAGATCCTTTTTTTGAATTCTTATTTAAAATATACACACCTGATGCTAAAGCAACAGCTATTTTGTTCGAACTGCTCAGGCTAAATGATTTTAACGCATAGGATACCCATTTAGGATCATTTAAATAATGTTGCTGTTCCCCATTTTTTTGGATCTCAATCAGGCTGTTTTCAGATCCATACCAAAACGAACCGTTTTTTTTCTCAAAGAAAAAGTCCTGAACCGGATTATATAAATGATCAGAATGCAGTGCAAATTTCTTTACTTTATTATGCTGAATGAGATCGACATTTCCGTTATTATAACCCAGAATAAGTTTGTCATTAATTTTAAATACCTGGTTAATCGCATTAGCTGCCAAGCCATCTTCTTCCGTAATATGCCGGGTAAAGTTATTATGATAAGGCAACATAAAGATGCCGTTTCCAATGGTGGAAAACCAGGTATTACCTTGCTTGTCCCGAATGATATGCGATATCGTATAATTGTTTAAATAATGTTCAGGTTGCTTGTCAAATGATTTGTAGCGGTATAAACCCATACCCATGGTACCAATCCACATTTCCTTTTTATCCAGGATGAAACTCCCCACGTCCCAATTCTTTAGGCCTTTGATCGTTGCCAAAGGAATGGCTTCTTTCCCACGGATCTTAAGAAGCAGTGTGGCCGAGAGAAAATAAACTTCTTGAGATGTACTTTCGTGTGTGATAGATTTGGATGAAAGAGGGTAGTCCTTCAGTGGATTTTTGATGAATTTATTATTCTCCAAATAATACAAGCAGTGTTCCGAAAGAGCAGCTATCTGATGTTGAAGTGTTTCAAATAGAAAGGCATTGACAAAGGAATGCGTAGTGGAAGAAAAGAAGCTGACTTTATTACCAGAATCTATGGAGAGGATATTATTTCGATTAGTCGAAAACCAAAGGCGATGAGTCGAGTCTTCAAAAAAAGAAGTATAACTGCCCCGACCCGCAGTTTTTTTTAGTACCGGATCATTACTGGCATTATAAAACTTACCATTCCAGTAGTAGCTCAGTTTGCCATTTAAGGTTAAAAACCATATTTTCCCTTTAGAATCCTGATGGATCTCAAGTACTTCATTATCCGACAGGCCATTATCCATCGTGAAAAGCTCAAAGCGTTCCCCGTCAAACCGGTTGACACCACCTTCCGTGGCGATCCAGATAAAACCTTTCCGATCCTGAAATATAGAATAGACATTTGAATTTGCTAAGCCATCTTTAACCGTATAGTTTTTGAAATTTAGGGTCTCGGCAAAAACAGGAATACGGCTTAAAAATAGCAGGCTAAGTAATAAGTACCTGATCAACCCTTTGAAACCAATATCTTTAAAAAGCCGATGCATGGTTAGGTGTTTTTCTTGAAATAAAGTTTGGATTTTTCCTGAAACTCATTCGACTTTCTTCTGGAAACGGGAAGATAAGTATCATTTTTCAATACCACCTGTAAGCCATTTTTATTGGAGTATTCTTTCAGGAAATTAAAATTCAGGATAATTGATTTATGAATGCGCATGAAACCATTTGCTTCCAGTAAGATCACAAATTCCTTAAGAGGCTTGGAAGTGATGATTTTTTCGCTGGTTTTTAAATGAAATATGGAGTAGTTGCTGTCCGCCTCCACGTACATGATATCTTTTATATCAATAACATTATATCCATGGGTATGAGGGATGGTAATTTTAGAAGACCAGTTGATATCTTTCGTGTTTTCGGCAAGTAAACCAGGATGGGAAGGGGTTCCTCCTGTCTTCTTTAATGCAATCAGCTCATTCAGTTTTACTGCTTTCTGAACGGACTCCTTTAATTCATCAATATCTATGGGCTTCAAAAGATAGTCCAGCGCATTTGCTTTAATAGCTTTTAAGGCATACTGATCATACGCAGTGGTGAAAATTACCATGATATCCTCTTGATGCAGTGTGGAGAATAGCTCAAAGCCATTTTCGCAGGGCATAGCGATGTCTAAAAAGGCAAGGTTAACAGGATGCTTGGCAATATATTCTCTAGCCTGCTGAACGGATTGAGCAATATAGTCAACCTGAACATCCGGACAGTGTTCCTGAATTAAGAAATACAGTGATTTTCTGCTGTACTCTTCGTCATCAACAATAATTGCATGAAGAACCATCGGATAATTTTTGTGAAAATAGTTAAAATAATGGTGATTGAGGAAAATGGGTTGAATGGAGGTGAAGAGGAGGGGGAATTTCGCTGTGTCTATATACGGATTTAGTTTAGGAGTTAATGGTAGAGTGCTGGAGTTGCATATAATGATGCTGATAAGAATGCAATAAGAATCCAGAATGAGACCGAAGTAGGGTAGTTTAAGTCGGACTTATAGGGGCATTTTAATAGGTTGTTTTTGCTTTGAATGATAGTCATTGTATGGGTGTTCTGGTTAAGTTGTCCTTTTTGGTTGTTTTATGTTGTATTGTGGAAGATATGAGAAGATTTAGGCTTTCTTTTCTCCATATGAATCTTTAGAGGTTACTTTGCTGAAATATATAAGCAGTATGGCAACTATAGATAATAAAGGAATGGTACATGGAACTGCAGGTTCGGTGATTTACAGGGAGTACCGGGGAAAGAACATTATCCAGGGGAAAGCAAAGTCATTTAAACAAACTGAAAAAACTAAAAGGAGTGCTACTGAGTTTGGACTTTCGAGTTCTTCGGCAGCGGTTATCAGGACGGCATTTCAACCGGCTTATTTCTTTAAGGATGGGACGGCAGCTTACAGGAGTACGCAAATGGTGTACCGGTCGATATTGAATAATGTGAGTGGAGAGAAGGGGAAAAGGGATTTTCATGATGGAGATTTGTCTTTAATTGAAGGATTGGACTTTAATGCGAATAGTAAATTGCATGATGTGCTGCAGATGAGCCATTCTGTAAGTAAAGATCTTGAAGGTTTGGTGCGTGTTACTTTGGGTTCTTTGAACACTCAATCAGGGATTAAAAGGCCCAAAGGAGTTAGTGGAGCCTATATGAAACACCGTTTAAGGCTAATGCTGGTAGCATTTAACTTCAGGGAAGAGTATTATATGAATTTGGGCTTTCAGGATGTTGATCTGGAAGGGTATCAAAGTTTCGAAGGGCAGGTTATTACTTTTACGGAGGCAGTGCCAGAGGATTGTTTAGCATTGGTGAGTATGTCGCTGATACTGTACTCCACAATAAGCCAAACTAATGAGCGTATTTTGTTAAATAATGTAGCTTTTAGTCCCTGTGCAATTATAGGTGTGTTTCAATCCGAAAAACCATCAGATTATCCTTTAAAGAAAGTTGATGTGCAACCATCTGATTATCCGGGCAGGGAAGAAAAGATCAACGTGATGTTTTATAAAGGGAATCTCCTGATGCTGGGTCTGGATTCGCGGTTCAGTGAACAGGCTAAGTTGAATTTTAAAATGGTAAAATCAAAGCAGGTGAGCCAGGATGTTTTGCCAGGAAAGCGGGTTTCATTCAAAAAAAATGAGGGAATTGGCTTATTGTATTGAGCTATTTTAGTTTTTCAATTTCCCGAAAGCCTAAAGTAAAGTTGACAATTGTTTGCTTTGGAATTTTCAAAATATGATGGGCAATTGTTCATGATACAGTAAAGCATACACATCAAGTGTTCCTAAGATTTGCAACGTTTGCGGTATTAGTCAGCTGCACGCTCTGGTATCAGGCTGGCAAATGTTGACCTATTGATCATGCCAGTCAATTGGGCGAATACAGGCTGTCCGGAAAATGTTGCACCTTTAAGCATACTTTTTTGTGTGGTACCTTAAAGGTGCCAAAATTTTAAGAGTCTGCCCTGAATTTAAAGATAATAGGAAGAGAATATAATTTACTAATTGATATAATAATGGCAATAAAAGCTGAAAAATTTTTAAATATTAAGTGGTGAGAAGGGATTATTCAATTAAAAAATGGAAAAATTTAAGAATAATACTAAACCGATTTATGATTTATTATATTTGAAAATCATTTATCAAATATAATAAATCAATGATTAGAAGGAACTTAAGGTTACTTTTAACCGATAAATCAAATTACATATGAATAGTATTTTACAAAGAAGCTTATGTTTTCTCTTTCTATTTTTGGTATGGACAAACATACCGGCCTATGCACAACAGGTCGTAAAGGGAAAAATTAGTAATGCAAAAGATAATTTGCCTGTTATAGGTGCATCTCTACAAGTCAAAGGGACTAAAATAGGAGTACAAACCAATGTAGATTGTAATTTCCAATTAAATGCTCCTATGAGAGCCGTATTGGTCATTACATATATAGTGCGGTCCGAAGGTGGTGGTGGTAATTTTGGGCCTAATAGCGTTGGTTCTGATCAACTTGGTTTTGAAACTTTGATTTATTCTAAATAACGATTGAGTTAAATGATAAAAATTTTATATAAAGTATATCATTCGGATTAATCAATTTTGAATAAAATTTACATCAAATTATTCTTTAAAGAATGGGAAATGTGAAATTATTTTTTGGAGATTCGTTTTCTAAATCGGTTTAGTATTAGTATCTTTGAAATACCAATTTACAGCAGTATGAATTGTAAGCATACTACTGCGAAAAAATAAATTATTAATTCGACAATGACTTCAATTATAAAAAAAGGGATGTTGCCTTGCAGTTTTTTTCCGATTCCACTCGAATATAAGTATTTAGAATAAACTAATAGACCTAATAAGCGTAAATTTGCCTTAAAAATTAATTGGCACATATTGGAGCCTCGTTAGAAATGTCAATATCAATTTATTCTATATACTGGTCTTAATATTTAAACGTATTAAGCCAAAAATTATCGTTAACTATAAATTCTAATTATTATGATGCAACACAGTCTGCAATTTCAGAAAGGAGACACATTTTCTTTCAAAATGAACTTGATACTTTTACTCTTTATGTGTATTTCATTTGGTGCATTTGCACAAAGTGAATTTACCGGAAAAGTAACAGATCAAATAGGTGAACCTATTATAGGGGCAACTATCAGAGTAAAGGGGACAAAATCCGGTACTGTGACAGATGTTTCCGGTTCCTTTAAACTTAAAGGAACGGGAAAAGAAACTATCCAGATTTCCTACATTGGATTTCAAACGCAAGAAATTGCACTAAATGGTAAGTCCAACATTATGGTACAACTTAAAGATGATAAGCAAGCGCTTGATGAAGTTGTAGTGGTTGGTTTTGGTACGCAAAAAAAAACTACACTTACTGGTTCAGTTTCTCAAGTGAGCGGTGATGAAGTAATGAAAGGAAAAGGTACTTCAAGTGCAGCCCTGGCTTTACAGGGAGAAGTTTCGGGATTGGTTGTTACTCGCACATCATCGCGCCCCGGAAATGAAGGTATTGCAATCCAAATTCGTGGGGATATATCTGTGAATGGTGTGAGCCCTCTTATTTTGCTGGATGGTTTAGAAATTCCACTTTGGCAACTTTCTACTATAAATGCAAATGATATTGCAACTTACTCAGTGTTAAAAGATGGTGCTGCAGCAATTTATGGAACAAAAGCAGCAGGAGGAGTTATCCTTATTACTACAAAAAAAGGGAAAACAGGTGCTCCTAAAATAAACTATAGTGGAGTGTATCAACTAAACCATCCGAATTCATTTCCGGTTGCAAACTTTAAAGAGTGGTCTCAGATGTGGTTACAAGCAGGAGATAATGGAGCACCTTCGTATGTGGATGCTACTGGTGCGGCCCAAACAGGATCCCCAAATTATCGCTTTTTTACAAGACAAAATCTGTTAGATATTATTGATGGTACTTTTCCAATGTCACCAAATGCATATACCGGAGGCACATGGATCAATCAACGATTTGCTGATGTTAGTAATTACGATGCAATATATGGGACAACAGCATCGCAACGACATGATGTCTCACTTTCAGGTGGTAATGAAAAGGTTACTTACAGATCGTCATTAGGATATTCGGATGAAAGATCACCCATAGCTTATGTTTATGATGGTGCTAAAAAATATAATTTCCGAACTAATATAACTTATAAATTAAACGACTTGTTAAGCACTGATTTTAATGTTTCGTATGACAATCGATTCATTAATTCGCCAACTCAAGGTATTGGAACAGGTGTACATGATGCGGCTATGTTCCCATTGTATAACCCACAGGGAGAATTTTACGATATATTTGGTGGTAATAACCCATTGGCTTTATTGTCTCAAGGGGGCCGTACAAAGACAACTGATCAAATATTTCGTTTAGGAGGAAAGATAACATTAGATTTCAACAAGTATATAAAAGGATTGTCGCTGAATTACCTTGGAAATATTAGTGAACGCAATAGCATCGCTACAACAAGAACAACCTCTGTAACCATGTACGATTGGGATGGAACTGTTTCCTATACACCGACCACTTTATTAGGCTCAGGTGTAAAAAATGATCAGGACACTCAGTTCTTTCAAAATCACGTTCTTCAAGCCAATTACAATCGATCAATTGACAAACACAATATAGGCTTAATGATTGGTGCTACAGCAGAACAGGACCAGATAAATTCATATACTATGTCCCGTAAGAATATGGCATCTGATGATTTGGATGATATAAATACCGGTGATGTTACCACACAGACAACAAGTGGAGGGGCAAGTGCCGTTGGGCTGATGTCCTACATTGGTAAAGTAAATTATGATTATAATGGTATCTATTTATTAGAAGGTTTGGGACGTCGTGATGGTTCATCACGTTTAGCTCCAGATTACAGATGGAAAAACTTTTTCAGTGCTTCTGCAGGTATCCGCCTTTCGGAATTGGGTGTTATAAAAGATCTTGAAATTTTTGACAATTTGAAGCTTCGTACTTCTTACGGTGAAACCGGATCTGTTACTGGCATTGGCAAGTATGACTATATATCCAATATAAGTGCAGGAACTGCATTGTTTGGTTCCAGTCCGGCTTGGGCAAACACAGCCTATATTGGTTCTATGACCTCAACCGAGCGTACCTGGGAACGTATAGCAAACACTAACTACGCGCTAGATTTTTCAGTATTACACAACCGTTTAAGTGGAACTATTGAATTATATCATCGTAAAAATATTGGAATGTTGGTCAATGTTACTTACCCACAAGTATTGGGTGCAACGGCTCCTTCCACTAATAGTGGCGACTTTACGAATGATGGTACGGAATTTACTTTGAATTGGAGAGACAATATTGGCGATTTAAAATATAATATTGGATTTATGTATTGGGATAGCCGTAGTAATGTAACCAAAATGACCGGCAAAACAGCCATATCTTATGGAACTAATTCAATTGTTGAAGGGAAACCTCTGAATGCAATTTATGCCTACAGAACAGACGGATATTTGCAATCGGAAAATGATGTGTTGGACTATTATAATAAGTATAGTTTTGTTGATCCATCCAATCAAAATGTGTTGAAATCTAATTCACTACTGAATGCTGCTCCTTATACAAGTGCCTATAGGCTGGTTCCAGGGAGTGTTAAACGTGTTGATGTAAATAATGATGGTATTATTAGTACAGCTGACTTGGTTTATCAGGGTGATGCAAATCCTCACGACAATTTCAGTATTAGCCTTGGACTGGACTATAAAGGATTCGATTTTAGCGCATTCTTACAAGGAGTTGGACAGCAAAATATAGTCCGAACCGGATATTTATCAGGTCCTTTTGTAACCTGGTTTGCAAACCAAAATTCTACTTTTTTAGGCAAAACATGGACAACAACCGACACCAATGCTCCATATCCAATAATGACTTACGCAAACAATGGTGCTGTCACTACATGGAATTATTCTAATACCAATGATATTAATGTAATCCATGCGCGTTATCTGCGTGCCAAAGTGCTTACGTTGGGATATACCCTTCCAAAAAATATTGTAGACAAAGCAGGGATTGAAAAGGTTCGTTTTTCTGTTACCGGCAACGATTTATTTGTTATTTCCAACGTGAAAGATGGTCTGGATCCTGAAATGAATAGCAGCGCTACTAACGGAACTATTTTGCCCTATACTAAAACATTGCTGTTTGGTGTAGACGTTACATTTTAATCATAAATAACAATATTAATTATATGAAAACATTAAATAAATATCTTAATATAACTTTTCTGACCATTTTGCTTTCAGGACTTTTTCTGAGTAGTTGTCAGGAATATTTGGATCAAGATCCACAATCTGTAGTTAGTGAAGCAGTATATTATAAGAATGCAACTCAATTTACAAATGCTTCCAATAATTTTTACACCCGTTTAGGTTTTGATTATGATGGAGACCAGCATACTCAAGGAGATGCTGGGTCGGATTTATCAAATAATCTATCTGTAACTCCTGTATATGGGGGAGGTTTAACTGCTATTCCAACCACTGATGCCATCTGGACAAAAAATTACAGTAATCTCAGGGCGGTTAATCAACTAATCGAAAAGGCTGCTATTTATCCTGGGAATCAGACAGAGATTGCTGTTCCATTAGCTACTGCTTACTTTTTCAGGGCATGGCATCATTATAATTTACTGAGACGATTTGGTGGTGTACCCATTGTAACCAAATCGCTCGATGTAAATTCTGAAGAGGTTTATGCCAAAAGAAATAGCCGCTACGAAGTAGTATCACAGATTTTGAAAGATTTGGATATGGCCATTGCTGGCTTGCCAACTGCTAGTACGCTTGGTCTTACTGGTCAAGGTAAACTTTCAATCACTGCAGCTCAATCATTTAAAGCCCGTGTATTACTTTACGAAGCTACTTGGGATAAATATGTTGCTACAACTACCGATGGTGATGGGGTTACAAGTGGAGTTGGTTCTGCAAAACCTGCAGATTATCCAAGCGTAACGAGTATGTTAACTGAAGCAAAGTCGTTATCATTGGCAGTAATAAGTGGTACTTATTTCTATTTGTGGGATCATCGTTCAGACATAGTTCAAGGTGGAACTACTGATTATAGTCATCTATTTTATTTGTATAACTTAGAAGATGCGGGTTCTAATCCGAAAGGATTAACTAAAGCTGACAATCATGAATTTATTTTCCAAACAGTTTATGATTTTACTTTAAGACAAATTAGAAAGAACCTTTCACATTCTCACCCTGTTGGTCCGTCACGGAAATTGATGGATATGTACTTGTGTACCGATGGTTTACCTGTGCAACATTCTGCAGTATTTCAGGGATATTCAAGCATGATTTCTGAGTTTACGAACCGTGACCTTCGTTTAACGAGTTTTGTTAACATTCCATTGCAACAATATTGGGGATATGGTTCTGCCACAACTGGTGGTGGTGCCCAATATTCAAAAACGTTTGCAACTGCTGGAACAGGATATGATTATCGCTATATTCCTGTATTGACTTCTCCGACTGGAGGTAGAGGTGTTGGCTATATGGGAAATAAATTTGTGACGGAATATAAATTACGGGAAGATCTTACGGAGTCGTTTAATTATCCCCAAATAAGATTGGCGGAGGTGATGCTCATTTATGCAGAATCAACCTGCGAATTAGGCAATGGTTCTATTTCGGATGCCGATCTTAATCTCTCTATCAATAAAATAAGAGCTCGTTCCGGTGTGGCATCATTAACCAATGCATTGATTGCACCATTTCCAGATATGAACATGTTAGGTGAAATACGTCGAGAACGTGCTATTGAATTAGATGGTGAAGGTTTCCGTTTTGATGATTTAAAACGTTGGAATATAGCTCCTCAAGAATTGAATAAAAACGTATGTTCCTGCTATATCGCAGGTACTGAGTACGCAACAGTATTAAATCCAAAAACAGGAACTCCTATTTATCTCGCTAGTGGTTTTTCAAACGGTTTAACGACATCGGAACAAAGTGTATCGAGTTATAGTGGTATTGCAACTACCAAAGCCGGAGCTTTAATTCTTGATCCAGCTGGCAATCGTAATTTTACAATTAAAAACTATTTGGATCCAATTCCTTCAGATCAAATAACTTTAAATCCTAATTTAAAACAAAATCCAATTTGGTAATCCTTTTTTAAATTATACTTTTCTTACCCGGCAGGTCATTTTGATCTGCCGGGTTTTTGTAGTGCGCCGAGCATGAAGATTGTATTTGACAGTTCAAAATTAACAAGGATATTATGGACGGCGGCGTTGATGGACTGGAGGTAGATGACCTTGACTATCTATTAATCCACAAAGATGAATTACTACAATCTATAATCAGGGGAAATTACAAACCTAAACTCTTAGGCGCGTAGAAATACCAGAAGAAGGAGGGTAGAAACGATAATTGGTAATACCACCTGTTTTTGATAGTGTTATTCAGCAATCCATAGCACAAATACTATCTCCGGTTTACGAATCCCTTTTCTCAAACACCAGTTATGGATTTCGTCCAAAACTGAGTGTACATGATGCTTTGAAACTGTCAAGAGTAAATTAGCAATTGTTATAAATACACCGTTAATATGGAAGTAGAGAATTGCTTTGACACGGTTTGCCATAGCAATGAGAGGTTGTTCAATTTGCTCGATTGTTAAATGCGCATTATTATAAATTTGAATTGATGTGAAATGAATAGACTTCATTATATTTAGTGTAAAACCTAATTCTTACGTACTAAACCTTAGTCTACTATTATTAGTTGACTAAGGTTCTGTAATCTTGAATCAAATGAATTAATAACAAAAAAATAAATCATAAATAATTTTATTATAACATGAAGACAATGCTTTTAAAAACAGCCTCCCTATTCTGCGGCTTATTATTGTGTATGAGTGCCTTTGGCGTAAGTAAATCAAAGGTAAAAGATAAGGTCAAAGATAAGGTCCAAGATATAGAACAAATTTATTCAACACCAACTAAACATTGGGTAGAGCTTAAAAAACCAACTGCATCGATTAACAAAAATCAGGTAAAAGCCGATATTGTTATTTACTCTGACAGTTTATTACAGAAAATAGATGGCTTTGGTGGCGCATTCAATGAAATGGGCTGGACATCTCTTAAAACAATTCCTGACGCAGAAGCTAAAAAAGTAATTGAATCGCTTTTTTCAAAAGAAGGTTGTAATTTGTCGATGGGACGTATGCCTATTGGCGCAAGTGATTATGCACTAAGCTATTATTCTTTTGATGATGTACCTGAAGATTTCGTTATGCGTGATTTTAATATCGACCGGGATAAGTTTATTTTAATGGCATATATTAAAGAAGCATTAAAAGTTCGTCCCGATATGAAATTATGGGGATCACCCTGGACACCACCGGCATGGATGAAAGTGAATGAACATTATTCAATGCGAAATGGTGATTTAAATGGACGTACAGGTGGTAATAGAATGACCGATGGTGCTCAAATTTTGAATAATGCCACCGCTTTTAAAATGCAGGAACGCTATTTGAAAGCTTATGCTTTGTATTTTTCTAAATTCGTAAAAGCCTATAAAGCTGAAGGTGTTAATGTTTATGCTATAATGCCTCAAAACGAAATAGCATATACACCTAACTGGCCTGCATGTACCTGGCGTCCGGAAGATTTAGCCTATTTTATTAAAGATTTTATGGGTCCTCAAATGGAAAAAGATTCATTGGGTACTGAAATTTGGTTGGGTACTATCAACTATGCAAATCCAAACTATGTAAAAACTATTTTGGATGATAAAAAAGCAGCAAAATACATCAAGGGAGTTGGATTCCAATGGGCTGGTTCTAAATGCATTCCTACAATAAGCAAAGATTATCCACAATATAACTTTATGCAAACCGAGAATATTTGTGGCGAGGGTGAAAATAACTGGACCTCCCTTCAAAGATCATGGGGAACCATGATACATTATTTTAACAATGGAGTAAGTTCATATATGTATTGGAACATGATATTGGACGAGAATGGCATGAGCGCATGGGGATGGCCTCAAAATTCTATGGTGGTAATTGATAAAAACGAAAAAACGGTAAAATATACCGACGAATTTTATTTGTTCAAACACTTCTCTCATTTTGTGCAACCGGGCGATCATTTATTAAAATCGTCGACAGGTGAAAATCACATTGCTTTCAAATTAAAAGATGGTAGAGTTTTATTGTTGATCAATAATCCCAAAGAAACTGAAGAATCTTTGAATGTTCAGGTTGGTGCAAAATCATTGAATGTAAAACTACTACCAACATCAATCAACTCATTTGTGTTACGAAACTAGAAAAACAAACCCATACCCCTAAAGGGGATTAAAAATTCAATTCTATGGTTTTTGTATCAAAATACATTTATCATTATGAAATTCAAAGTATTACTATATTTTAGTTTTTGTATTATCATTACAACAAACAAATGCAAAAGTACGTTTAAACTGGCTTTTTGCAGATAAAATGGTTGTACAACGCGAAAGTAATAATCCGGTGTGGGGCTGGGCTAATCCAAACGAGAAAATTACCATCACTACCAGTTGGGGGGCTAAATCTGAAGGGATTGCTAAGGTCGATAGTACCTGGAAAATGAAACTAAAAACTCCAAACAGGTCCTCTTTATAAAAATTCAATAGTGTTGGGCAACAAAATGCTTGTGTATTTTAGTCATGTTGGTTCGGGTCTAATGGTTGGTCATAAAGAACTGACCAATGATGCAGAATCGGTGAATGAATCACTCGCATGGTTTGAAATAGCCAGTGATGATGGAAAATGGATAAAAGCGGAAGCAAAAATAATTTCTAAAAATGAGGTTGAAGTTTATTTCAGCGAAGTTGCAATACCTGTAAATGTACGTTATGCCTGGTACTCATATCCCGAAAAGGAAGGTTTTCCTGCTGCAATACTCAGCTCAGAAAAGCTGTAGAAAAAAATAAATGAAAAATAATGTAAAAAAGCAATGAAAAAAATCATTTTTCTAAGTATGGTAATTATGTTGATGCCCATTTTGATATTGGCTTCCGATATAAAACAGGATATTACAATAATGGAGAATTCGGTTACAATACAGCTTGTTAAATCAACGATTGAGTTGGAAGTTATGAATAACTCCATTATACATGTGAAAAAAAAATTAAAAAATAACGATAAGGCTCAGAGTTTACCTGATTATGTAACCGTTTTAACACCGCAGAAAACCAAATTTAAAGTTTCTCAGAATAAAACACAAACCATACTGAAGACTGATTTGGTAAAAGTAATTGTGAATAATGACGGAGTTATTGAATTTGAAACTAAAAAAGGTAAAGGACTTTTATCGGAAACAAATGAAGTAACATATATAAAACCAGACAACACAAAAGGTGATTTAGTATCACAATCTTTTGTGGCAGGTGACGAAGGTTTGTATGGTTTGGGTCAGTTTCAGAGTGGCGTAATGAACTGGAAAAACACGTCTATTCGTTTGCAACAAGACAATCAGGAAATTGCCATTCCTTTTATTGTTTCTACCAAAGGTTACGGAATCTATTGGCACAATTACAGTGTGACTGATTTTAATTTACCGGAGCACGAAATTGCTTTTGCAAACACTTCTGACGAAAAAAAGAACGTACGTGAGGCTACATTTACTCCTGCAAAAACAGGGATGTATAGTTTTATGGCAGAAACAAATAGTGCAAATAAAAGAACAAAAAAGCCAGTGATTCAGGTAGATATAGATGGTGAAAATATCATTAACTATACTACTTTTTGGGCACCGGTTTGTTTTTCTGGTAAAAAATACTTAGAAGCCGGTAAAAGCTATAAAGTAATGTTCCAAAATACTGGTTCAAAAGAGCAGGGACGTTTGCTTTATAACGAACCCGATTATAATAAAACAGTTTTCAGCAGCGAAACAGGAAATTCCATTGATTATTATTTTGTTTATGGCGAAAACCCTATGCAAGTAATTTCCCAATATCAGCTACTAACTGGCAAAGCTCCTATGTTCGATAAATCGGCATTAGGATTTTGGCAATGTCGTGAACGATACCACGACCAAGCCGAATTGTTGGAAAATGCCCGCGAATATCGTAAAAGAGAAATTCCTGTTGATTATATTGTACAAGATTGGTTTTATTGGCCTAAAGGTACAAAAGGTCCGGAGTGGGACAGAGAAAAATATCCGAACCCTAAATCCATGGTCGACTCATTAACAAAAATGCATTACAAATTAATGGTATCGGTTTGGCCTGAGGTGAATAATGAACCCATGATGAAGAAATATAATTTGGACAAACAGGTAATGACCGGAACTCACTTCCTCGATTTATACAACGAAGATGTTCAAAAGAGATATTACAAAATGATTAGTGATTCAATGTTTCACATAGGTGTTACTTCTATTTGGTTAGATGGTTCTGAACCAGAAAACAAACCGGCGAATGATTATCAAACAGCAGTTGGTCCATTTGGGGCAGTTGCCAATCCGTATTCTATTATGGTTACTAAATCCATGTACGAAGGAAAACGGAAAGAGTTTCCTAACCAGAGGGTGTTTAATTTGACTCGTTCGGCTTATGCTGGTCAACAACGTTATGGAGTGGCCTCGTGGTCGGGTGATGTAAACGGAACTTGGAGACAATTCTCCGAGCAAATTGCTTCCGGATTGAATTTTGTAATGGCTGGTGTGCCTTATTGGACTACAGATATAGGCGGATTTTTCAGGGATTCGAAATCATTGAACCCAGTTTATGATGATCAGTATACAAATGTTGAATACAAAGAATTATTAACGCGTTGGTTCCAGTTTGGTGCTTTCTGCCCGGTTTTTCGTATTCATGGTTATGTTTCAAATACAGAAATTTGGCGATATGGTCAGGAATTTGAAGATATGGCTCGCAAATTTATTGACATACGTTATCAGTTAATGCCATATACTTATTCAGAAGCCTGGAAAGTAACTACCCAAGGTAAATTGTTGTTAAGCCCAATGGTGTATCAATATCCAAACGATAAAAATACCTGGGGAATTAAAGATCAATTTTTCTTTGGAGAATCGATGCTGATTTGTCCAATAACTGAATACAATGTGAGAAATAAAGAAGTGTATTTGCCAAAAGGTGAATGGTTCGACTTTTGGACTGGAACGAAAATTCCTAGTGGTGCAAAAGTAAATGCTATAACACCATTGAATCAATTACCTGTCTACGTAAAAAGTGGATCTATCATCCCAATGGGACCAAAAGTGCAATATGCCAACGAACCAACTAAAGAGCCTTTGTTGATTAAAATTTATTCGGGCAAAAATGCAGAATACACGCTTTATTTAGATGACAATACGAGCTATAATTACGAAAAAGGAATTTATTCGGAGGTTAAATTTATCTATTCGGAATCTGAAAATGAAATTACAATGTCCAAAGGAAATGGTAATTATATTGATTTTACTAAAAATCCAATGATTTTCAATATCCAAAAAGTGGGTAGCGAAAGCATTAAAAAAGTTATATTTAATGGCATTAAAAAAGTTGTTAAGCTTTAATTTTATTTTTGATTCAGATGTCGTTTAAACTTATGGATTTATTAGTCTAATTATTTCCTTTTAAATACTTCTTGCAAACTACTTTTTTTAAATCAATTTTATACACAATGACCAAAATTTTCAAACTGTTATTTTTAGTTATTTTACTATTGCAATTCGGTTTTATCCAAGCCGGAAATATAGAAAATAAAATCCCGAAAGAAGAACGCATGGAATGGTGGCAGGAAGCCCGTTTCGGTATGTTTATTCACTGGGGAATATATTCTGTCCCTGCCGGACAATACCATGGCAAGGAAGTGAGAAATAGTGCTGAGTGGATTATGAACAAAGGTGAGATTCCGCTAGGTGAATACGAAAAATTCTCTGATCAGTTCAATCCAACTCAGTTTGATGCCAAAGCTTTTGTTGGCTTGGCCAAAGAAGCGGGTATGAAATATATCGTGATAACTTCGAAACATCACGATGGTTTTTCCATGTTCAATTCTAAAAGCAATCCATTTAATATTGTGAATGCAACGCCATTTAAACGTGATGTTTTAAAAGAACTTTCTACGGAATGTCAAAAGCAAGGAATCCGTTTTGGATTTTACTACTCACAAGCGCAGGACTGGAGTCATCCGGGAGGTTTGGGAAACACATGGGACAAAAAAATGCAACACGTTAGCAATGATGTATATGTGCGCGAAAAAGCATTACCCGAAGTAAATCAATTGTTGACAGATTATGGTCCCATCTCTATTTTCTGGTGGGATACGCCGCGTGAAATGTCCAAAGAAGTGGTGGATAGTTTGTACCGCATCACCGGATTGCTTCAACCCGGAATTATTACCAACGACCGTTTAGGCGAAGGTTACGAAGGCGATTATAAAACTTTTGAACGTGGCATTCCAAAGACGAAACCGGATGATAAGTATTGGGAAATTTGTCAACCAATAAGTGGAAGTTGGGGATATAAAAAATCTGACACCATTTATCAATCAACTTCTAAATTGGTTCGAAATTTGGTGGACGTTGCCAGTAAAGGCGGGAACTATTTGCTTAATGTAAGTCCTACTGCCGATGGAATTTTGATGCCAGGTGCAGTTGCAAGCTTGAAAGGCGTTGGATCTTGGATGAAAAAAAACAGTGAAGCCATTTACGGAACTCAAGCTGCTCCGTGTACTAACCCCGATTGGGGCAGAATTACCATGAAAGTTGTTAAAGGAAAACCTGTCCTTTATTTGCATGTTTTCGACTGGAAAAAAGATGGAAACTGACTATACAATTGAAAAACAAAGCAAAATCTTGTTATTTGCTTTCAAACGCCAAACAAAAGTTTAAAGTTCAAACAACGGATGCGGGAATTGTGGTGACGCTCAAAGGCAATGCACCAGATTCAATAGCTTCGGTTATTGTGTTGAATTTAAATGACATGCCTCATGCCGTTATGCCAACTGAACTTACAGAAAACAATGCGGGCATTCTTGAATTAACTGCCGAACGTGCTCAGTTTAAAAACTTAGATGCACAAGGTGCCGAATATCAAAGTGATAAAAATTGCATTGCTATGTGGACAAGTGAAAAGGCCATGGTATATTGGACATTCACTGTGAAAACACTTGGTAAATTTAAAGCAACAACCGAAGTGGCTGGACTTAAACCTTCAATGTTTAATGTTTCTGTCGATAATCAGAAAAACAGCATAGATATTCCTGCCAGTGGAAATTATGGTAAGTTTGTTCCATTGGAGCTTGGAACTTTTAGTTTTGATAAAGCTGGTGTTTACACCCTTATGTTTACACCCGATTTGGATAAATGGGCCCCTATCAATATGCGAGGAGTAGTTTTAAGTCCTGTAAAATAAATCGTTCACTATAAATTTTGAAATATGAATATTCAAAAATAAAAGTAGAATCAAGCTGATGTTAAATGCTGGTTTGGTGTTCGTTCTTGCTTTGTTTTTACAAAGTGTAAAAAGTCAGGATGAAAAAGCTTTCAATATGGTGAACCGTTCACTATATTGGAAGTTGAAACTTAATGATCCTTGCACAAAAAACTGGGAGAAAAATTGGTTCAAAGACGGTTTGATAGCCAAAGTAGAACAATCGGATTCAGGAATGAATTTTATAGCTGGACCCAAAAACCGCAATGACGCGCATCATGGCGTTCTTTGGAGTAAAGAATCGTACAAAGGCGATATCAAATTGGAGTATTATTACACCCGTACCGACAGTGCTGTAGTGAATGTCAATATTCTCTACATCCAGGCACAAGGCATTGGAACGGGTCCTTATGATAAAGATATTTCGAAATGGAATAAACTTCGTGAAGTACCTGAAATGGGCATTTATTACAATTACATGAATCCGTTGCATATCAGTTTAGCGGCATTCCCTATGGTAAATGAAGATCCCCAAAACGATTATATCAGGGTTCGGAAATATCCAATAAGTGAAGGTCGTAAGTTTAGCGAAACTGAAATACCTGAAACTGCATTTAAAACAGGTTTATTTTTGCCCAATGTCACTTACAAAATAACAGTAATAAAAACTAAAACCAATTTGTATTTTAAAATTGTTGGCAATAAGCAATCCAAGTTGTTTTCATGGAAGCTGAAGGAAGGTCAATCACCTGAAGAAGGACGAATTGGCTTACGTCACATGTTTACACGTTCTGCTCGTTATAAAGATTTTAAGATCTACACAAAATAATATTAGATTTCAAGTTTTAACAAATCAATTTGAAATATCAATGAAAATGCAACTTAGAAGTTTAATTATTGCTGTTTACTTGTAAATATATTCAATATTAAGCGGCAGATAAAAAGCCTGTAGTTAGTATTCATCTCTTTTAAATGAAATGGTGGATAGAAATGCCATTGCGAAATTTCCAGTAACGCTATTCTATTTAAAACAACAAAGTAGTTACAATCGTGCTTCGGTAACATCAAATGAGCCTGTCGGTTGGTTTACCAACAAAGATTTTAATTCGAGTGATGCGGATCACAACTTTGTGCGCATTGAAGAGAAAAATGGCGAGAAGGAATGGGTATTGATGGATCACGAAGATGCAGGAGCTATTGTTCGGTCGTGGATGCCATGGAAACCGGGACGGAGTTTTTCACCGTATTAAATATTTTATGGGCTTGTTCGTGGTTGATGTTGTTTTTCGGTGTATTCCACCACAGCACAGCAGGGATATTCGAACCGTAATTTATTAGTAACTTTTTTACCTGTGGCACGGCGGTCTTATCAATGTAATCATCCATAATGTATTCTTGCGCCGGATCCCACTTGGCACCATTTGTAGCACCGCCATTGTTCCAGTCCTGCGCTTGCGAATAATAAAAACCAAGCTTGATGCCCGCCATACGGCAAGCTACTGGAAGTTGTTGCAAAAGATCATAGTGCCATGGTGTCGCATTCTAAATGTTCCATTTATTGACCTTGGAAGGCCACATGGCAAATCCTTCGTGATGCTTAGCCGTGATAACAATGTATATCATTCCAGCATCTTTGGAGATCTTTACCCAATCATTGGTATTGAAAGCCTGTTGGATTGAATTCGTTAGCAAACTGCAGGTATTCGGCTATAGGAATCTTACCGTGGTTCATAATCCATTCGCCGATAGCTTTGACTGGTTGGCCTTTATTTTATCCGGCAGGTACAGAATAAACAACCCAGTGGATAAACACTCCAAACTTTGCTTCGCTCCACCATTTCATTTTGTTTTCTCTTGAGAGAACTACTTAACGGCAGGAAAAAGTGATAATTGGTATCACTATTCGTTTCATATTCGATTGTTTGTTTTATTTATATTCTTCCTATCCTGACATTGAATACGCATTAATGTACACATTCGACTGCATTTTACGTACGCTCAGTTTTTGTAATAAATGTAACAATATAATATACTATTTATTCGAATAAATGAAACCTGCATGCAGGTTTCATTCTTTTCAGAGTTGGCCCAATAATCCTGTTATCCAACAAATAATACAACAGTTTGCATAGGTTTAATAGTTATATTGTCTGTTTTAATACTTTTGGCTTCTACCAAATCCTTAGACCCTTTAAATTTGGTTGGAATTTTAAGGGAGTATGATTTATCTTTGGTGCAATTCATGGCAATTAAATAAGGACCATATTGCATGGTGTAAAAGTTACCCTTACCTGCAAAAATATTCTCTTTACCGGGTTCATAATCGGTTTGATCAGCAGGAACTTTAGCTATCGGTTGTTGTTGGCCAGCTACTGCAAGGTACATACCCACATCTTTATAGTCCTTTTCTCTGCCTTTGCTAAAAGGTGCATCTGTTAGATCGGGTAGAGTATATAATAAACCACTGTTGTTGAATTCAGTATGAATATGTATGGTGGCATCTCGTTCAAAATCAGGGCCCAGGTAATGTACCCGGGCAAGATTGTTTATGGCATACCTCGCTCTCCAGTACAAGGATACATACATAACATTGTTGCCATTTTTTAAGGCCAACACCCCATCCTGAGGATCAGCAAAAACAAAGTCGGGCTGGCCAGGAGTCATTGGCAAGCGTGCTGGTTGAGGAGCTTGCGCCATCACCTTGGCATAAGCCTGGGGAGCATCCATCAAGCTGCTTAATTCGCTGTATCTATTGCCATTCGCTCTTGATTTTAGCGTTTTGAAATATTGTTTGTCGTTTAATATTTGTTGCCCGTATCCAAGCAAAACGGGGTTTAAAGTTGCGGCAGCTATTTCCAGAGGGCCACCATCGCGAGACGAAAGTTGATCATATGCCACACTTCCCGGGTAGTACCAATCTCTCCATCCAATGATACTTTCAATAACCATTGTTCGTTGGTTGTAATCATTTACCAAGGGATAACGAAATATGGTTCTGGCCTTTGCAATTTTTATTAACTGCGCCTTTAACGTAGGATCTCCTTCCGCTTCCGAAGTTGGTCTGCTGGAATTATACATACCCAAAACAATGTCATTTACTTCACCATAAGCTCCAACATACCCCAGTTCTTTGGTTAAACCCTTGTCGGTAAGTTGCATGAAATCTTTACCTTTCGACCACGATGGATTGTCATTTTTATCCCAACTTCCACTCCATGGTTGTAGTCCAATGGATTCATACAATATGTGAAGTATTTTTTTTTTCGGGCCACGCTTTTTCGGGCGTTAAAACAGCAATCCCTCGGTTGCATTGGTATATATACCAATCAACAATCATGGATTGATTTGTGTAGGAACGACGGTTTTGGATATGCCAATTTCGTGAAGCCAGCAACATCTCACTCCATGCTTCTTTGGTGCTTTTGCCAGTGCCTTCAATTGATTTGTCTAAATAAGGCTCTAAAGGCTTTGCCAACAACGAAATAGCATCGCCTATTGCGCCATACCCTTCCCATGTTTTTCCAACTATATCGGGATTAGATTTAAACTCGGCATAATGAATGCTTATTGCCTTTGCAATTTTATCGATAACCTGTGCCTTGTTATAGGCTGCCGACCATTTTACCAGATATGCTTTAGCCAGAAAGTGAATGCCTCCGACCTCAATTTTATCCTTCCCATTTAAATCTTTTTCAATGGCCTTATTAACTTTTTCTTTTACATAGTCAAGAACTTCCTCTCCAGGTTCAGTCGGTGTTTGTAAATCATCCCAAGCCTCCGTGTTTTTAGAGTTATATAGAAGTTCCAGGTATGGTTCGGTATGTATGTAAACAGCGTAAATACCACGAGATGCCTGAGTCATTGGTTTTTGGTATTTCTCAAATGTACCACCGTACCCCCAAATTGGCCCTTGCGCTTCAATAGCCAGTTCAATATTTTTTTTACCTTTGGTCATGTTTTCAGGCAAGGGGAACGTTTTATAAAAGAAATTAGTGGGATTTCGAGGGTAGTTATACATGATATCTAGTTGGTCGATTTCGCCCAGATGGCGCTGCCCCACCTGTTTGCCATCGATAAATAGCATCAGGCGGCTTTGTTCTTCATTTATATCGCCCCCCCAAAACCTGGCGGTTATATAATTGGGATTGTCAGGATCTACGTTCACGTTAAAACTTATCCGACCTCCTCTCCATCCTTCTTCCTTTGGAGGAAGCAATTTTCTGGCAGATAAATTAAATTTTCCATTAATTATCTCACTTAATTCAGCTTTAACGCCATGCAAATTTTCGGACTGTTGATTTCCAAATTGAAGGGAGTCTTTCACTGTATTCGCACTTGCCAAAGTAAGCATTGCCATGCTTAACCCGAATAAGGCAACTTTTTTGATATGTGACATGTTCTTATTGTTAGTGTTTTCTACATGTTGTTTTCTCTCATTTTAAGAAAACTTTTTTAACTAGAAGCTCTTTTATCGAAATTTTACATTGTTCTTTCCATAATCAACTATCTTGCCATAGCTTGTAACGTTGTTGTATTCCGAATGCTCACCCAATATAACAGGGTATTCTGTTTCATTTATAATAGTATTTTCTTTTGCTTCATAATCGACTTTGTTGCTTTCATAATTTTGCTTATATCCTTTGGGTACACCCGGGAATTCGGTGGTTAATAACTCAAACTGCGAATAGTAACCCACCACAATGGGGCGTAAAACCGCATCAATTGGACTAGCAGCTTGAGTGAACTTGAAAATGTTATTCGTTCCACGAATGGCGGCCATCACATGATTGCCTACCGCATGTGGTGAAGGTAACAATTCAAGTTCAATGACACTTCGATGAGCCGCTTCAACCTGATAAAAATTATCGGCAGGGTGGATGTAGATCAGTGGTCCATAAGCGGCATTTCCTCTGCAATTGATCACTTTACCATCACTGGGCATGGAATAACCTTCAACAATACAATCAAGTACGGTGCAATTTCTGGCTATGGCTTTTCCGCTGGTCATATAAAGTTTTATTCCTGACCGGCATTTCTTAATGGTGCAATTTTCTACGGTAACATCACCTGATCCAGGATAAGCCCTAATGCCGTCTTCGGTGAGATTCAACATCTTGTCGTGGGGAATGGGTAGTCCTTTGAGAACATCAAACTGCACTTTGTAGTCAAATCGTTTGGGCAGATCACCATCATTCGTTTCAGAATAAAGATCGTTACTTGGTCTGACCCTACCTTCAATCAGCGTATTCTTAATCAAGACCTTGTCATATCCACCTCCCATATATATGACATGTCCAAATGCCTGATGTTGAAATTCGCAGCTATCGATGGTTATGTTTTTTCCGTGGATCAAAAGTCCACATCGCTTGTCCAGACCTGCCGCATTGCCACCCCCTATACCGTAAATATTTCCATAACCATAAGGGAAAGAGCCTCTAGCGGTCAATTTAATACATATAACCTTGTTGTTATTGCCTGGAATAATGATTAGTGCACCGCCTTTTTGACCCTTTGCTAAATTCACACGATCCTGATTATAACTGCCAAAATCAGTGACCTCAGTCATACCATTTTTATATACATCTTCATATTCGCCACCTCTTAGGGTAATCTCGTTGCCAGTCAATCTAAAATAAGCTCCATTGGCATCGCCTACTGGGAATTTAATATAAACGCCAGTCATCTCAATGAGGTTATTATTCCCTGAGCAAGGGAAATTTCGGGATTGATCGGGCAATTCGGTAATGGTGTACTTACCCGGCTTCATAACGATGTGTTGATTGCTGTATTGCACTGCCAAACGCAATTCGGCTAGTGTGGACACGTTTACGGTGGTTTGAGCAGATGCCAATGATGAGGTTAACACAAGCATCAACAATAATGCTATGCCAATAATTAATGGATTTGATCTTACCTTGATTTTTTTTGTGATAATCATTACAGCTTTTTTTGTATTGTGTATCGTTTAATGTGTATTTTCTTCTCTTACAAGGGATCCATTAACAAATTCCTTTGTTGAAACTTGCATGCTTTTGCCATCGCCATCAAAACCAGAAAGGGTTATTTCTTGAACCCTGCCATCCAATAATTCAACAACAAGCACGGTGGCACTTTTTGCTGTAACCGATTTGATAACGGATTTAGTTTCATAAGGCTCAATAACCGACAAATAGTGTGCATCTTTGCCTTTACTACGCACGGCTATTGTTTTCCTACGAGCCGATTCATCACCCAACGGGAAATCACCACCCAATTTTGCTTTGAAACTTACCGCATTTAAACCACTCAAATCAATGGTAATTTCAGCACGTTCATTTTGTTTTTCGGGCATACCAGGCATTGAATTTTCCATCAATTCGCCTGCTATTTTTATGGGGCCATTGTAATAATCTTTGCCTTTGGCAGCTGGCATAGCCAAGTTTTTATATTTTACAGGCAATGTTGAAAGATACACTTCGGAACCATCGCTCAAAATCAGTTTAGCGTCGCCCCAGAAAATGGTATTGTTTTCGGGTTTGCTAGTTTTGGTGGTAAGCACCAATTCTTTTTTACCCTTCACATTTAACAATATATCTTTACTTCCCAAAATCCATGCACCGGTACTATCGCTTACTAATACTTGATTGTCTGCTTTTACGGTGTACCAAAGTCTTTTGTTTACACCAAAACTTTCAGGAGCAGTTCCAATCATGATCTCATTTTGCAGCGGCCATGCATTGAAAATATCTATTTTCAACGGACCATCTTCGCTAAACGGCAAACGACCGCCTTCAATATCGCAACCTTTACCCCAACACATTTCAAATTTTGCACGCGAATTTCCTACCGTTTTAATCCAGTTACAATCGGTAATAAATTGCGCACTACTCAGCGGATCGGTATTCATCTGATTATCATGACGAATAAATTCTTTTTTGTTGGCAGTAATTTCTTTAAAGCCTTTAATTTGAAACAACCAATCGTAAATATGTTCTTTTTCGGCTTTCATATAATCGGCCAACACTACATAATCATCCATCATTACCATCAAACGGCGTTGCAAAACAGGTTCAGTATAATCGGTACATTCGCCATAATTTGGAGCATTTTTCGGCACAAAAATGGATCGATTATCCAACATGGTTTTTTGCTCAAAGCTAATTCCTTGTTCATCGCCATAACGCATACCGCCATAAGGAGGATTGCTCCAACGAGTATTAGTTTCAACAACAGTAGCTTGCATCATATCGCCAGTATAATAAAGCGTTTTAAAACTTTCCTTTGGCTCCTGCATTTTTTGATCAACTACCACCATGTTTTTATTGATAGAAGTTTGAACCAAAAATTTATATAAATAAGAAGAATATCCGTACCAAAACATTTCAGGATTATAAAAACTACGACCATAGCGCATCATGCTCAAGAAATTTGTGCGGTCGAAATGACCGTGATAACCACCGTGCGAACCATAATGCAAAGCAGCTTGAATTTGCTCACGTTGCTCACGACCTTTGGTTTGTGTACGTAATTGCACTACGCCAATATTATCGGCAAATGTAGATTGTTTTGCTTTCTCGGAAACTACATCAGGTAAATTAGGCACGCCATACAATAAACTGCGTTTTTTACTGCGGTTGATAATTACTGCATATTCCGGATCTTGGTATAAATAATAAGCCAACTCGAAAGGTTCGCCTGCAACTTGATCCTCTTTCGCATCGTTTACAGCTGGCAATACTCCGCGATAATCCAACATAGGCACCACTGCATCCCACATATCTTTAACACCAACAGCATTTTTATTTATAGTTCCCCATTTCATAAAATCCATACCGTACAATCCCGGTTTAATTCTATTTGGCATTAGGGAATAATGTTTGGTTGTTCCAATAGGAATTTGTTGATCTTTAAAGTTAATTCCCCAAGGTTGAAGTGCAATAGCAATTTCAGAAAACTCACTTGCCACCCAAATATTATAACCGACTGCACATTCGTACCACCATCCGTCGCTCATTACTCCCTGCGCAAACTGACCATAAATGCCGGTTGGACGATAAAGGATATTTTCTGCCAGATGCCAGTCCTGAATAACTAAAGCACAATACAATGCTCCAGTAAGCTCGGCTACATCCCAGTTTCCAATACCACCGGTTGCATTACCCATTTGAGCTGTTTCAATGTATAAACGAAAAGTATTTTCTACCAATTTTCTATCTTGATCGGTAAACAATCCGCTATGATAAACCATATCATAAGCTCGGGCTACATTCTGAAAAAAACCCCCCTCTTTTACAAAATTGATATTATTAGCCCTTAAAGTTGTTGGATAACCATTTTCAACATTGATCAACCTACGAATAAACAAAGCACATTTTTTGGCATATTCATTTTTAGAAGTCAGTTGATAAGCAATAGCACAATTCATTACTTCATCTCCTTCTTCCGAACGAAATAAATTTCGACCCATGTATGCATTGGCATTGGAAAGTTCTGCCGCGATTTCGGGCACTTTCCATTTTGTTGCTCTTCTTTCGTATTCTGCTAAACCTTCTTTGGCCCAATCGTATTTTACTATTTTGTCTTTTACTTCCTGCCATTTATCAGCACTAAAAACAATATTTGGATAGGGTACAGCAACTGCAGATATAAATTCCAGCGTAGTAGCAGATGCTCCATTACCATTAGCTATGGCTTTGATTAGTAGTTTTTCACGCGAACCTTGCGGCATTGAAGCTGCCAGTTCAACTACCAGTTGACACTTTTTTACTTCGTTAGGTGCTAGCTCTACAAATTCAGGATTCAACTTTGTTTTCATCGATTCCCAACCCATTTTAGGGATAGAAAGTTGTACCATTTGCTTTTGATCGGTTGTATTTCCTATTTCAAACTCATAGCTTAACTTTCCTCCGGCAACAACGGATTTACCTTGTATAGGCGCACTTAATGAAATGCATTGCCCTTTTGTGATATTTACATTTCTGATTTTCAACTTAGAACTATTAGCTACATTGGCAACAATATTCAATTCTTTGATACCTTGAAGTGTACCTTCAACTTGTCCTTTGTTTGTATCAAGAATTTCCCAAGGCACATAAACCGATTGCCAGCCTTTGCCCTGAATTTGAACCGTAGCTTTACTTATCGGATTTAAATCATCGGCATCCTCTTCCGCCACTTTTAAAGAAATATCAATTTTGGCAGATGTTGCCGATTTTAAATAAACTTCAAACGATAATCCTTTATAAATGTTCCAGTTGGAAGCATTTCCGTAAAATTTACGAAAGCCAGTATTGTAAGTTTTACCCTCTGGATAACGGTATTGAATAGTTTCTCCGCTGTTGAAAACAGCTTCGTTTTTGCTGACTTTTGAAATTCCTTGCCAGTCGGAAAAATCAGGCTTCCCAACCGATGTTTTTAGTTGCGCTTGCAATGACATAGTAGCGAAAATTGCAATTACAACAATAATTCTTCTCATATTCTTTTTATATTTAAATAGTCGAGCCTTAAAAAGTCCATTTTGTTTTAAAGTTATTAATTTGTTTTGGATCTGATTTTATTTGTATTTCAAGCAATTTATTAAAGATGAATATGACAAGCTTGAGCGAGTTAAAAAAGAGGTCAAAAAGAGATGATTTCCATTTGTTCATCATCCTTTTAAAGATGAAATCTACGGTAGCAAGCATAATGTTGATGTTATTGCCAAATATCCCTTTGTAATCAAATATTTAATATAATTTTAAGACTCGACTAGTTAACAAAATAAAGATATACAGTCAATTACTTGAATATTGAGACATTATATTATTCTTATTATTTATTACCTGAAGTTTGTATCTAATCTCAACTACTGATTCGCATTATTTAAATAACAATGTTATTTGTTTTTGATATATTTCGAACCTAATAGTCCACAATAGTTTTGAATAAAGTGATAAGACCAAGAACACATAGCGAGATTGTCTCAAAAGAGTTCTATTCAACACAAATTTATGCTGACCGTTGGTTCATGGTTGTAAAGAGATGGTAAATAGAGCTGCTTTTTAAACAGCTAAAGCAGAATTTTCCTCTAAAATATTTCTTAGGGGATAATGAGAATGCCATTGAAATACAAATATGGGCAGCTATGCTGGCTAATCTGTTGATCACATTGGTTAAAACAAGGTAAAGCGCGCATGGGCTTTTTCTAATATGGTATCACTGATTCGCAAACAGCTGATGAATTATATTGATATTTATCCCTTCCTGGAAGATCAGGAAGGGTGCTGGAGAAATGTTATAGGAGAAGACCAGGTCCGCAATCAAAATTTTCTTTTCACATAGAACAGGGCTTACCTTTTAAAATAACTAAAAAAGGACCCTTCAAATCAAATGGGACAACTAGAAAATACTAATCCCGGTTTTACCGGACACTAATGATTATTTTCAATTATTTTCCCCAAACTTTTATTCTATTTTTTCCCACCTGTAGTTTTTCTATTGGCCCGACAAATGCTTTATTGGCATCTCGACAAGCTCCAGTTATATCTTTATCAAGGGTCAGGGCTGAGCCATCTGCATTCTCGTATAGCGATTCTGCCTGGAAGGAAGCACCCAACATTTCAGTAGTTACCAATGGGCAATTCTGTTTCGTAAATGTTTCGTCGGAAGTAATATTCAAATAAAAGTTATTACCTTCTTGCTCAATGCTTATTTCTGGTTTTAAGTTTTTATTTTCAATAGGTGAAATATCAATTTTCGAAGCCAACGCTTTATTTAAATACAAATTGGCATTGATAAAAACAGGAAGCTTATGATCATAATAACCAGCACCTTTACCGAATTTCCATTTGTAACTTGCGTCAGGATATTCGTTGTACGCATTTAAACCTGAGAATGTACTTTTAGGAAAAGTATCCTGCTCTGCAGCAAAAATATTATTGTAATAGCGATCGTCGCCTTGCGGGAAACCCATTACACCCATAACTTGGGTTGAATGAGGATAATGGTAGGCTATAAAACGAGTTGTGCCACGCATTTGAATACTGCCTTTGATTAAATTATGTGCAAAGGCTGTTCCTTCGGAGGCATTTAACAATGATCTTTCGGACAATAACAAATTGTTATCAACAATCAGCGGTCCATGGCAAACCTCGATAAATAAATCTTCGTCGTCGGTATTATTATACAACACATTGCCTGTAATTCTTGCACCTTGCGCCTCCCAATCCAACCAAATACCGCGATTGTTATCATGTATACAATTGTTTTTTATAAGCACATCAATGCCCACGTGAAGTTTGATGCCTGCCGTTTCGTAACCCCAAAATTGACGCTTTGTATTGATATTATAAATTAAGTTGTTGCTAATTTCACTGAAAGCACATCCCATATGTCCCACAATACCCGTCTGACCACAATCACGAATTGTGTTGTTACGAATAATATGAGAACCAATCATTTCTTTGCTCCAACCCAACTGCAAAGCTTTAAATATCACTTCACGCTCGGTTTGAGTTCCATGTTTGCGTTTGCCTTTTGTCCACATATCTTGCCCCGAAGCTCTTTCTTTGCCTATACTAATACCTGAACATTTCGATTCATAAATAAGGTTATTTTCAATAATCCAACCCTTGCTCCAGTTTGGCCCAATTAAACCCAATTGTTCGGAAGTTGGCGGTGCCCACTGTGTTGCTGCATGGCACATATTGAACCCTCGAACGGTTATATAATTTAACCCTTGATTTTTTGGAAAAAATACTGCTGGACGAACATTTATCTCCACCAATTCTTTGTTTGGATTCAGGCCTTTAAAATTGGCATAAATGGTGGTGAATTCTTCGTTGCTTTCGCAGTACCACTTATATTTAGATGCTTCTGGGTTGCCAGTTCTCTCCATTGGGCTCTCCAACATCACTTTATACAAACTATCGGTTTCGTACAGTGCTTTGTCGTTTAAATACACTTCGCCCAAATGGTGATCCATGCCGTAAGTATTTAGCAACCATTCGCCTTCAAGTTTTATTTGATAGGGATTAAAATTACCAAACATAACATTATCAATAACTGTTTTCCAGACATTGCCTTTGTATTTGACCCATTTTTTAATTTCTTCCGAGCCCTTTATCCACACAGCTTCATTATCGGCAGCCTGATAAGTAATTCTGGTAAAGTTGTTTAATCCACCATTTGCCGGACTCACCCACTCGCGATATACACCTTTGTGTACAATCACTTTATCGCCAGCAAAAGCAATTTGTGCTGCTTTCGAAATAGTTTTAAAAGGTGCACTTTGGGTACCTTTATTTGTAAAATCATTACCATCTTTTGAAACATGATATTCTACAGCTTGCATTTTAAATGAAGTGAACAGGATGCTTAAAAGTAAAAAACGACTTAATTGATTCATTATTGGTTGTATTATTGTTTTATACGAATTATAGTTTATAAACACTCAAAATATATTCACCATCTTTTCATGTAAAATTTTATATTTAATGCGATTCAGTTCGTAGAACTTAGATATCAATAGAGTAAGCATATATAAACGATTTTAATTGTCGAGGGACATTCATATTTTCTAAGTCTATCCTCTACGGGAAATTGTTTCAAGCAATTTTCATGTTCTATCGATATTTATTCCCTACGGGAAATTTTTACCTGACATGTATATCTAATCAATAGCGTCCTAAACGCAAAAAAGAGATAGGAAAAGTTTTAACACAAAGTCACCTTCGTGTTAAAAAAAAATCCTCTTTTCTCGATGATAAATATAACATTATTTAACAAATTATAGCCATTTAGACTGATCAAAGTTCAATAAACTGGCTTCCGTAAAAGGAACAGACAAGCGTAATAAGGGGTATACCAGCTGGACGCATCTGGTCTTGATTTTTTTCCGCCAATTTGCGAAAAGCCAATCGGTACGTGATATTGGTAATGGTCTTCGCTCTGCTACAGGTAACGTAAATCATATGGGTACAAAAGGCACCTTCAAAATCAAGTGTCAGCTGCCAGAACAAGCATAGCGATTATACCCTGTTTAAAGATTATTATTTCTGCCTGCTGGAAAGTCTGGAAAAGCAGGCCGGGTTCAAGCAGGTGAAATTCAGGATCAAGTCCAAAATCTTTTTGCTGGACTCTACAACTATTAGTCTATGCCTGTCCTTATTTGACTGGACAAAGTACAAAACAGCCAAAGGAGGTGTTAAAATGCATACCTTATTGGATCAATCTGCCGGCTTACGTGCATATAACAGATGGCAAAACGGCCGATGATAAAGGGGGCATAGGAGGTTCCTTTCATAAGGGATTGTGGCAGACCGTTTTTACAATGATTTCTATCTGCTGAATGTCCGGGACAGCAAGGGTGTATTTATTGTCATCAGGCACAAAGAAAACCTTCAGTACGAACCAAAAAGGCGAAATCACCCTTCCTGAAAACAGGCATCAGCATATCATGATAGATAAACGGATTGAACTCAAAACTCCTGCCTCTAAGAAAAAAATACGGTAAGAAACTCAGAAGGGTGGCAATCTGGGACGAGAAAAACAAGCAGACCATAGAGCTCATTACCAATCAAATGACCTGGACAGCAAACACGATTAGCAAACTTTATAAAAGCCGCTGGCAGGTTGAGGTTTTTTTTTAAGGGAAATTAAACAGGACCTGCATATTAGATCCTTCGTGGGAACAACAGAAAATGCGGTAATGATACAGATCTGGACCGCACTAATTACGATACTCATCTTAAAAGCGCTCAAGGCTATGGCTCAGTATAACTGGTACCTATCAAATCTGATCGCCTTCATTAGGCTGAACATTTTTGTTAAAATAAACTTTCAGAAATGCTTGGATAAACCATTTGATGAACCAGCAAAAGTGCATCCTAATAACAGCCTACGGGGGATTCTTTTTTGGAAACCCTCCCAATAGCCTCTTAATTCAATTATAGGTAAGATTTTTATTAATATCTAAAACGTATAGGACACTATTGGCCTACAGCTAATGATTCAATAAATCTCATTATCACTTTAGAAAACCCTTAACGTAGGTGCTTTTCTGATATAGCGGCTCTATGAAAAACAAGAAAATCGCTAACCGTTAACCACTTGCCCTATATTTCAGCGTATGCAGGTTGATAGTTAAGAAGTGCACAATAGCCGATAATATCACTATCACTACCCTTTGTGCGGTTTAAAACGCCAGTGCATGTTTTAAATGATTAATGGGTTTGTTGTTTTTGAAATTGATGTATTGCACAACAGCTACACTACTTATTTTGGAACACATTCTGATTAAAAGACCATTTAAGGACTTGGCATAATTCCTCTTGATAAAAAGATGATCACAAAGTTGAGAAAACTAAGTTTCAATTCGTTTTCTCATATAGCTGTATGCCGGGATTCCAGAGTGAGACTAGCTTCTTCATATTGTTTCTTAATGGCGTAATAAACTTTATTTTATCCTTCTCAAATAATGATGTCTGGTAAGGATGAGATAGGTATCCAATATCTGCAATTAACTCACAATTAGATCATTACATCTTTTTAAGCTAAGATAAGTAATTCATATCATGCACATTGCTGCTGTAATTCCCATTGAAACAGGCACTCCTGCTTTAGAAGTAATGAGTTGCATTTTAACCCGTAATAATGGAGCTTGTGCGAAGCATGGTGTCCTCTGGATGGTTTTACCTGATCTTCTTTACACATTTTAGTTTTTGAGATCCTCACATTCTGACACATGGGTATTGGAATAGAATCAATAATAAATTGATGATTTTTGGGATTGATTACTTCTGCCATAGGCTGAGCGACCAGGGCAATATAATCCTGCAGCCTTTTGCGCCTCCGGTTATATTGTGACCGGTCTATCAGATTGGGAAAATCTGCCCGGTATTCAGTTCTTAACTTAGAGAACAACAAATTTTCAGAGTCAATCCCCAATGTCTCTGAGGTAATAGAGAGCGCAACTAATTCAATATCAGAGAGTTTATGTAAAAGCCTGTACTTGAAGAAGTTCCCATCTGATACTAAAACATCAGCTTTGCAGATTTTCAAATATCAGGAATCTTCACGAAATTAGTTCTTAGGTAGTACATATAAGAAAGCTTTGAATCTTTTCTTAAGTTACTGCTTTGCAGTAATATGCACAACTTATTTTCCCCTACTTCCTTCATATTTGTATCCTATTTAAACCGCACAACGGGTTGCCACTATAAATCACATAAACATTACCTTGCTTCATGTCATTTTCTAATATGAATTGGTTCGGGTAGCCATACTGTTTCCTACGGTAAATTGCGCACTTTATAATTTCCCAAATGTCGCCGAACTGATCAATTTCTGCCTTTCCAAATTTATAATCAATAATTTTTTAATTAATCTGTCTATAATGAAACCATGTTCTAATGATTGATTCCTATCCTCCTTTTAAACTTAAAAGTCGATAGGGGGGAGTAGGATTTTAATCTCTACAGAATCTCTTCAGAATCTCTTCAGAATTGGGTCATAACTTAGATATATAAACAATGATATATCTATTTTGACTCAAATTCAAATGAAATTAAGCCTAATCATAGTTTGGTTGGCTTTATCCACTTCAACTAGTTACGCACAAAAAATAAATTCTCAAGAAACAGATACCCTGTTAAATGTAAGCGAATTTACTCCCTATCGATCTCCACAATTAAAAGGATTAATTGTTCCTGCTGTTGCTATCGCTTATGGCTTTTCAGCATTACATAGTAAATTACTAGGTCAGCTTGATTTTAGTACGAATGCCGAACTTAGAGAAGACCACCCTAACTTTGCACTGCATGCTGATAATTATCTTCAATATGCCCCCATAGTTGCGGTTTATGGATTGGATTTAGCAGGTATCAAAAGTAAACACAACTTAATAGATCGTTCGGCTTTATTGCTTTTATCTGGGGCAATCATGAGTGTTAGTGTTGGCACAACGAAGTCAGCAACACATCGCTTACGTCCAAATGGAGATAATTACCATTCTTTTCCCTCTGGCCATACCGCAACAGCTTTTATGTCTGCAGAATTTCTTCATCAGGAATATAAAGATCAATCTCCATGGTACAGTATCATGGGTTATACTGCTGCTACTGCGACTGGAGCTTTAAGAATGTATAATGAAGCGCATTGGTTTAGTGATGTTATTGCGGGTGCCGGTTACGGAATTCTTTCCACTAAAATTTCTTACTGGGTCTATCCCTATATTAAATCGAAAATGTTTCATGGTAAGCAAGTAAATACACTAATAAGTCCAGTACATCAACAAGGATATACTGGACTTATGTTTTTACGTCAATTTTAAAAAATTAAAGATTAGCTATTTTTACCTCCGTTAATCATGTCGGATACAATTCCGTTACTCTCTTTTCTCTCCGCCATAACCACACCTGCAATATGTACTAGAATGAAGGCGATTATAAGATACATACAAAACCCATGCACTTCTTTTATGCTATGGCTCAATGGTTTAGGAATGCCTAGTTCGTTATGAAATGCGAGGGATAAACCGGTTACTACCATGATGGTTAATAGAAGATAGAAAACTAGATATAGAATCTTAACCGTTAATCCATGACGTACTAACAAGGTGCGTTGCCGGGCTACAAAAAATCTCTGGTAGAGTTTTTTAAGACTTATGGAAAATTTTTGATCCCTAAGCTGAAATGCCTCCAAAATAAGCCTGAATAAAAATAGTGTTGCAACGGCATATCCAAAGTAGATATGCACACCCCAAACACGTTCTTGCAGCTCATGCGATAGCTCTTTAGCAGCCTGCGTTGCTCTCATCGCTGGTCCCTCAAATAAGGTAGAATTGATTAATACCGTAATTAAGGACCCTGAGATAGCAATGGCACTAAGCCAATGCCATAATCGGAGTGGGGAAGAATTCTTTATATATTGCGGTAAATTTTCGACATCCTTGTGGACAGGTTCAATAATTGCCATGATTGAATTTTTAAATGAATTTAAGAAAAGGTTCCATCTGATTATTTGATTTTCAAGTTTAATGAAATAATATTGGATGTCAAATTTGTGGATCGACTATAATGCCCATATCTTAATTCCAGCATATTCAAATGTTGCCAACCAAAGACACCTTTAGGGGGTGCAAATCGGATCCCAGTACCGTAGAAACTACTGTTTAAAGTTGATAAATCATAGTCGGAAGTAAAGTATTGTACAGTTGGATCATGTTGGCCATAAGCAGCAAAGTAGCGCGTTCCTTTTTGATTGTTATACCGATAAAACGGGCTTACGGATATAAATGAACTCAATTTAATCGGTACTTCTATTTCTGCAGTATGTGCCCTTATTCCCCAGTTATCCATATAATACCGGTAAAAAGTACGGATTACAAATCGATCACCTAAGAAATAATTCAACCTTGCTCCGATAGGTAACTTATATCGGTTGTCGGGTAAGGTTTCTGCGCGTAAAGATCCATCTGTAAAGTAATTTCGCTGGTATTTCGTTGCCAGTAAACCATGCTGATAAGCGGGTTCGACAATTAACTCTACCTGCAGACTCTTGTTGATCACTTGGGAGAGACCGAATGAAGCATTGAATGAGTTTCTTGGCTCTGACCCTACTCCTCGCGAGTCGCCTTCTGATCCTGATCCATAACCATCTGTTCTGAGCTCAACTGGCAGGATGACTTTCCATGTATCTAAAAATGCCTGCAGTTTAAAGTCAAACTGTGTGTTTTTATTTTTTGATAAACGGGTTAAATTAAATCCAGCACCAAGGGATTGGTAATCATATTCCTGAGAATAGGAGCCGGTAAAACCATAAGAATTGCCTGTTTCATCATTCGAATGCGTCCAGTTTACGGATGGATAGATCCGGATATCAGACATAGAAGCAGAAGAAATACTATTTGGATCGATTTTATCTGATGAAGCAGAGGTATAATGATCTACGCCTAACTCAAATAGGAAGGTATTTTTTTTGCCTTGTTTGTTGTACTTAGACAACTGCAAGTCAAATGTATTAGCAATGTCGGTTAACTTTTCAGTACCAATACCACCGGTTACAGCGGAGTTATTACCATCCTGATGGTAATAGGCTGAAACGAAGTTGGCTTCGTCGAAATGAAGTTTACGTGATTTATACTGAGAAGTATCACCACTTGGAAGTTGATGTACATTTTGTGCATAAGTGCCGAACATACCGAGGTAAAGTGCAGCAATACACAGATAGAGTTTTTTCATGTTTAGATCAGATAGTTAATTACAGCCGCAACCTCCACCACTTTTCCCTCCGTTAGCACCTGATCCGCCTTCGCGGTACAACTGGAAACTTTGTTCGAACTTTTGTATTTTTCGCGCTGATAAAGCCATATCAGCATCATTTAATCGGTTTTTTTGATACGGCTTTACCGTACTACAGGCGCTTAGGAGATTAAGCATGATTAGTCCTGCACAAAACAGGAAAACTCCTTTTTTTGAAAATTCCATATTAGCGTTTAACATTAATGTTTTTTGAAGTATACATGCGGTCAAAGTCATCAATAATAATACAGGCTACTTGTTTAAGCTGGTTGATCATGTCGAGTCCTACCCGAACTCCCATTACTACAACCGGAGTTGCCATTGCATCAGCTAACTCGGCGCTTGGGCCAAGTATGCTGACACTTTTAATACCACTTACAGGTAAGCCTGTTTTAGGGTCAATAGTGTGCGAATACCTTTTCCCGTTTATAGTCGCATACTTTTCGTAATTTCCGGATGTTGCAATGGCCGTATTACTGATATTTATTGAAGAAAAAGGACGTGTGCATTGGTCTGGGGCGGCAATACCAATCGTCCATGGGGCTCCGTTTAACTGTGTGCCCCAGGTAATTAAATCACCTGCGGCATTCACTATTCCACTTTTTATGCCTGCGTTTTTTAAAACAAACATAGCCCGGTCGGCAGCATATCCTTTACCAATTCCACCAAAACCTATGCGCATACCTGCATGTTTAAGCATGACCGTCGAGTGATCAAGGTCAACTAGTACATTTTGATAATTGATAAGACTCACAGACTGGAGGGCTGTTTCGCAGCTTGGTAAACTGGTCATATTCACATCGAAATTCCATAAACTTTTATCTATAGATCCATAGGTAATATCAAATGCCCCCTGAGTCAATTCGGATATTTTTAAAGACCTCTGAATCAAATGAATCACTTCTTCATCTACCTGAACCGGTTTAATTCCAGCATTTTTATTAATATAATTCGTCTGACTGGTATCTTTAAAAGTGGATAATAATTCTTCAATCCTTTGCACTTCAGCAATAGCAGTATCAATTGCTTTGGCACCAGACTCCTGCGTGTCAGAAATTACTGTAAATTCAAACCGGTTGCCCATGAGTTTTAGAATTCGATTACTGGATACTTCTGCTAACATACCTGGTTTAATGAATGGATTCAATCTCTTTCACAAACTTATCTGGTGTTTCATTGGGGTAACCATCCCATGACTTTAAGACCTTACCTTGTTCATCAATGAGTAGGGTGTAGGGGAACTTTCCTTCGTTATTATATTTTTCAGCCAGTGCCTCATTCAGTTTCACCTGTTCTGCCGGAAGACGGTTCTTCTTTTGTCTCGGAAAATCAGCACGCACCAATACAAGATGATCAGAGGCATATCTTTCAAATGTTTCCGATTCCAGAATCTCCTTGCGAAGACGAATGCAGGGGCCACACCAGTCTGAGCCTGAGAAGTTAAGTAAGATTAGTTTATGGGATGTTGTGGCTTCTTTTGTGGCCACATTAAAGTTACCAAGCCATACCGTAGGTACAGTAAGCAAGGAAAATAGTGTTATAAATAGTAGTTTCATGATCTTATGAATAAACCCGTAATAAAGTACCTGTAACTTGTGTTTTATATGTGGTTAAGGACCTTGATGCTGGTCCCTGTGTAACTGAACCGCTTTCAGAGAAGGTGGCACCATGATTTGGACAGTAAAATCTACTGCTGCCGCTCTGATAGGTTAAAGTATAGTTTTCATGTGTACATGACCTTTGCACGGCAATATAAGTTCCTGCTTTGGTACGCGCTACAATTACTCCATTGGATGCCAAATAACCTCCATTAGCCAGTAAAGTAGCATTTGCTGATGCATTTAAATCTAGGGTGAAATCTACATTGGAAGACCCGGACACACCCGAAGAAGGGCCATCTGTGCTTTTAGCGCAACCGCCCACACAGTTTAGTAAAGCCAGAGAAGCTACTCCCATTCCCATACTCGTTAAAAAATCTTTTCTGTTCATTTTTTTGTTAATAAGAAGATGTTAATTGTACTTTTTAAGTAGCCTGTCGTTTCAAATTTTCTGTTTAAGAAAGTGTTGTCCTTACTTATTAAATTGAATGATGAAATGGTGCAAAGGCTTGTCATACGTATATTTAAGATCGTACTGCAGCCGGTTGCAGATTTGCTTCAAAATAGAGAGTCCTAAACCGGTGCCCTCGGATGTGGTATCTTTGTAAAAGCGTTCAAATATTTTAGCCTCATCTAAACCATCATTTGTACTCGTATTTGAAAAAATAAGTTGTGTGGCGGTTAAACTTATATTAATCGTTCCCTTTTCTATATTGTGCCTGATGGCATTACTGAAAAGATTGTTGAGCAGAATTTCTAGCAATTGCTGGCTTATAAATAGGGTAGTGGGCTCAAGATGAAGATGAATAGTTAATTTTCTTTTCAAAATCAGTTCCTGAAAATGCAGGAGTTTCTCTTCTATGGCCTTACTTATTAAAATATCTTCCTGATCATTCAACAGATTATTATCAATCTTTACCAGCATCAATAAGGACTGGTTTAATTTAGTCAGCCTGGAAGTTGCTTTGTACATATCTGTCAAAAGTTCACTTTCTTCCCTGCCCAATAAATTAGATTGCAGCATTGTATCCAGCTTAGAATTAATTACGGCTAATGGGGTCATCATTTCATGAGACGCATTTTCTGTAAATAATTTAATTTCCTTGTAGTCTGATTTTACTTTTGACGAAAGATCGACAAATGCGTTATTGAGGTCACTGAATTCTTTTATTGATGTTTTAACAGGTTTGAATGGAACATCCTGATTGACATTGAATGCTTTTATGTTAATTAAGAGTTGTTTGAAGGGATTCCATAAACTCCTTATCATAAATCTATTTACAAGTAAAAGGATAACCAGTAATGCTAAAACAGGCAATATGATCACCTTTAAAATGCTTTTGATTTGTTCTTCATTTTCGACTTTTGAAGCGATGATAGTAACCTTGTACTGTTCGCCTTTAAGCGTTATCGTAGATTGAAGGTATCGAGCTGATTCCATACGGTGTTTTTCATCATTATAAAAAACAGTATCGGCAATAATTTTGGAATTGTTTTCAGCTGTCTTCTTATATTGGATGATAAGCTCTTCAAAACTGTTGGGCTGGTATAAATTATTTTTACCCGCTGTATATTGTTTTACTTCCATGAGCTCTTCTTCCAACTGATCATCCATTTGCTGAGCAAGATAATAGCTTAGTGTTCTGTAAAAAAGAAGACCTATAATGATTAATCCAACACAACTAACCAAAAACAAAACCCTGTTATACCTGCTGAAGAGTCTCAAGATTCTACGAATTTATACCCAACACCATAAATAGAATGAAAGTAATCCTTACATCCTGCATCGGTTAACTTTTTTCTGATATTTTTAATGTGGGTATAGATGAAATCAAAACTATCTGCCATATCTGCATCATTGCCCCAGATATGTACTGCTGCTGCAGACTTTGAGATCACTTTAGATTTATTGGTCATGAAATATAAAAGAAGATCAAACTCCTTTCTGGTGAAATATACCGTATGTGAATTCACTTTGACTTCCATGGCGTGGCTATCAATTTCCAATTCATTGAAAACAATCCGGTCGCTTCCATTAAACTGGCGTCTTCTGATTATTGACGTAATGCGTGCATATAATTCAGACAAGTGAAAGGGTTTAACCAGGTAGTCATCAGCACCTAAGCTCAGTCCTTCAATTCGCTGATCTACAGCATCGCGTGCTGATATGATTAAAACGCCATCCGGTTTATTCATCTTTTTTATAAACTTCAGCAAATTAAGTCCTTCTCCGTCAGGGAGGGTCAAATCAAGCAACACACAGTCGTAGTCATAAAGGGCGATTTTCTGATAGGCATCATTGTAGGTCGAAGAGCAGTCACATACATTACCCTCGGCAATCAGGTATTGATGAATACTTTTTTGTAAACTTTCTTCGTCTTCTACAATTAGAATTTTCATACTACCAAGATCGATACTAATTCTGTTGACATTTTGTAGTGCCTACTAATTTAACTTTTTTTAACGAATTGCCTGCGGGTGTAAAAAAGCTTATAAAGTTCGATCCACAGAACTCCGGCAAAGGCGACAGCAAAGCAAAGTAAGAGATCAAGGCCACTTAAAGCCTCAAATTCAAAGATATTTCGAATAGCTGGTGTATAAATAGACAGAAATAGGACGATTAATGAGATGCCTATAATGATGGGAATAAATATGTTTTTATATTGAATAGTAGTAATTATGGAGTAATAGAATGATCTGTTGGCAAAAGTTAGGAAAAGATTAGAAAAAATGAGTGTAGTGTAAATTACGGTACGTACCAGTGTTTCGTTATGATCGTTTGCCATAAAATAATAACCTATTCCTAAACAGGCAGCTGTAATAGCGAATCCCTGGATTATACTTACTGATAATTCTTTAAATGAGAAAAATGAAGAACTCATTTTTCTAGGTTCTTTCTCCATCGATCCCGCTTCTATTGGTTCATTTTCGAATACGATGGAACAAGTAGGACCCATAATAAGCTCTAGAAATATCACATGTATAGGAGAAAAGATATCAGTAAATTTCCATAGGAGCAGGAGTGGAAGTGTTACGATTAGAATAATTGGAATATGAATAGAGATAATATATTGAATGGCCTTCTTTAAGTTTTCGTAGATCCTTCTGCCTAAGGCTACGGCGTCGGTCATATGGCTCAGATCATCATCCATTAAAATTAAAGAAGCGGCGCTTTTAGCTACTTCGCTTCCTCTTAAGCCCATAGCAATACCTATATGTGCGGCTTTAAGTGCTGGCCCGTCATTTACACCATCTCCGGTCATGGCCACTACTTCACCATTGGATTTCAGGGCTTCTATTACCTTAAGCTTGGCTTCCGGAAACATTCTGGCATACATGTCCACCACTTTTACTTGTTGGCAAAGCGTTGTTTGATCCATATCCATTACTTCCTTACCAGTTAATACGGAAGAGCTATTTTTAAAATGAATCTGGTTAGCGATAGAGATAGCGGTATCGGGATAATCACCTGTGATCATTTTTACACTGATGCCGGCCTGGTAGAACTGCTGAAGTATTTTCGTCATGTTCGCTTTCGGGGGATCGTAAAAAGCAATCAGACCAATAAAGACAAATTCGAATTCCTGTTGTGTTTTAGGCAAGTTGGATAGATCCTGATTTGATTTAGCAACAGCCAATACTCTAAAACCCTTTGATGCATAACTCTTTGTTTTGATTACAATACCGGCTTTCTGCTCATCAGTTAAGTTAGATTGGTTCAATACCCCTTCAACACTGCCTTTCACTGCGATAATGGACGTGCCTTTTTTATTGCTCAGGACATGTGTCATAATAGGTGGGGTTCCACTCAAAGGATATTCATGTACGAAAACGAAATCTTTCCTTTTATCTTCGGGAGCTACTTCTCCATAAATATGGTGAATAGATTTCTCCATTTGATCAAATGGATCGGTTTCTGATGCCCATAAAGCATATTCCAGAACCTCATTTAAGCTGTAGGCATCTTTGGTATAGTCAAAATCTTTATCCGAAGCAAAATCATAAATGGCGGAGATTTGCATTTTATTCTCCGTAATGGTTCCTGTTTTATCAGCACATATTACAGTGGCTGCACCTAATGTTTCTACGGTATGTGGGCTTCGGGCAATAACTCCTTTTTTGTACAAATGATAGGCGCCTAATGCCATGAAGGTACTGAACGCTACCGGAATTTCTTCTGGCAATACAGACATAGCCAGCGTCAATCCATGAAGTAATCCATTCAACAGATTACCTGAGGTATAATAATTAACTCCCCAAACAATGAGGAAAGCAATCAGTCCAAAAATAACCATGGAACGGATGAAACTTTTTATCTGAATCTGTAGAGGCGTTTTAGTAGTTTCAATTTCCTGAAGGGACTGTCCAATTTTACCTAAAGCGGTATTCTTTCCAATGATTTCTACACGAGCAATACTGGAGCCGGACATGACTGTACTTCCCTTAAATAATTGGTTATTCGGTTCATTCAGGTCTTTAGCGATGGCAAGTGACTCTCCAGTGAGTAAACTTTCATTGACGGAGAAATCATTTGACTTCAAGATCTTCCCATCAGCGGGAACAATATTGCCGTCTTCTACAACAATTAAATCACCGATTACGAGTTCTTCAGTATCAATATTTGTTGTAATACCAGCTCTGATGACTTTAGCATGGGGACTAGAGAGCTTTTTTAAAGAATCCACCGCATTTCTGCTTCTGTTTTCCTGAAACAGAGAGATAGCAGAAATGAAAAGCAAGGCCACCAGCATGATGATGCCTTCTTTGTAATCGCCTAAAATAAAATATATAGATGCCGCGCAAACAAGGATAAAGAATAGGGGCTCAGTCACCACATCTTTTACTATTAACCAAAAAGGGGATTCATTTTCAGTAAAAGCTGAGTTAGATCCGTTCTTTAATCGGCTGGCAACGACTTCTTCAGGAGACAATCCCTTTAAGTCTATGTTATCTTCCATAATGGTTATGATAGGATCGTTTAGCTGTCTTTTGAGAAAGAAAATCCTATTACTGGGCAAATATTACAATCAAAATGATAAGAAAAGATATAAATAAGAGAATGAATAAATAGTATATAATAAATGAATGTTGCTATATTGTCTGCAATCAGTTATAAAAAATTAGCAGATGAAGCAAGAATTCGGTATAAAAATAATGGTGTATGAGTTGAGGGATGATGAAAGGAATGTGTTTGAGAACCTTGCTCAAGAACTTCATGTAGAATATACTTTCAGTCATAAAATGTTAAATATGGAGACCATTCCATTAGCGCAGGGTTGTCAGGGCATATGCATTCTTGGAATAAGTAAAATATCGGCTGATATTCTTCGTCAGATGAAAGAGATGAAGATCAGTTATCTGTCCACACGTTCCGTTGGGTTCAATAATATTGACATGGAAGCAGCAAGAAAGTTAAACATTAGGGTTAGTAATGCCGATTACGGACCTGATGGTGTTGCCGATTATACACTGATGCTGATTCTGATGTCGCTGAGAAAGTATAAACAGGCCATGTTTCGGGGAAACGTAAACGATTACTCGTTGAAGGGACTCCAAGGGAAGGAAATGAAGGACATGACTGTGGGAATTATAGGCACAGGAAGAATCGGTGCTAGGGTTATTGACTTTCTTTCCGGATTTGGTTGCCGTGTACTGGCTTATGATCCTTATCCGCAGGAAAAGGTAAAAGGAAAAGCAACCTATACGGATTTGGAGACGCTTTATGAAGAATCGGATATTATTAGTTTACATGTTCCATTAATGGAACAAACTTTCAGAATGATTAACCGAACTTCGCTTTCCAAAATGAAGAATGGTGTAATTGTGGTTAACTGTTCAAGAGGGGAGTTGATGAATATTCCTGATGTTATTGAAGGTATTGAAACGGAAAAAATAGGGGCACTAGCCCTTGATGTGTTTGAAAACGAAGATGGGATTTATCATTTCGACAGAAGAACGGACATTATCATTAATCGTGACATGGCTTATATCAGACAATTTCCGAATGTGATCATGACCCAACACATGGCTTTTTATACAGAAAATGCGGTTAAAAGTATGGTGAGTTGCGGAGTAAAAAACCTTGTTTCTTTTATTAAAGAAAGTCGTGCTGATAATGAAATATAATTAGCCAGCTGTTTCTGGATGAATGATCAGGAGCAACTCGCTAATTAAAAATGCGTATTATTAATTATCTCTATTATATGTAGCTATTATAGCATCTACCCAAATGGCATACGTTTTTGCTGAGTAATGTAATCCATCTGAAGCAACTAGTGAAGGATCAGATGTAACTTTTCTTGAAGTAGGGGTGATGTTTGTATAACTGGCACCCCGAGTAAGTGTTTCTTCTCTATTAATGGCATTGAAAGCATCAATATCGGCTGAAACCTTAGCTTGATCCCGGCCACTCCTTTTTCCATAAGGTGTTAGACCCCAGTCCGGAATGGATATAACAGATACATGTTTAGTTTTACCATCAGCTAATTTAATTGCAGTGTTCAATAGATCCCGGAACTGTGTGCGGTAGGTCGTTTTTGATAATCCTTGAAATTGGTTGTTTACTCCAATCAGTAAGCTGACGAAGTTGTATTTCTGAGTTAGTTTGGCTGCTACAATCGCTTTTTGTAAATCACTGGTTGTCCAGCCTGTTTTGGCAATCACGGTTGGTGCTGCAAAGTTTTTGTTCTTTAAATTGAGTTTCGTGACAAGCTGATAGGGGAAGCTTTGTTGCTGACTTACCGATTCTCCTATGGTATAGGAATCGCCCAATGCCAGATAGTATTGCTTTGGTGGAGTTGTGGCTGATGCGCTTGTCGCAGATAGCTGATGGTCATTCGTATTCAGGACAGGTGTTTCATTTTTACTGCAACCCATTAATATAAAGAGCGACAGAATTACAGGTGTTATTTTCATCATAAATTAACTGACTTGAAAAAGAAAAGTTTGATCAATTTAATTTCAAATGCCTGTTTATATCGTTTATAAGTAACAGAAATTCACACTTTTATGAAAAAATCGAACTGGTGAATATAGTAGCTGATGAAATTGAATGCTCACTGTAGGTAGTGTCTAAATTTATATTTTTATTTAAAATGGGATGATTATCCAATCTCAGAAACATCTCAAATTCTGTTACTAAAAGTATTTTGGATTGCAATTAAGAATTAATTAATCTCCGCTATAATAGTGCGTGGATCAATCAATTCTGAAGGCATTTGTTGTTTTTCAGCGGCAAGAATACTTTCTTGTTCGCTCTCATCTGCTGGTGAATAAAGAATATAAAAGGCATATTGAGCTTGCACTATGTCAACAGTACCTGAGATGTTAACATTAGACAGACTGGTCATATTCGACTCAATCAGGTGTGCCTCTTTATTATCGGCCAGCCATTCATTTATTTCTATTTGTAAAGTTGCTATTGTAGGTGCATTAAAAAGCTGGATCTTTTTCATCTTTAAAGTATGTTGTAAACCTGACTCCCTAAATGACGTACCAAGCTATAATTTTGTTTGTTTCAATTTCATAAAATAGATTATGTTGCCATTTTGTTTAAAGATGTTACTATTACTTAATAAGTAATAGTCTGTTGTTGTATTTGAGAAGGAACATCTCTGAATCCGTACTTTTGATTACGTAACTGAGGTTCGAAACCTGCTTCTCTAATAGATTGCTGAATTCCTTCTGACGTAAAGCGATGTGGTGCACCTGCTGCACTGACCACGTTTTCCTCTATCATAATAGATCCGAAGTCATTTGCTCCACCATGAAGACAAATTTGTGCTACACTTTTACCTACGGTTAGCCAGGATGCCTGAATGTTTTTAATGTTTGGAAGCATGATTCGGCTTAAAGCTAGCATCCGGATGTATTCATCTGCAGATACTTCATTTTTAATCCCTCTCACACGTTTAAGTAATGTTCCATCATCCTGGAAAGGCCAAGGGATAAAGGCTATAAATCCTGGAGCTTCTGCTGGCTTTTCTGCTTGAACTTCTCTGATCCAAACTAAGTGTTCAAATCGTTCTTCAATGGTTTCGACATGTCCGAACATCATCGTTGCAGAGGTGCCTAAACCTAATTGATGTGCTGCACGCATGACATCCAGCCATTCCTGACCGCCACATTTGCCTTTAGAAATTAGCCGGCGGACACGGTCATTTAGGATCTCAGCTCCAGCACCTGGAAGTGAGTCTAATCCCGCAGCCATAAGTTCTTTTAAAATTTCAGTATGACTTAGTCCTTCTAACTTTGCAACATGCGCAATCTCTGGAGGGCCCAGGGAATGTAACTTTAAAGTAGGGTATAGTTCTTTTAATTGTCTGAATAAATTGGAATAAAATGCCAAACCAAGATCGGGATGGTGTCCTCCCTGAAGAAGCAGCTGATCGCCTCCCAAGCGGAAAGTCTCTTCGATCTTTACTTTGTAAGTTTCAATGTCGGTGATATAGCTATCCGGGTGTCCGGGACGCCTAAAGAAATTGCAAAATTTACAGTTGGCAATACAAACGTTAGTAGTGTTTACATTACGGTCGATTTGCCAGGTAACTTTACCATGTGGTACTTGTTTTTTACGGAGTTCATTAGCCGTGTACATTAATTCGGCTGTAGCGGCATTTTTATATAAATAAACCCCTTCCTCTTGTGTTAGGAATTCGAAGTTTAGCGCTCTCTGTAGCAGATCCTGGTTATTCATCCCTGCAAAGATACAGTGAGTTTAATCCATTTTAAGCAAAAAAAACAATATGTGGTCATTAAAACGTCAATTATGCAGTATGAAGACGAATATGCCTGGCTATTTTTTCTGCATGTTCACGTGAATTTTCAATAAAATAACTGTGTGTATTCATTCCACCGCAAACTACTCCTGCCAGGTACACATGGGGTATATTGGTTTCCATTGTTTCTTCATTGTGGGTAGGCAGCTGATCATCATCAATCGAACATTCAACTCCCATATTCTTTAAAAAACTGAAGTTGGGAAGGTAGCCTGTCATGGCCAATACAAAATCGTTTGGTATGGTTACTTCACCTTCCGGCGTATTAATAATAACTTGATCAGGTGTTATTTCCTGTAGCGTGGAGTTAAAATAGACTTTTATACTTCCTTCATTAATGCGGTTTATAATATCAGGCTGCACCCAGTACTTTACCCTGTTATTGATTTCTGATCCTTTAATGACCATGGTTACCTGTGCGGATTTGCGATAAGTTTCTAATGCGGCGTCAACGGATGAATTACTTGCTCCAACCACAACTACGTTTTGAAAAGCATAATAATGCGGGTCATTATAATAATGCCTTACCTTGGGAAGCTCTTCTCCCGGGATATTTAGTTTGACGGGAACATCATAAAAGCCTGTAGAAATAATGATGTTCTTTGCCTGGTAGGAAGCTTTAGCAGTCTTTACAAAGAAATCTCCGTTCTGTTTTTGTACTTCGATTACTTCTTCAAACAAACGAACATTCAGATTATAATGGATTGTTGCCCGTCTATAGTATTCAAGTGCTTCAGCCCGTGTAGGTTTGTTATTCACGGATACAAAAGGAATATTTCCAATCTCCAGCTTTTCAGATGTAGAGAAGAAGGTCATGTTAACCGGATAGTTGTACAGGGAATTTACAAGGCAGCCCTTTTCAATGATCACGTAGGATAAGCCTTCGTTCCGGGCTTCTATTCCACAGGTTAAACCAATGGGACCGGCACCAATAATTAGAACATCGACAGGAATGGCGGATGAAGATATCATTGCGTTTATCTTTTAAAATAGATAAAAACGTCCGTAATGAAATTACGGACGTGTAAGAAAATTAAGCAAGTACTTTAGCAGCAGCTTCAGCCTTATCATGATCAGCAAGGAACTGAGCAAGGCCACTGTCTGTTAATGGATGTTTTAGTAAAGCAGCAATCGCTGATAGGGGAGCTGTAATTACATCAGCTCCTACCAGTGCGCATTGAAGAATATGCATCGGGTGACGAACTGAAGCTGCAAGGATCTGAGTTTTGTATCCGTAGTTGGTATAGATCGTCTTAATATCTTTAATCAAGGCAACTCCGTCAGTGGAGATGTCATCAAGACGTCCGATAAATGGAGAAACATAAGTTGCTCCTGCTTTAGCGGCAAGTAATGCCTGTCCAGCTGAAAATATCAAAGTACAGTTTGTTCTGATTCCTTTAGAGGTAAAGTATTTAATTGCTTTAACGCCTTCTTTGATCATAGGAACTTTAACTACAATTTTTGGATGTAGTTTAGCCAAAGCTTCGCCTTCAGCAACGATCTCATTAAATGTAACCGCAATAACTTCTGCGCTGACATCACCATCTGTAATTTCGCAAATGGCTTTATAGTGATTGATTACGTTCTCCTGACCAGTAATGCCTTCTTTTGCCATCAGGCTTGGATTTGTAGTCACACCATCAAGTATTCCCATATCATGGGCTTCCTTAATCTGAGCAAGGTTTGCAGTGTCGATAAAAAATTTCATGTTAATGTTTAATTTTAGTTATGGATACAGGAGTCGCAATACTGTTAATAGAGTAAACCCATGCAGCCCGGCTAAGTTAAAGCTTTGATAATTGGTTAGGAAGAATAATGTGGATTTTTAAGAAAAAAAAAGGGGCTAGCCCCTTCTATCGCACCGCTCAACTCTTTACCCTTGCTGTGTTCCCACCCTGGGGGAGTTCAAGAGGAGCTGGTCGTAGAAGACTAACCCTTGGGTCAAAGGTAATAATTTATATAAAACTAGAAAATGATTTTGAAAAAAAATATAAATATCTTATCTTGGATTATTATTTCATTCTATCACCATCGGATTCTGCGAGATTGTTTGATTAATTGAATGAATTAGTAATATTTTAAAATACAGCATTTTATTTTAAAAACTTGTTAAGAAAAGTTATGTTTGCTTTAGTTAAGTTGAACTTTTTTTAAGTATTGTTGAAGTATTAACTTATAAGGTCGAAACCTTAAATCGTAATTTGCACTGTCTAATGAAACAAACTGAAAATGACCAGATGGGTTTATATCGCCCAGAATTTGAACACGATTCTTGTGGGGTAGGCTTTATTACTCATATCAACGGACATAAATCACATAAGAATGTATCGGATGCGCTCACTATTCTTGAAAATATGGAGCATAGAGGGGCTTGTGGATGTGATCCTGATTCGGGTGATGGTGCCGGTATATTATTACAAATTCCACATGAATTTCTCATGGAGGAATGTATCTCACTTGATATTCATTTAACTGAACCCGGACATTATGGGGTTGGAATGATCTTCTTTCCAAAAGATGTGAATGAAAAGGAATTATGCCGCACCGTTATTATCAATGCTGCTGAGCGATTAGGATTAACTTTACTTGGCTTCCGACCACTTCCTGTTGATCAATCTGTGGTAGGTCAAACTGCGCTGTCTGTAGAACCTTCAGTGGAACAGCTTTTCGTAAGTCGTCCTGCTTCTTCTGCGAGTGAAGATGATTTTGAACGGAAATTATATGTTTTTCGCCGACTGATAGCTACATCGATCAGCAATGAGAACTTTTACATTCCTTCCTTGTCTAGTCGCATCATTGTATATAAAGGACAGTTAACTACCTACCAATTACGGACATACTATAAGGACCTCCAGGATACAAGGCTTACTTCAGCCTTTGGGATGGTGCATAGTCGATTTTCTACCAATACATTTCCTTCATGGAAGTTGGCTCAACCTTTCCGTATTTTAGCCCATAATGGAGAAATTAATACGCTGACAGGTAATTTGAACTGGTTTTATTCCGGTTTAAGGTCGTATGCTTCTTCTTATTTTTCAAAGGAAGAAATGGAGATTGTGCTTCCTGTTATTGGTAAAGGTCAATCTGACTCAGCTTGTCTGGATAACATCGTGGAACTTCTAGCTCATACAGGTCGTTCATTACCACACGTAATGATGATGCTGGTTCCTGAGGCATGGGATGGCAATGAACAGATGGATCCGATTAAAAAGGCCTTTTATGAGTTTCATGCTACATTAATGGAACCTTGGGATGGTCCTGCTGCACTTACGTTTACTGACGGTACACAGATAGGGGCCTTATTGGATCGAAACGGACTACGTCCTCTTCGTTATGCTATCACAAACGATAAACGTATCATTGTAGCTTCTGAGGCAGGTGCTTTACCTATTGAAGAAAAGATCATTATTAAAAAAGGACGTCTTCAACCAGGTAAAATGTTCCTGGTTAATCTTAAAGAAGGGAAAATCATCACCGATGACGAAATCAAACATTCTATAGCTTCCAGTCAGCCTTATGGCGAATGGCTTGAAAACTATAAGATCAATATGGAGGAGCTTCCTGAACCCAGGGTGGCTTTCACTAATCTTTCCAATGATTCGGTACTTAAATATCAACAGGTATTTGGTTATTCCCGTGAAGATATTGAAATCATCATTAAGCCGATGGCCGTTGATGGTAAGGAACCTATAGGATCTATGGGTACTGATGTTCCTCTAGCTGTTCTTTCTGATCGCCCTCAGCATATTTCCAGTTATTTTAAACAATATTTTGCCCAGGTGACTAATCCGCCAATTGACCCTATCCGGGAGCGGATGGTTATGAGTCTGGCTACCTTTATTGGAAGCAATGGGAATTTACTGGATGAGGATAAAATGCATTGTCATGTTGTGGCATTAAAACAGCCGATACTGACCAACTATGAACTGGAGAAATTAAGAAGTATTGATACCGGTATGTTTCATGCCAAAACTCTTCAGACTTATTTTAAGGCGGACGGGCAACCGGGTGCTTTAGAAAATGGCTTGCAGCGTTTATGTCGCTATGCTGAGGATGCAGTCAATGACGGATTTGAGGTAATTATACTTTCAGATCGTGCAATTGATTCAGAACATGCACCTATACCTTCTTTATTAGCAGTTTCTGCTGTACATCATCATCTTATTCGTCTTGGATTTAGAGGTCAGGTTGGTCTTGTAATAGAAGCCGGAGATATTTGGGAAGTGCATCATTTTGCTTGTCTTCTTGCTTTTGGAGCAAGTGCAATCAACCCTTACCTGGCTCTTGCCACTATTTATGCGCTCAAAGAGGAGAATAAACTTGAAACTTCTTTAGAATATAAATACCTCGCTAAAAATTATATTAAAGCGATCTGTGATGGTCTGCTGAAGATTTTCTCTAAAATGGGAATCTCAACACTCCAATCTTACCAAGGTGCCCAGATATTTGAAATTTTAGGGATTAACAAACAGGTAGTAGATCGTTATTTCTCCGGTGCCGTAACCCGTATTGGTGGTTTAGGTTTGGATGAAATTGCCAAGGAAAGTCTGTTTAAACATAATCATGGTTTTGTTCATGCGAAGCCGGAAGAGCAACTGCTTCCAGAAGGAGGTATTTATCAATGGAAACGTAGGGGAGAAGCACATTTGTTTAATCCTCAGACGGTACATTTATTGCAACAGGCAACTAAAACGAATGATTACTCCATTTATAAGCAATATGCAAAGCATATAAATGATCAGTCGAAAAAGATGTATACACTGCGTGGATTGTTTGAATTCGCGCACCATCGGGAACCTGTTCCTATTGAGGAAGTGGAGCCTATCGAATTGATCATGAAAAGATTTGCAACAGGTGCCATGTCTTTCGGATCTATCTCTCATGAGGCACATAGCACCATGGCCATCGCAATGAATCGTATTGGCGGTAAAAGCAATACAGGTGAAGGTGGTGAAGATGATATGCGTTATATACCTCTGCCAAATGGCGATTCCATGCGTTCCGCCATTAAGCAAGTTGCATCAGGAAGGTTCGGCGTGACTTCTTATTATCTTACAAATGCGGATGAACTTCAAATTAAGATGGCGCAGGGTGCTAAGCCCGGTGAAGGTGGACAGCTTCCTGGACATAAAGTAGACGAATGGATTGCTAAGGTCCGTCACTCTACTGCTGGTGTTGGTTTAATATCTCCACCACCACACCATGATATTTATTCCATTGAAGACCTTGCACAATTGATATTCGACTTAAAAAATGCGAATCGTGCTGCCAGAATTAATGTAAAGCTTGTTTCAAAAGCAGGTGTCGGAACGATTGCTGCAGGAGTTGCAAAAGCACATGCGGATGTAATTCTGATAGCCGGATATGATGGCGGTACAGGTGCATCACCTTTGAGTTCTATCAAACATGCAGGGCTACCTTGGGAACTTGGATTAGCTGAAGCACATCAGACACTGGTTCGTAATAGTTTAAGAAGCAGGGTTGTATTACAAGCCGATGGACAGCTTAAGACAGGAAGAGATATTGCCATTGCAGCACTTCTTGGTGCTGAAGAGTGGGGTGTGGCTACATCTGCTCTAATAGCCGGGGGGTGTATTATGATGCGTAAATGTCATTTGAATACTTGTCCGGTTGGCGTTGCTACTCAGGATCCTGAGTTACGTAAGTTGTTTACCGGTAAACCCGAACATATTGTTAATCTTTTCCATTTTATAGCGGAAGAGCTTAGAGAGATCATGGCTGAACTTGGTTTCAGAACCGTTAACGAAATGGTAGGCCGCTCTCAATTTTTAAAAGTACGTGAGGATAACACACATTGGAAGACTAAAACTTTAGATCTTTCGGCTATACTATTCCCGGCTACTAATCCTTCTCATCTTACTCTTTATAACAGTGAGTCACAGGATCATGGAATGAGTGATATCCTGGACTGGAAGTTATTGGAACATGCTAAACAGGCATTAGAAACTAAAACTCCGGTGTTCGGGTCTTTCGAATTACGGAATACAAACCGGACCATTGGTACCTTGCTTTCAAATGAAGTATCCAAAATCTATCATTCTGCAGGATTGCCTGATAATACCATTAATTATAAGTTCACCGGATCTGCAGGACAAAGCTTTGGCGCATTTTGTGCTAAGGGTTTATCTTTTGAGCTCGAAGGTGAAGCAAATGATTATGTAGGTAAAGGTTTGTCTGGAGCCAGACTTGCTATTTATCCTTCAGCAGAAAGTACACTGGTGCCAGAAGATAATATCATCATTGGCAACGTCGCTTTATACGGTGCAACTGCCGGAGAGCTATTTGTTCGCGGTCAGGCTGGTGAGCGATTTGCAGTACGTAATTCTGGCGCAGTAGCCGTAGTTGAAGGTGTTGGAGATCATGGTTGTGAGTATATGACCGGAGGAAGAGCATTAATCCTGGGGAAAACAGGACGTAACTTTGCTGCTGGAATGAGTGGTGGTATCGCTTGGGTTTACGACGTTGATGGCACTTTTGCAGAGAATTGCAATCCGGAAATGGTTGATCTGGATCCTTTAACCGGAGAAGATGAGGAAGAAATCCTTGCTTTGCTGAATACACATCTCAAGCTGACTCAAAGTCGCCTTGCCCTGTTCCTGCTAAGTAACTGGAATGATGAAGCACGTAAGTTTATTAAAGTGTTTCCAAAAGAATATAAAAGAGTTTTACAACACGCACAATATCAACCAGTAAATTGATTATGGGAAAAATTACAGGTTTTAAAGAATTCAACAGGGAACTTCCGTCAAAGAGGTCACCTGAAGAACGTATTCAAGACTATAAAGAATTTAATACAATGTTTGCAGCTGATAAGCTGAATAATCAGGCTGCCCGTTGCATGAATTGTGGAATACCATTCTGTCATTCAGGCTGTCCACTTGGCAACATTATACCTGAATTCAACGATGCTGTTTATAAGGAAAATTGGGAAGAAGCGTATACTATTTTGTCTTCAACCAATAATTTCCCCGAGTTTACCGGGCGAATCTGTCCTGCTCCATGTGAATCTTCATGTGTTTTAGGTATTAATAAGCCTGCTGTAACCATTGAGGAAATTGAAAAGCACATCATTGAAATAGCCTATGCAAAAGGTTTGGTTAAACCTAAAGTGCCTCTAATTCGTTCAGGGAAGACTATCGCCGTTATAGGATCAGGTCCGGCAGGTTTAGCTGCTGCGGCACAACTTAACAAAGCAGGTCATATAGTTACCGTTTTTGAGAGGGATGATCGTGCGGGGGGACTACTTCGTTATGGCATACCGGACTTTAAACTAGAGAAATGGGTTGTAGAACGTCGAATCCAAATCATGCAGGAAGAAGGTGTTGTGTTTAAATACAATACAGAGGTTGGTGTACATATTCTAGCAGACGAATTATTACGTGATTTTGATGCTATTGTATTGGCCGGTGGCTCTACAATACCACGTAATTTGCCAGCTCCAGGAAGGGATTTAAAAGGTGTTTATTATGCCATGCAGTTCCTTAAACAACAAAACAAACGAGTAAGCGAACTTGAAGTACAAGGTGAAGAAATTCTTGCTACCGGAAAAGATGTCATCGTAATAGGTGGTGGTGATACCGGATCGGATTGCGTGGGAACATCAAACAGACAAGGTGCTAAGTCAATTACTCAGTTTGAATTGATGCCTGTGCCTCCTGCATCCCGTACAGAAAGTATGCCATGGCCTACTTATCCAATGGTCCTTAAAACTACATCTTCTCATGAAGAAGGTTGCAACCGTTCATGGAGTGTAAATACCAAGGAATTTGTTGGTGACGAGAATGGTAACCTGACTGGAATTCGTATTGTTGATGTATTGTGGGAAACTGACGTTTTTGGCAGACCAGTTAAGTTTGCTGAAGTGGAAGGATCTGAACGTGTATTACCCGCACAGCGAGTTTTCCTTGCCATGGGTTTCTTATTTCCTCAAAAGATTGGGTTATTGGAACAACTAGGAGTTGAGTTAGACGAACGTGGAAATGTACGTGCTCAGGAAGGTGTATATCAAACAAGCGTAAATAAAGTTTTTGCTGCCGGAGATATGAGACGTGGACAATCTCTTGTTGTTTGGGCAATTTCCGAAGGACGTGAAGCTGCCAGAAGAGTAGACCAGTTTCTAAGTGGCTATACCTCTCTTGAAAGTAAAGATGCTGAAAGTATGTATGCTTAATTTTTTACTATAAAACTATAAAATATTAATTGCTTTAAAC
>NZ_AQPN01000102.1 GCF_000403135.1 Arcticibacter svalbardensis MN12-7
TGTTAATATAAATTTAATATTTACATAACATTTTCAGATAGTACCATTTTGCGTTTTGAACTGACATCTATACAAATGACAGAAGAAAAGGTAAAGTTGCTGCTCCAGAAATATCTTGATGGAGATACTGATCAATACGAAACTGACCAGATAGAAGAATGGTATTTGGCTTTAGATAAAGTGCGCAACAAACTATCTTCTGAACATAAAAAGGAAGTTAGTGAAAAAATATTCCTTGCAGTTAAACAGGCGATGGAGTCAAAATCAAAAATCAAAAAGATTTATCCTGTAATGCTCTACAGAGTAGCAGCAGTTTTGCTGATCGGAGTTGCCGTTATTTTAGGTTTTTGGAAATTAAAAGATCCTGCAAGCCGAAGCCCTGACTTTATTTCTGTTACAACCACAGTTAAAGAGCATAAGAAAATTACCCTAACCGACGGATCTGAAATTCTCCTGGGACCTTCTGCAAAACTGATCTATCCCCAAACGTTCAACCCTGGTAACCGTTCTGTAGAACTGATCAGCGGAAATGCGTTTTTTACCGTCGTCCACAAAGAAAAGCAGCCTTTCATTGTGCGTACTTCATGTAATTTGGATATTAAAGTTTTGGGGACTTCTTTTGGCGTTAAAACTATTAATAGCAAACCCAATGTTGAGATAACAGTCGCTACAGGTAAGGTAGCTGTTAGCCGATCGAATCATTTACTAGGTATTTTAACCAAGGGCCAGACCTTGAATTATAATAAAAAAACGGGAATTGCAACATCAAGTTTAACCAGGCATGAAAAGTATATTGAGCTTGAATTCAATGCCGCTAATTTAAAGCAGGTAATTCAAAAGCTTGAATACGTGTATGATATAAAAATTTCAATGGCTGAAGGTGTAAATCCTAACCTTAAGTTAACCGCTGTTTTTTTAAGCAGGCAGCAACCTGAAGAAATCATAGACATCATATGTAGCCTTCATCACCTGAGATTCAGTACAGTCAAAAACCTTAAATCATTTAAAATTTACAAATGACAAACATTGAATAGTAAAGATTTATAACGGCACTGGTCAGACCAGTAGCCGTATTATCAAAGGGCTAAACCTTAATATTTATCACAATAAAATCAGTAAAATGAAAACAACCTCACCCAAGAGGACACTAACTCTTTATCAGATCATGAAATATTCATGTATAACATTTTCGATTATCTGCATCATCTGCAGCTCTGTGCTTGCCTCTGCTAGTATGGCTCAGCGGCTTGCTAACAGTAAAGTGAGTATTAAAATCAGCAAAGGCAGTAACATGGCTGAAATAATCAAAGAAATAGAGGCTAGTACGGGCCTTAGTTTTGTATATAACCCTGATTTGCTCCAGAAGAAAAACACTATTTTAAATGGCGATTTTAAAAGAGAGCCAGTACGGTCCTTGTTAGATAAACTCGGTCTGAGTGCTTTAGAGAAAGGTGATTATGTCATCCTTAATCAAACCGCATTTATCAAACCTGACAAAATCATCACAGGCGCTGTTACGGATTCAACCGGATTGACCCTTCCTGGAGTATCTGTTAAAGTACTGGGTACTAAAATTGGCACGGTAACAGATTCATATGGTGGCTTCAGGATAGAGGTAGGTGCCGATGCTGTGCTTTCTTTTTCGATGATTGGATACCGAACAAAAGAAGTATCGGTTGGGGATAATCAAACTATTAATATAACATTAACTGAAGAAGCTTCTATCCTGGCCGATGTAGTTGTTGTAGGTTATGGTACACAGAAAAAGGAAACCCTTACCGGTGCAATCAGTATTGTTTCTTTAGACAAACTATCATCCCGTTCGCTCAATAGTGTCGGTGAAGTACTGGCTGGAAAATCGCCTGGTGTAATTGTCACTAATGAAGGTGGCGATCCGACCTCATCTCCCCGAATCAACATCAGGGGGCTTGGAGGGATAAATGGTGAAAGTGTACTGTATGTGATAGATGGCTCCATCTTTTTAGGAAATCCGCAACTTAACCCAAATGACATTGAGTCCATTTCTGTGCTTAAAGATGCATCTGCCGCTATTTATGGAGCAAGGGCATCTGGAGGGGTTGTTCTCATTACGACTAAAAAAGGACAGAAAGGGAAGATGCAGGTTAGCTTCGATGCAAAACTTGGCCAACAGAGTGCCTGGAAAAAACTGGAACCTTTGAATGCTGAACAACGGGCAACTGTAGCGGCAACAGCAGCAAAAAATGGAGGTACAACGATACTCCCTGCATTTGATGCAACGAAGTTCCCCGACGGACAGATTACCCGCACCAACTGGATGGATGAGGTTTTTAGGGATGGACAGCTGCAGGATTATAATGCCGCCATTAACGGAGGTAGTGAAAAATCTAATTTCTACTTAAGCTTTAATTACCGCAATGCCGAAGGTATAGTACTTAATACGAAGACTCAACGCTATAACTTTAGAATTAATTCTGAACATGAAATTAGTCCTTGGCTGAAGGTGGGAGAAAACGTATCCTATAGCAGTACTAATGGAAATGGTGCAAATACCAGTAGTGATTATACAGGTGCACTACTTTCTGCACTATATTATCCTACAAATGGTACGCCCTTTAATGCCGACGGAAGTTATGCAGGCTTGCCAGGCCGAGAATACGCAGGCGATTATGGGGACATTATCAATCCCGTTGCAGAACTTCTGCGCATGGATATCAACAGCCCATCCAATGTACTGGTTGTTAATCCATATGCATCTTTAAAATTAGCGAAGGGCTTATCTTTCAGATCAAACTTGAGTATTACTAAATCATCATCACAGTATAAGAGCTTCACACCTAAAAGACCTGAAGTTGGAAAACCAGTATTGAGCAACAGCTTGCAGGAAAGCTCTAATCAGTCAAATGATTTCCTTGCTGAACAAGTTTTAAATTATAAAACTGCATTTGCTGAACATCAGTTTGATTTCACTGGTGGTTATACTTTTCAGAAAACCAAAAGCAATGGCTTGTATACATCGGGTGCTGGCTTTGATGATGAATCTCCACAATACAGATATCTTGTAAATGCTACAGTCATACAGCCATCCTCGAGTAATTATGAAGCAACAGCCCTATCTTCCCTGTTTTTAAGAGCAAATTACAACTACAAGGAAAAATATCTTTTGTCGCTAATTGGTCGCCGTGATGGATCTTCCTTGCTTACGGCAGAAAACAGGTTTAGAAACTACGGTTCTGTTTCAGCCGGCTGGATGATTAGTAAGGAAAGTTTTCTTGAAAATACAACATGGTTAAACGAATTGAAATTAAGGGGCAGTTATGGCATTTTGGGTAATCTGGGTAGTCTTTCTTCCTCAGCGGTCAATCCATTGCTAAACACTACTCAGAGTTATTTTGGTCAAACACCAACTTTGCAGACTGGTTATGTGCAGACTGTTCTGGCTAATAAAGATTTAACATGGGCAGAATCTAAACAAACTAATGTAGGACTTGATGTGACTGTTTTAGACCGCTTAAGTCTGGTTGCTGATTACTTTATTAAAGAAACTGATAAAATGATCCTGACCAAATCTCTTCCTGGAACCGCTGGTCTGAATACACAAACCATAAATGCTGGTGTTGTAAAAGACAAAGGGATTGAGCTTGGCCTTACCTATAATAGTAATAAATCAACAGCATTTACCTATTCGGTCAATGCCACGTTGACTAAGCTGAATAATAAAGTTGCGGCCCTGGCACCTGGTCTTGAGAACATTGCAGTGAGTACAAACTTCAGAAACGAGCTGGCACCCTTGTCTATAACTGTTGGTCAGCCACTTTACAGCTACTACGTATTGAAAACAGAGGGGATTTTTCAGACACAGGCAGAGGCCGATAACTACAAAAACTCTCAAGGACAAAAGATACAGCCTAATGCCAAAGCAGGAGACTTTAAGTTCGCAGATTTTGATGATAGCGGCGCAATAGATGGGAAGGACCGCTATTTTGCCGGCAGTGCCTATCCTGATTTTTCTTATGGATTGAGTTTTAATGCCAGTTACAAAAATTTCGACTTCAATATTTTTGCACAGGGTGTTCAGGGTAACAAATTGTTCAACGCTGTAAAACGTACTACTTACAGTGCAAGCGGTCCCTCCTATAATAAGCTTGTTGGTATTCTTGATGCATGGTCACCTGAAAATCCGGGAGGTAAAGTTCCTATTATCTCTACATCTGATAATAATGGGAACTTCAATGCTTCTGATTTTTACATCGAAGACGGATCTTATCTGCGCATCAGAAACGTGACTTTGGGCTATACCTTGCCTAAATCGCTAACTTCAAAATTAAGGACAGGTGCTGTTCGGATTTATACCACTACGAATAACCTATTTACTATTACTGATTATTCTGGTTTCGATCCGGAGATTGGAATGGACAACAACGGACTTGATGTAGGTCGTTATCCACAGGCAAGAAGCTTTACCCTGGGTCTTAATATAAATCTATAATCTGATCATAAAATGAAAACAAATATAAAATACCTGGCATTTGTCGTGATTACAATGCTTAGCGCCTGCACCAAACAGCTTGATATATTGCCTGAAGGTTCTCCTTCGGCGCAAAATTTTTGGAAAACTAAAGAAGATGCACTCAAAGCTGAGGGGGGCATGTACGCAATGTACAATGAAGAAGATTATTACGGCCGTGGTATGTTCTGGTTTATTAACGCCAGTGATGATATGGTTACGGGCCGTAATAAGCCGGAGGCTGATAATATCAAAAATTTTAACCGTACATACATTGGAGGCGGTTATACAGAATCGCAGTGGAGCATGCGTTATGCAATTATTAAAAGAGCAAACGACATCATCGTAAATGTGCCTTTAATCAATATGGATGAGGCACTAAAAAAACAGATCATAGGCGATGCTTACTTCAATGCCGGACTGGTTTACTTTCAGCTGGCAGCAAACTACGGAAATGAGAAGGCTGGTGTACCAATCATTACGCCCGAGTCGGATGCAGCAGTTGCTGTACCCAGGGCAACAAATGTAGATGAGAACTATGATTATATTATCTCCTTGTTTTTAAAAGCGGCCGATGACCTTCCTCTCTTCAGCGAAATGAAAGCTGCAGATTATGGAAAGGCACATAAAACTGCCGCATGGGCATACCTTTCGAAGGTCTATCTGTATAAAAAAGATTATACAAATGCAGTAAAATATGCTGATATGGTGATCTCATCTGGTCAGCATGATCTCGTCAATACCAGTTTTGCAGATGTATTCAAAGCATCCAATAACTGGTCTAAAGAGTATATCTGGTCTGTAGTGTGCACACCAAGTGGTGGCGGCACAGGATGGGGAAGTAAATTGCCGGGTGTTATGCTCACCAACAAAGCCTGGGGGATTTATAACGGTTGGGGTTATTATCTGCCAACGAAAGAACTATACGACTCTTATGAGGCAGGTGATCAGCGCAGGGAGGCTACAATTTTAAAGACTGGTGATAAATTTATGTTCTTTGGTGCTGAACGCAGTTTTACAAAAGATGCGGGCGCAACCTCCGATTACCAGTTTAAAAAATACATGGATCCTTTTTCATATGCCAATCCGATTCCATTGCATGTAAATCCCAACGGAGATAATGGAACAACAGATCTAAATGTACCTTTAATGCGTTATGCTGAGGTATTACTCATTAAAGCAGAAGCGGCAATAAATATCAGTGGTGCCGGCGCGGGTGATACTGAATTAAACAAGATTAGGATCAGGGCTGGTCTTATAGCAAAAACAAGAATGACAATCGATGATTTGAAACGTGAACGCCGTAATGAACTGGCAGGTGAATGGGCAGACCGCCACCGCGATTTAGTAAGATGGGGAGATGCCCAGGCAACATACGCTAAACCTCTTCACGATTCAGGAGGCAATGTAATCTGGCCGTCAAGAACATTCAATCCCCAGGTACACGACGTATGGGCAGTACCTCAGAAAGAAATTGATAATAGTGCGGGTATAATCAAACAAAACGAAGGATGGTAAAATTGAATTGGATAAACTGTATAGTCCTAACCCTTGGGTTGGGGCTACACAGTGCTTCTGCGCAAGTGGCGCTAACTGTAAACAATGGGCATAGTCATAATGACTATAAACAAAAGATTCCGCTTTTAACCGCTTATTACGCCGAAATGGGTTCCATTGAAGCAGACGTATTCCTAAGGGAAGGGGAACTTTATGTAGCTCATGATAGTACAGAAATTCAGAAAGATAGGACACTTAGCAAGCTGTATTTAGAGCCCCTGCAAAAGTTTTATCAGTTGAATAAAAATCATCCCTATCAGAATGAAGGTTTAAAACTGCAGCTCGTCATCGATATCAAGCAGGATTATGCCCATGTACTGCCGCAGCTATTAAAAGAAATTAAAGAATTTCAGAATATGTTTGACTGGGAACAGCATCCGGATGCAATTAGGATTGTGATAAGCGGAGATGTACCTAAACCAATCGACTTTAAAAATTATCCAGAAATTCTTTCATTTGATGGAAGGCCATACAATACTTATACCACCGGGCAACTTAAAAGGGTTGCCATGATCAGTGATGAACTTAAAAAATATACCCAATGGAATGGGAAAGGTAATCCGGTAAAAGCAGATGTGACCAAACTGAAAGCTGTGATCAACAAGGTTCATCAGTTAGGGAAACCATTCCGGTTTTGGGCAACCCAGGACAGTCCCAACACCTGGATTGTGCTGGAAAAACTAGGAGTAGACTGGATTAATACCGATCAACCTGATAAGCTGCATCAGTTTTTGACGAATAAAGACAAATTAACATACACCAACCCTGTGGCTTATCCTGTTTATACTCCAAGCTACAAGTCAGATGGTTCTCCTAAAAGGACTAAAAACGTGATCCTTTTGATAGGCGATGGAATGGGGTTAGCGCAAATTCATGCGGGACTTATGGCCAATCATGGTGAGCTGAACATGGCCATGTTTCGCAATTTGGGCTTTTCAAATACGGTAGCCAGCGATGCAGGGAATACAGACTCAGCTGCGGGAGGGACTGCAATTGCAACAGGTTTCAAAACCAACAATCGTTATATTGGGATGGGAACGGATGACAAAAGCCGTACTAATCTGGTTGATACTCTCTTCGATTTTGGAATAAAAAGCGGAATAATCAGTGTTGGTGATATTACAGATGCAACCCCTGCAGCTTTTTACGCCCATGAGTTGGAACGGTCAATGAGTGAGGAGATTGCTAATGACCTTTTGAAGAGCAAGGCTGAAATTATTGTAGGTTCCAATCAGAAAAGCTTTTTCAATAATAAAAATGATAAACTGCTTGCTGGTTTAAAAGCTAACGGTTTTTTAGTAAGCCAAAGTCTGCCAGATTTCAACAAACAGATCGCAGGGAAACAACTTGTATTGCTGCCCGATGCCGACACCCGCCCAGTTTACAAGGGAAGAGGGGATATGCTCAAACAATCCCTTTTGCATAGTATAAAATTGCTTTCAAATAATAAGAAAGGTTTCTTTATTATGGCAGAAGGTGCTCAGATCGACTATGGAGGACATGCAAATGATCTTCAGTATGTGGTTACAGAATTACATGATTTTGATAAGACGGTTGAAGCGGCGTTGCGTTTTGCAGATCAGGATGGAGAAACCCTTGTCATAATTACTGCAGATCATGAAACGGGAGGATTAACATTGCTTGATACTGCACCAGAACAGGGCATGATCAGAGGAGAATTTAGCACAAATGATCATACGAATATTATGGTTCCAGTTTTTGCCTATGGTCCCGGGTCTGAAGATTTTAAAGGCATTTATCAGAATAACGAGATTTTTTATAAAATTATAAAAGCTTATCATTTAAGTGGTAAAAGGAGATAATTGTATATTCAACTTTTAGCAATTCAATCTTTCCTTTAAAAACGATCCTGGGTAATGGAAATTCATGGCTTTCCATGTAGGATCAAGCTAATATGAATGTAAATGATTCCAATAAGAATGCAATAAGATTCCGGTATGAGTCCGACTCTAGCTCGTTTAAGTGGGACTTTTACCGGATTCTTACTAGATGGTATGTGCATTCATTTACTTATGTATAGTATATCTCTTTACATTCATTGAGCGCATTACAAATTGAATAATCATCAAAATGGAGAATTAACCTGGAGATTGAACTGGAAACTTGGGATAGGGGGCTGCTATCGGATCGGGAAGTTTACCTTAAGTATTCGTCTTTAAAAATCCCTAACACCTGTTGGGAGGATATACCAGGGACTTTGATAAAGACTTGGTGAATAGGATTGGACCTGGCGGAATAGTTCCGGCTTTCCAGCGGTACCCTTTAGAACGGATGATTGGCAAATTAAAGATGAAAGTATTTTTGGCAGCGGATAATGTATGCAGGGCCGTTTATAAATTACCAATCATGCCGGATAAATCACTTTAGATTTAGTTCCATCCTCCACCTAAAGCTCTATAAAGCGCAACTCCTGCATTCAGTTGTGCATTTTTGACTTCAGCAAGATCCAGCTCACTTTGCAGCGCATTACTTTGCGCTGTAATGACCTCGAGATAATTAGCCATTCCACTGCTGAACAATAGGTTTGCATTCTTCAGTCCACTTTGAACAACCTTAACCCTTTGCTCAGCAAAAGCATACCGTTCTTTCAACTTCTCAATTTTAACAAGTTCATCAGAAACTTCGGCAACGGCCTGTAAAACAGTTGACCTGAATTCAAGAACAGTTTTATCCCGGTCAACCAAAGCAACCTGATACTGTGTTCTGAGTTGTTTACGCTGCAAAAGGGGTTGTGTAATCCCTGTTCCAACTACTCCAAATAAGGATGCAGGGATGGTAAACCAGTTGCTCGCTGTAAACGTATTGAGACCACCGGAAGCTGTGATAACCAAGGACGGGTACATATTCGCCTTCGCAATACCGGTCTTTGCGTTTGCCTTAACCAGTTCCAGTTCAGCGATCCTTACATCCGGCCGAAGGCTAAGCATTTCGGCCGGAACTCCCGTATTGATCTCATCAGGAAGAATCATATCATTCAATTTTCCTTTTCGTAAAATCTGTTTAGGAAAAGATCCTGTAAGAACGCTAAGCGCATTCTCTTCCAGCGTGATGTTTTGCTGTAATTGTGTAACTATGCCGGCTGCTAGCAACTGCTGTGCTTCAGCTTGTTGTACAGCTAACGAAGTGACTTGTCCCGCATCAAACTGTAGTTTTATTATGTTTAGCGTACTATCGTTCAAAGCCAGGTTTTTTTGTGCGATTTCAATTTGTGTGTCCAGCATAATTAGTCTGTA
>NZ_AQPN01000103.1 GCF_000403135.1 Arcticibacter svalbardensis MN12-7
ATCGCAGGTAAATTACCTGCGATTTTTTTTATGAGATTGTTAGTTCCTTATTAGAATGCATAACGGATACCAAGCTGAGCTTGATACGGGTTGCCGGATGGTGTTACTATGCCTGAGTTATTTACACGGTAGTTAAATACTTTGTTAGCAGCATCAAAATTAGGTAATGCAGCTGTGCCTGTGGTTGCAGGAACACCTAATGCATATAGGGCTTGTGTACCCAGTGATTCATTCACTCCCCATTTCTTATTGAGTAAGTTGGCTACGTTAAATATATCGGCTGAGAACTCAACGCTCTGTGTTTTGAAAATGTTTATCTTTTTGCTTACTCTTAAGTCAAAGATTCCGTAAAAACTATTTATACCTCCGTTTCTTTCGGCCATTTGTCCGGAGTATTTAAGAATGTAATCTTTTAAACTCTGACTTGCATCAGGATTATCTAAAATGGCCTGTAAGCCTGTACGAATATTTTCTGGTACACTTTGATTGTCTTTATCAAAGATATAAGCTAAATCATTTGTTCCTGCAACGAAATCAGCATTTGTATTACCTCCGGATAATAAAGAATATCTTGTCCCGCCAATACCTGAATAGCGAACGCCTATGCTTACACCATAAAAAGTAGGTAATGTACCATAAAATACTACTTTATGTCTGAACTGATTATCTGAATAACTCATTTTGCTTAAGTCGCGCGGGTCATCCTTCACTGGTAAAGATAATGTTGCTGTATTAGCGACGTTACCATTATAGGAAGTGTTATCTTTCGTATCATTCAGTGTATAGCTAATGGTAATTGCGCCATCTTTTAAATACTGGTAAGTTCCGTCTACAACTACGGCAAACTGGTTTACCTTGCCCTTACTGTTCAATTCTAAAACACGACCTAGTTTTTGACTGATACGACCTTGTTGCCAGTCGCCTGCTCCATTTACTGGCATCGTACTTAAGGGTACATATACTCCGCGGTTATCCTCATTGGCAAGGGTAAAATAAGGATCAACTGCCATGTTACGGTCCACATACATATAGTTATGACGTCCAAGGGTAGCATAACCAGTAATGCCTAGTTTAATACGGTCAGTGATAAACTGACTGTAAGATAAGTTGGCCTTGTAAATGACCGGGACTTGCGCATCGGTGGCGTTGGTATTAATAGTAGGTAATTGAAAGGCTTCTAAAGTAGGGGTGGTAGATGGATCATTGCGATATCCGATAAAGTTTGGGGTAGGAACATTGGCACCCCTTACATCCACTGTGCCTAAGTGTTTACCGTCAAAAGTCAGGTTGTTAATGGTGACATAATTATTGATATCTGATGCAAAAATCCCTGCTCCTAAACGTATAAAATCAGTGTGTCTTTCATTTACGTCCCAGGTAAATTGTAGACGGGGCTGAATTAGGAATGATGTAAGTTTGTTATCGGTACGAATTCCTAATTCATCTAATACCAGCTGATTTAAAGGTGAAGTTGGATAATCACTATAATCAACGCGCAATCCGCCAATCATATCTAGTCCTGTTGCCAGTGTAGTTTGCATCTGTCCGTAAAGTGCTGTATTTAAAATGCCTGCTTTTACACTTGGATCATCAACCAGGGGAACCTCTCTATAGTATCGGTATGGCGTCAGATTATCAAAATTTGTAAGGGCAGTAACGCCGGTTGAGTTTGTAAAATGGAAACGTCCGTTTACCTCACTGCCATACGTAGAATTTGCATGTGTATACATCAGGTCGAGACCAAAGGTGTACTTAATTTTATCGGTATTATAATAGATATTATCAACCAGCTGAATTACATTATTAGTGAAACCTTCCTGAGCAAAGCGATGGCCTCCAAGTTCAATATTAGTTGATTTAGTCGTGCCGTCATTTATAACTGAAGATATACTTTCTACTATTGCCCTTGGGATATTTGCTGCTGGCAATTGATCACCCGGACTGCTTTCCTGAAAGGTATACAAGTGTTGTAATTTTAATTCATTTGTAAATTTTGGATTTATTGATGTACGTAAGGTAGCTAAAAGACTGTTGTCTACATTTTTATCATTGGCATACGATTCATATAAGTTAATAGTGGTATTATCTTCCAATCCTAATTTATTTCTATCATTGGTGTAATTATCGCGGATGGTTAGAAGGTTTTTATCGTTGATCTGCCAGTCCAAACGTGCGAATGCAGCATCAGAACCCCTGCTTTTATCAAAGGATCCAAATTGATCGGAACTGGCTACACCATATTTTTGGCGTGCAATGGTTAAAAAGTTATCCAGGGTAGACTGAGTAATGTTAAAGCGGCTTTCGTCTGTAGGAGATTGAACATCGGCAATAATTAATGGCCGGGAGTCTTGCTGATGGTCCCAAGCCATGAAAAAGTGTAACTTATCTTTAATAATAGGTCCTCCAAGGGAGAAGCCATATTGGTAAGTGGAATAATCAATATTACGTGTATTGCCTCTGATGTCATAAGGGCTTGCTAACCAATCGGCACGGCCATAAGTAAAAGCACTTCCGGTAAGCGTGTTTGTTCCCGCTTTGGTAACCGCACTTACAGTACCACCTCCGCTGCGTCCATATATAACGTCATATTGATTGGTTACTACTTTGAATTCTCGAACAGCCTCGATGGATATTGAATATGGCGCACCGCTTCGGCTTGTTGTCGATCCAGCTGAAGTTGGGTTTTTAGCGTTCATCCCATCAATTGTGTAATTTGTCGATGATCCTAGTTGTCCGGAAATATTTCCACCTCTGCTTAATGGAGAAAGTTCCATTAAAGATGTGAAGTTACGCCCGTTTACTGGCAGTTTCGTAATGTCCCTTGCTGAAATTGCCGTTGCTGCACCTAAGTTCTCTGTTTTGTTTTTTAATCCTGATCCGATAACTTCAACTACAGCAAGGCTTTCTACTGCGTCACGGATAGTAAGGTTGACAGATAACGCATCGCCCTGATTGAGTGAATAACCTGTTCTTTTTTGTTGACCAAAACCAATGTATGTGACGGATACAGTGTAAGGCGTTCCTAAAGGCAATTCCTTAAATGTGTAAACTCCTTTAGCATTGGAAGTGGTAGTGGTAGTAAAGCCGGTTGACTCATTTCGAACTTTTACCGATGCACCTGCAACCGGCTTATTTAAATGATCTGTAATTGTGCCGGAGATGGATGCCTGGGTGGTTTGAGCCTGCAGTTTGTTAGTTGTAAAACAAACTAATAGTACAAACATTGCTGAGTAAAGCAGTTGTTTCATAAGGTGTTTAGTTTTCGATCAGCGAAAGTAACGGCCTAATGTTATCTTACTTATGTTTTAATATTAAGGAATGTTTAAGGACGGAGATAAATCAGTGTAGCTCTTCATCTTCAAACAAATAGCCACTGTACGCAAGTCCTTGTGCTACACTTTTAAAGTTATCTCCAGAATTGATTTCTAGGTGTGGAAACGAAGTTTTGAAGAGATTTTGAACAGATGCTACCATGGAGGTTCCTCCTGTAAGAAACAGGCTGTTGATATCTTCTGTGCGTATCTGATTCGCCGCCATGAATTCGTTTAAGTACACACGGATCTTGTTGATATCCCTTTCGATGATTGCATTGTATTGTGACAGGGAAACGACCTCGTTAATTTCAATATCCCTGTTGGAATAAAGAAAAGTAGAGCTCTGCTGACTGGAAAGATCAATCTTTGTTTTTTCAATGGACTGGAATACGGAATAGCCGAGGTTATGATCAATCAGCGTAATCAGGTTTTTGAATTTGCGGTTATTTTTGGAGAAGTAATAGTAATCATCAATGTCCTTCCTGATTCTGCTGCCATTGAAAAAGTTCATTTTATCCCAAGAGCAGATATTGGCGAATAGTGAATTGGGGACGTTAAGGATCTTTCCTGGCGTGGCTTCATAGGGTGTATCTTTTCCAAAATAGGGTGTTCCTCTTTCCCACATGAAGGCTGAATCGAAGCTATCTCCTCCAATGTAAATTCCTCCTGTAGCAAGTAGGTTGTTTTTCCGGTCAATGCTGCCTACTTTTTCAGGGTCAAGTACCAGATAGGTGAAGTCTGTTGTTCCTCCTCCTAAATCGGCTACCAATACATTTTCTTTTTTACGAAGCGTTTTCTCGTATGCATAGGCTGCTCCTATGGGTTCGAACTGAAAACGGACATGTTTAAATCCGGCGAGTTGAGCGGCTTTGGTGAGTCGGTTTTGTGCAAGGGTATCCTTTTGGGTGCTGTCATCATCAAAGAAAACAGGACGGCCTATAACTACCTTTTGGGCTTCTTGTCCTGTCATGGCATCTGCTCTGGCTTTTAGCTCTTTTAAAATGATAGCTACAAGGTCGGATGCGTCGTATGCTTTGTTTTGAATGCGTGTTTGGGTGAAGCTGCTTCTGGATAAGATTTGTTTGACTGATTTAATGAACCGCCCTTTCATACCATCCTGCAGGTAGGCTGAAATGGCATTTTCTCCCACAACGTATTCTTCATTATTTGTGGTACTCCGGTCTTGTGGAAAATAAATCAGGGAAGGAATGATTAGGGTCGTGAGGATTTCTTGTTTCTCTTCATCGTAAATAGATAAAGCCGAATTTGTCGTTCCAAAATCTATTCCATACAAATATTTCTTCATGGCAAATGGGAATAATTATTCAGCGATGTATAAACCAGAATAACCGGGCGGCGAAAGTATAAAAAAAATTTGAATTATCCTGATGCGTGACGGAGAAATATATTTATTGCAGAGCGCATTTTATTATGGAATATGACTGGTGTAATCACAAATGTGTATAAAAAGAGACGTAGCTATCCTGTTTTTTAGACCTTAAAAACTAACCTTAAAATTTAATAAAATGGCAAAGTTAGATCTTTATAACCAAGAGTGGATTGACGTCATATTTACTGGTCGCAACCAAGAGTACGGTGCTTATCAGTTAAGAAAGGATAATAGCAGGATGACTAATCTGGCTATGTTTTTAGGCGCACTATTTTTTACTTTGATCATAAGTGCTCCGTTGATTTCCAGATATATTAAAGGGACGGGTTCGAATGATAGAATTGTGGAAATTGTACCAACGGATTTAACCCCGATTGCTCCTTCTGCGGTTGATAAACTGGCACCTCCTCCTCTTAAAGTAGTGGAGCCTCCTCAGACAAGGGAAAATCAGGTGAAATACCCTGGTGGGTTATCTAAATTCTATTTATATATCGGTAAAAATTACATTTATCCTGCTTCAGCAAGGGAAAGTGGTGTTTCTGGAAGAATAGTGATGAGTTTTATAGTGGAGAAAGATGGTAGTTTAACGGATATAAAGGTGCTGAAAGATATGGGTATGGGCACTGGTGAGGCAGCAATAAGACTGTTGGAAAAAACAATTAAGTGGCGTGCCGGAGTTCAAAATGGTAGAGCAGTACGGGTTCAGTATACACTGCCGATCATGTTGAATTTAGAGGGACAGTAAATGATATTGCAGAAAAAGGGATACTTTTGTGTTATGAAAAACTTGAGATTTATATTTGCTGCTGCCGGAGTGCTGGCACTTTCTTCCTGTAGTCAGACTACGAGAACAACGGATAAGAATAAAGTAGTGGCGGATTCAGTGGCTCAAGAGATAAATAGTCTTACTGCACAAAAGGCCCTTTTTGCTGAAATGGAAATTAAGGATACGATAAAAATAGGTGATTTAGTGCAACTGAAATTTACTGTTTATAACAAGGCTGACAGCGTTATGCAATTTTGTAAATGGCATACTCCATTTGAACCTTTAATAAGTAAGTATCTGGATATTAAAAATGAAAGTGGAGAAGAAGTTGCTTATAAAGGTGCCATGGCTAAAAGAATAATGCCCCCTCCAGCAAGTAGTTATATGAAGTTGAATCCTCAGGATAGTGTTTCTATGGATGTTGATTTGTTAAAGGGCTATGCGATTAACGATGCTGGTAAATATACAATTAGCTATAACAGTGAGAATATGAGTGGACTAGTGGTGAGGGACAGTGTTTCGTTTGTTTATATTAAATAGGATTCTCAAACTTCATTGGGATGGTCGTCCTTTCCTGTGTCGGAAAAATGCTTTCTTTGTGCCCTGACAATGGCACTCAATTGTTCATGCATGCTGATGATATCGCTGCGCATGATTCTTCTTACGGCATTCTTCTGTAACTCGCCAACTTCATTAATCCGGGTTAGAACTAACCAATAGTACTTTATCTGGCAGCTACTGAGATGCCAATGATGGAAAATGCATTATGTATAAATTTATAAAAAAACGAACAGATTAGAATAATTAATTGTCTTGTTTTTGAGATATTTATTGGTTTAGCATGAATAATGTGTTGGTTGTTTTCGCTGGCATAGACTTTGTTAATTGATTGTTAAGCAATTTAAACATCTACCTAAAATTTAAGTATGGCTGAGAAAAATAATGATAAGGATCCCTGCTGGGACAAGTATGAGCAGGTAGGAATGAAAACTAAAAAAGGGAAGAAAGTACCGAATTGCGTCCCAAAGAAGGATTCTGGTACGAAGAAAAAGTGATTTTAATAAGTAAACCCTGCGAAAATTATTTTACACGGTTTACTTATTAATTTTTCAGTAAGGAGTTATTTTTCTATCATTTTGTACACGCGTGCATAGTCTACTTCCATCACTGCAGGGAAAGCTGTTGGATCCACACCCTCTTTTCCTCCCCAATTTCCACCTACAGCAACATTCATTAAGATGTGAAACTTTTTATCGAAAGGCCACGCAGAGAAACCCTTTCCTTCATTTATGAAATTGAATATTTCCTGATCATCAATATATCCTCTTACGGCATAAGGGGTCCAATCTAAGCGATAGATATGGAAGTCTGATGTTGCAGTTGGTATCGCTTTAGCATCACCCTTCTGTGTTCCAATCGCGCCATTGTAAGCATCTGTATGAACGGTGATGTGTACATTATTAGGGTCGTAACCGACATGTTCCATAATATCTATTTCTCCGGATTTTGGCCAGTCACCATAGGAGAAATCAGTTGGCAGCATCCAGATGGCTGGCCAAGTGCCTTTGCCTGCTGGTAGTTTAGCTTTAAATACAAACCGACCATATAAAAAATCGCCTTTTCCTTTGGATACCATCCGCGCAGATGTATATTCCTTTCCATTAAACGATTCTTTTACGGCGTTTATCTTTAATGTGCCGTTTGAAACTTCAGCGTTTTTTATGGTGTTGGTATAGTACTCCAATTCATTATTTCCCCATCCGCTACCGCCAATATCATAGCCCCATTTAGTAGCATCAGGCTGACCTGGTGTTTCGAATTCATCTGCCCATATGGGTGTAGTTTCAAATGTCCAATTTTTATCAACAGGTGTTTGATCCGGTTTTTCAGGTAAGGGCTTAACATCTGCTTTATTTGAACATGATGTGCTAATAAATAGAAAGCAATTTAAAATGGTTATTAGAGACATAACATTGGGGTTATTGGGTTATAGAACAGGTTTCATTTTATTCAGGTTGTGCCAATGGATAGTATTAGCATCGCTAGACGGTTTAAAATCTTAAGACAAATATAGATACTCTACAAATGGAACCTGATTTGCCCTCTACAACAATACCTGAACGTGTACCTTGTTTATGTAAAAACAGTATAATTTTGGTACTACATTACTACTACCCAATGAGAATCATGTTGTATATTTGAATAATAAATGCCGTTTTTTTAACCAATAAACCTATTACGTATTTTAAATTGTTCATGAGGCATATCTATCTAATCATTATTATTTTTTCTTTTTCAAAACTGTACGCTCAGAATTCTATTGGAATTCCTCAAATAAATACGTATAGTAATCTGGATTATAAAGGGGGTACGCAGAACTGGGATATTGACCAGGACAAGAATGGGATTCTGTACTTTGCAAATAATGAAGGTTTATTAAGCTTTGATGGCAGGCATTGGAAATTGTATGCTTTGCCACACCGCACTATAGTAAGATCTGTTAAAATCGATGCTTCTGGTAAGATATTTGTTGGTGCTCAGGATGAGTTGGGGTACTTCTTCCCTGATCAAAGCGGATCGCTTAAGTTTCATTCCTTAAAAAACAGGATACCGGCTAAAGACCGTCAGTTTTCGGATGTATGGGAGATCGTGATTATAAAGAATGAGGTATTTTTCCGTACCACAGATAAAATATTTCATTTAAGGGATGGCTCAATTAAAGTGTATAAACCAGAAAGTTCATGGCAATTTATAGGTCAGGTTAACGGCAAACTGTATGCGCAGGATATGGCAAAGGGTCTGGTTGTATTCGAAAATAACAACTGGAAGTCTACCGTATTTAAAGCAAATCCCATTCATGATTACATTACATCTATTTTAAATTATAGTGCCGATACACTCCTGGTTACGACTTTAAAAAGTGGATTGTATTTGATGGGTAAAAACTTTTTTATTCGAAAGCAAAGTCTCTACAATTTAGCATTTAAAAGTAATCGTATTTATAAGGCCATTACCGTTAATAACAATTGGTATGCAGTTGCCACGTCCGCGGCGGGTTGTTATATCATGGATAAAAAAGGAGAAATTATACAGCAATTTTCTTCTGCAGAAGGCTTGTATAAAAATAATCTCAGGAGTATTTTTATGGATAAAAACCGTAATCTGTGGTTAGGACTCGATGATGGTATCAATTTTATTGCGTTTAATAATGCTATAAAATACATTTATCCGGATAAAGAGAAGCAAACCAGCAGTTATTGTTCATTGATATTTGAAAATTCTTTATATGTAGGTACATCTAATGGTTTGTTCTATAATGACTTACAATCTAATAATAAGGATTTGAGTTTTTCGAGGCAGGACTTTAAGCAAGTTGGGAATACCACGGGCCAGGTGTGGAGTATGACGGAAATAAATAATAAACTACTCATGGGACATGAAGATGGTGCCTTTGTGATTGAAAATAATAGTGCAAAACAGTTGTACGAATCACCGGGAACCTGGTTATTTGAACCGTTATCATCCAGCCGCCCTTCTTCAAGTATAATAGCTGGAACCTATACTGGTTTACAATCTATTGATTACAGTAATAACCAGTTTATTAATAAAGGCCAGGTTAAGGGGCTTAATGAACCGCTACGCTTTCTTATTGCCTACAAAGGGGTATTATGGGCATCGCATCCTTATAGAGGCGTTTACAGAATGAAATTATCTTCAGACAGGAAGAGGATAAGCGAGACTAAATTATTTACAGATAAAGATGGATTACCTTCATCCTTAGGGAATTACGCTGCAAAGATTAAAAACAGAATTGTCATAGCAACAACAAAGGGCATTTATGAATTCAACGATAAAACACAGCGGTTTGCTCCATCCTCCTTTCTTGGTCCTATTTTAAAGGATAATGTGTATCATTACCTGAAGGAAGATAAAGTGGGAAACATTTGGTTTATCAGCTACAAGCGGGCAGGTGTTCTTGACTTTAAAAAGCCTTCCGGAAATAAGAATTATACCATTGTCTTTTTTCCTGAATTAAATGCACAGGTACTAGCTGGTTTTGAAAATATATATCCATTTGACGAAGAGAATGTATTTATTGGATCTACCCGTGGGCTGATTCATATCAACTATAAAAAATACATCCAGAATATAAAACCTATAAATGTTACTCTTTCGCTGATTAAGGTTTCAGGTAAGAAAGACAGTATCATTTATGGAGGGTATTTTTTAGCGGATAATAAGATTCAGTCGCAGCAAAATACCAAAGAGAGTGTAGAGTTAACGCATGATAATAATTCACTGCATCTCGAATACTCCTCTACTTTATATGAGCAACAAAATAATATAGAGTTTAGCTATCAGCTGAGTGGCTTCGATCATGATTGGTCTGAATGGAGCTCTAAAAGCGAAAAGGATTATACCAATCTTCCGCGAGGTAACTACATTTTTAAAGTTAAGGCACGGAATAATCTGGGTAACGAATCGAGGACTGTTACTTATAGCTTTTCTATATTACCTGCATGGTATGAATCTTATTGGGTTTACCTGTGTTATTTTTTAGTTGTAGCTGGAATAATCTACTTGTTGAGCCAATGGCAGAAAAGGAAACATGCGAAGGAACAAGAGTATATTAAATACCAGTATCAGGTTGAAATTGAGCGGAACGAAAATGAAATAGTCAGGTTGAAAAATGAAAAGCTGGAATCAGAGGTAAACTTTAAAAACAAAGAATTGGCCACGACAAGTATGCACCTGATCCAGAATAACAAATTGATATCAAAGATTAAGGAGGAATTGGCGCCTCTTCTAAGGGATGAGGAAAATGGTGCAGAGGAACTTAAAAAAGTAATTCGCCTGTTGAATGAAGCGGAAAAAAGTACGGCTGATTGGGAGCAGTTTGCTATACATTTTGACCATGTTCATTCCAATTTTATAAGTAAATTAAAAGCCAGGTTCCCAAACTTGAGTTCGAATGACTTAAAACTTTGTGCCTATCTGAAGATAAATTTGTCCTCTAAAGAGATGGCCCAGTTATTGAGCATCACGATCCGTGCTGTTGAAGTGAGTCGCTACAGGTTGAGAAAGAAATTGCAGATTTCCTCCGATATCAATTTATTCGATTATCTCATTCAGGTTACCAGTCAGAATTGATCTGCTTAATTTGTTTTTAAACCTGCTATTTTGTGATTTATTTGATTAATTAACCACATTGTCTATGCAAAAGTGTGCATGTTTCGTTTAATGATAACACTTTTCTTTACAATCCATTAAAAGCAATCTTTTTTTTGAAATTTCGATATAGATTTACATACCAATTAGAAACAGTCGGCGATTATTAAGTAAAAATAAAATCCATGTTCAAATTTTGTATGTATTGTTCGTTGATCTTAATTTTATTAAGTTCTTGTTCTCCCCGAAGGAATCTTGTCTATTTTAGTGATCTAACCGGGAAATCAGGCGAAAGCCAGGTAATAACCAATGATATAGAACCTAGAATTCAAACCAATGATTTATTGAGTATAACAATCAACACATTAAGCAGTGAGTCAAATGTTTTGTTTGCAGTGAATTCGAATAACATGAATAAAAACGGATATTCTGAAAAAGAAGGATTCCGCGTTAATAAACTAGGCAATGTAAACTTACCTGTCGCAGGGAACATCAACCTTCAGGGATTAACGATTGAGGAAGCACAGCAAACGGTGGTAAAAAGTTTGAATAACTATGTCAAAGATCCGATTGTAAATATTCAGTTCCTGAACTTTAGAATAACAGTAATCGGAGAGGTGAATCATCCTGCGACTTTTACCATGACCAATGAGAAGATGAATTTATTAGAGGCTCTTGGTATGGCGGGTGATATGACTGCTTATGGTAAAAGGGAAAATGTTTTACTAATTAGAGAAATTGAAGGTAAACGTACAATTATTCACATGAACCTGAACAAGGGGGATATTCTTAATTCGCCTTACTTTTACTTGAAACAGAATGATATTGTATATGTAGAGCCGGATAAAGGTAAAGCAATAGATATCAGTCCTAATAATCGCCTTATGCCGCTTCTTATAGCTACTATTTCAGCAGTAGCGGTATTGGCAACCACATTTCTCAATCGATAATTAAACAATAAGTAAATAGTTGACACCGTGGCTTTAATTAATCAAAAACAACAATCTGCTTATCAAGTAAAAGGTGATTTACTTGATACTTCAATGAAGTATCTTAAAAACTGGTATGTTTTTGTGTTATGTATTGGTTTGAGCTTAGGAGCAGCTTTCGCTTATTTGGAATATGCTACACCACAATATAAAGTTAGTAGTACTTTACTGATACAGGACGACGTAAAAGGTGATGCAGGGGGCAAAGGAACTGCATTCAGTGATCTCAATATGTTTCATATCTCTAAAACAGTGGATAATGAAATGGAGGTCTTACGATCCAGAGACTTGATTTTTAATGTACTAAAAAGCTTGTCTATGGATACCCATTATATGGTGGAAGGGAAAATAAAAGATAAGGAATTATATGGTAAATCATTGCCAGTTCGCGTTGTGGTATACAAGTTGAATCCTGGTGCTTATGCTCAAATCCTGAAACTGGTTATTAAAGACAACTCTAGTTTTACTCTTGAAAGTAAAGGGAGAAGAGTGCTTTACAAATTTGATCAACTCATAAAAACGAATGATTACCTGGTTAAAGTTGAAAAGGGTCCTTCATTCAGCGCTAATTTTTCACCAGTGATTATACAGTTCAAGGATTTGTATAGAATGGCCGAATCGTATAGTCTTTCCGGGCTTACCGTATTACCTATTGTCAAAGATGCAAATACAATTGTGCTAAGTCTCCTGGACCCGATTCCTGAAAGAGGGGTAGATATTCTGAACAAGCTGATTGAGGATTATAACAGGGAGAATGTGAATACGAAAAACATTATGGCGAGTAATACGATCAGGTTCATTGATAACCGGTTGAAGTATCTTACTAATGATTTGTCGGTAGTAGAAGGTGATGTAGAAAAGTATAAAAAGCTGAATCGGGTAACCGATATTAATACAGATGCGCAGATGAATCTTCAGAATTCGGGTAATTACGACCAGCAGCTTTCGTCATCAAGCGTTCAATTGAATTTAATACGGTCTCTGGAAAAGTATCTTAGCCAGGCTGATGGCAGGTATCAGTTGGTGCCTAGTACGCTTGGTTTAAAGGATCAGACGTTGAGTAACCTGATTGGTAAGTACAATGATCTTCAAGTGGAAAGACAGCGTTTGATGCGCTACAACAGGCCTAATAATCCTCTTGTTTTAAATATTAACGACCAGTTGGCCGGACTTAAAAGTAACATAAGAGAAAACTTAAAAAATGTACGCAGAGGATTGACCTTAGAGCGCAATAGCTTGCTGTCTAAATCTTCTCAATATGAGTCTGTTATCAGGAACGTTCCTGGTATTGAAAGGGGATTACAGGAGCGAAGCAGAGAACAAAGTGTAAAGGTGAGTTTGTATCAGTATTTATTACAGAAAAGAGAAGAAACAGCATTGTCTTTATCTTCTACCATACCTACATCTCAAATTATAGACAGGCCAGCATACAATACTGCTCCAGCTAAACCTAAAACAACATTAATTTATATCTGCTCTCTTTTGGGTGGATTTTTATTGCCCTTCTCTGTGTTATATGTGAAGGATAAATTGAATACCAAAGTGCAGGACATTAGTGATGTGGAGCTCTCTTTTGGAACACGGATTCTTGGGGAACTTAGTCATAATGAAGAACGCAAGACTAGTATTGTCGTTCAAAAAGGCAGTCGTACTACGATATCCGAATTGTTCCGGTATATCAGGTCAAACCTGGGATTAATGAATGATACCGTTAAGAACCAGGTCCTGCTGATTACTTCAGGAATGAAGGGGGAGGGGAAGACCTTCTTTTGTATCAATCTGGGTATCACGCTAGCTATGGTAGACAAAAAGGTGGTCATATTGGAATTTGATCTTCGTAAGCCTGATTTATTAAAGGATATGAACATTAAACAGGAAAAGGGATTAACTGATTACCTGAATGATCCTGATATAGAACTGAGTCAAGTAATTAAACCTTCTAATCTTGCTCCTAATCTATTTGTAATAGGATGTGGAACGCTACCTGATAATCCATCTGAATTATTGATGAGTTACAAAATAGGGCTCCTGTTTGAAAGATTAAGAAAAGAGTTTGATTATATTATTGTGGATACTTCACCTGTTGGGCAGGTAGCGGATGCTTTTAGTATTGCGCCATATACGGATGCCGGTATTTATCTGATCAGATATAACTATACAGAAAAAATGCAATTGGGGATTCTTGAGGATATTTCTGAAAACAAAAAGCTTAAGAATCTAATGCTTGTGTTTAACGATGCAAGGAAGGAAAACCGTAAAGCTTATGTTTATGGTGGCTATGGTTTACAGGAAATGAAAGCTTAAATTTTTATATAATTTGTTGTTCTATATTAAACCAATTTACAATATAATAAACCAGTCAAATATTTTAAGTACATAACGTCTACTCTAGAATTGATATCGAATTGGTCTTAAAAGATTAATGAAGATATGTTATAAACCAATGTGTCCTGATTTTTTAATAAATCAAATTTCTAAAGCTCTATTTAACACTATTTCAAATTAATCATGGGAGTGAGTTAGCGAAGCTATGTTTGCCTTACAGAGAAATTAAATCCTACCTATTCAATCATCTTATGGAAACCCGAACATTTTTAGACAATGAAATCAAACGGAAATGGTTTGTGATCTATACCCGTGCGCGATGGGAAAAAAAAGTTGATCAGCTGTTGAATCAACAAGGAATCGAGTCTTTTTGCCCGTTAAGAACGGTAACGAGCCAATGGTCTGACCGGAAGAAGACGGTAGAATTACCTCTGTTCAGTTCCTATGTATTTGTGCATGTCAATTTGAAAGAGGAGCTGGTAGTACGGCAAACTTATGGGGTACTCAATTTTATTTACTACATGGGTAAGCCCGCGATAATCAGGGATACAGAGCTCCATAAAATTAAAGAACTATTGATGGCACATCCTGATGCAGAAGTAGTAAGCTCTCATACTGTTTCGGTAGGAGATAAGGTATTGTTAAAACAAGGGGTTTTTAGTAGTCATGAGGGCAAGGTAATTAAGATTTGCGGCAAAACGGTACTCATGTTATTTGATAATCTGGAATGTGCTATGGTCACCAGAATCGCCGTTTCAGATCTTTGTCTGGTTCCTGCACGTTAGGAATAGATTTCCCTACGAAATTATAAGTTAATACCGCAGTCCTTCCAATAGTTATGACTCGTTTAAAAGAACTGGATGTTTTGAGAGGCTTTGCTGCTCTGAATGTGGTTTTGTTTCATTATACAAGCCGGTTCAGGGAAGTTTATGGACACTCTTATCCTGTTAAGTACGACTGGATCTATGGACATTATGGTGTTGAACTCTTTTTTGTGATTAGCGGATTTGTAATTTACATGACTTTGCAAAACGTGAACAATGTGAAAGAGTTTGCGTTTAAGCGATTTACCCGATTATACCCTACCTATTGGATTTGTTTACTCATTACCCTCTCTATCATTTCTCTGTGGAAGCTGCCTGGAAAGGAAGGTTTTTCCATTTACGAAATAATAATGAATTGGAGTATGATTCAGGGTGTATTTGAAGTGCGAAATATAGATGGTGCCTACTGGTCTCTTTTACCAGAATTGTTTTTCTATACGGCAATGGCCTTTATTTATTATTTGGGTTGGCTTCCGAAGGTTAAAATACTTGCCATTACCTGGCTTTTATTGATGTTATTTAATAGACAGGGACTATTTCCTTTTGGCGCTTATTTCTTGAATTTTAAGTATGGGATGTTCTTTCTTGCTGGAATATTGTTTTACAACCTCAAATTCAATAATGGAGGATTGACTGATCATTTATTGATTGCCGCTTGTTTGGGTACTGGGATTTGGGTTCATCAGAGTGCTGGATGTGTTTATGCATTTACCGGTATTTTCTTCCTCTTTTATTTGTTTGTTTATAATAAGCTGAAGGTTCTGAATATCAAGCCACTTGTATTCCTTGGGTATGTTTCTTATCCGCTATATCTGCTTCATCAAAATATTGGTTTTATCCTGATGAAGACATTGAAGCAGTATATATCAAATGAATTTGTGGTAATCTTTTTGTGTGTCATGGTACTTATTAGCCTTGCTTGGCTGGTAGCAAGATACCTGGAAAAACCTATCCTGTACTTTCTTAGGAATCTGCATTTTTCAAGGAAACAGTATCCTGAAAAAGTAGTAGAATCCTTAATTCAATAATTCCGATTAGTTAAGCTTTATGAGCAGTTTAAGGAAAACAACATTATCAGGATTGGTGTGGACGTTTAGTCAGCAGTTTGGCGTTCAGTTAATTAGTTTTGGTATTACGATTATTCTTGCCAGACTATTAGCACCATCTGAATTTGGTTTAATTGCGATGTTAACTGTTTTCATGGCTGCAGGAAGTGTTTTAGTGGATGGTGGTTTATCTTCCTCTTTAATCAGGTCAGATGATGTTACTCAACGGGATTACTCGACCGTGTTCTTCTTTAACTTAGTAGGAAGTATAGTCATATATGCCCTGGTTTATTCACTGGCACCCTATATCGCACATTTTTATAAACAGGAAATTTTAATATCCGTGATTAGGGTATATGCAATCATATTTGTGATAAATGCATTTTATGAAATTCAAAATGCCAGGTTAACAAAGGCCATGAATTTCAAAACCCAAACAATCATACAAGTACCTGCTGTTTTAGCTGGCGGACTGTTAGGCGTCATCATGGCTATGAACGGTTATGGCGTTTGGAGTCTGGTATGGATGAATATCCTACAATCATTTCTTACTACTGTTTTTCATTGGATATTATCGGGCTGGCGGCCTTCGCTGATCTTCGATAAGTCGAGTTTTAAGACTCATTTTAATTTTGGTTATAAAATGACTTTATCCGGTCTTCTGGAAATTATATACAAAAATATATATGTGCTTATTATAGGTAAGAATTATTCGGCTACACAACTGGGCTATTATTCCAGGGCAGATTCCCTTAGCCAGCTTCCTACAGGTAATATAGCTACTGCGATGAATAAAGTAACCTATCCTATGTTTGCTTCCATTTCGCAGGATAACATCAGGTTAAAGATGGTATATAAGAAATTGATGCAGCAAGTGATCTTTTGGAATGCAGCATGTCTGGTTTTGTTATATGTAATTGCGGAGCCCCTTTTCAGGTTCCTTATTACCGCAAGATGGTTGCCGGCAGTGCCCTATTTTAAGATTCTGTGTATTGCTGGAATACTTTACCCGCTCCATGCATATAATCTTAATATTCTGAAGGTAAAGGGCAGGAGTGACCTTCTTTTGAAATTGGAGGGTATTAAAAAAACGATCAGTATAGCAGGCATTTTTTGCGTAATCCCATTTGGGATCTATGGCTTACTGTATTTCCAGCTTTTATTCAATATAGTCGCTTGTTATATCAATTCTTTTTACAGTGGTAAAATGATTAATTATCCGGTTAAGGAGCAGCTTAAAGACATTTTTCCAACGTTGATTCTGTCTGCCGCTACCGGTATAGTATGTCATTATTTAGATAATTTTCTAGCGCATAGTTTACATCTTCCTGATCTTGGGAGACTCCTTATTGACTCATTTACCTTCTTTACTGTTTACCTGGGCTTTAGTCACCTGGCCCAACTCGATGCTATATACGATTTTAAACAACTAATCTTAAGAAGATGATACCAGTTACAAAACCCTTTCTTCCTAAAGTAAAAGAATACGATGATTACGTAAATAGCATTTGGGAACGTCAATGGCTCACAAATAATGGCCCATTGGTGAATGAATTAGAGCTAAAATTGAAGGAGTATCTTGATGTTAAACATCTACTCTATGTGTCGAATGGTACGATGGCTCTTCAGCTAGCGATAAAAGCCTTGGGATTGACGGGAGAAATTATTACCACTCCGTTTTCTTTTGTAGCGACTACCAGCAGTATTGTATGGCAGGGATGTACACCGGTTTTTACTGATATTGATCCGGAGACTTTTAACATTGATCCCCGAAAAATAGAAGAAGCGATTACACCGGAAACATCCGCTATAGTGGCTACACATGTATATGGCAATCCATGTGATATTGATGCCATCCAAGCTATTGCGTCGCGGCATAATATAAAAGTGATTTATGATGCGGCGCATTGTTTTGGCACCAAATATAAAAACAGGTCTGTGTATGAGTATGGCGATATCAGTACCACTAGTTTTCATGCTACTAAGTTGTTTCATAGTATTGAAGGGGGAGCTGTGTTTACTCAATGTCCTGAGTTACTAAAGAAAATGGCTTTTATGCGAAATTTCGGACATAATGGTCCCAACGAGTTTACTGAGTTAGGCATCAATGCTAAAAATTCAGAATTCCATGCCGCTATGGGGTTATGTAACTTAAAACATGTGGATGAAATATTAGAAAAAAGGAAAAAGTTGTCTTTGTATTATTGGCAAAAGTTACAGTATCTGCAAGCAAAGTATCCCCGTCTTAATAATGATCTTGATTACAACTATGCTTATTTCCCTGTGCTTTTTGATACAAAGGAGTTGATGCAACAGTGTTTAACCGCTTTAGAGGGCGAAAAGATTTATTGCCGCCGATATTTCTACCCTTCATTGGCATCCTTGCCTTACGTAAATTATACCTTTTTGCCTGTTTGTGAGTCTGTTGTAGAACGAATACTCTGTTTGCCGCTTTATCATACACTGACGTTTTCTGACCTGGACCTCATTACAAGAATCATATTAAGGGTTCAGAATTACTTGCCTGATCAAACTATAAAGGAAGAAGTTCCGATTGCTATTGCACAAGAGATAGTCAGAATGTTATATACTGTAAATGGAAAAGTTTAATAAATAGGGTGCCCCTTTGGTTGTCATAAAGGAAATAAAATGAAGAATTTTGAAATAGTGATGAGTATATGTTGTATCTCATATAATCATGAAAAATACATCAAACAGGCATTAGATAGTTTTCTAATGCAGATTACCGATTTTAAGTTTGAAATAATTATTGGAGAAGATTGTTCTACGGACCAGACCAGGGCTATTATAGAATCATATTGCCAAAGATATCCCGATATCATCCATCTTTTAGTTAGCGATAGCAATGTTGGAGCAATAAAAAACCAGGTGAGAGTTATTAATAAAGCAAAAGGGAAATATATTGCAATGTGTGACGGCGATGATTATTGGAGTGACCCTTTAAAGTTGCAAAAACAGGTTGATTTTATGGAAAGTCACCCGCAACATGCGATTTGCTGCCATTATACTAAAGTTATAGATGAGCAAGGGAAGCTTGTATATGTAAATACAAAACCTGAAGTACTGGAGTTTGCTTTTGAAGATGTTTTATTAGGGAAAAAGGAAGAAACAAGGATCTGTTCCCTGGTGGCTAGAAATAACGGCTGGGTAAAAGAAATCGGTATGGAAGATTGGTACTATAAGACCTTCGGAACAGACACGCTTTTTAAACTGTATATCATGGCCTGGACAAATGGAAAGATCTATGTATTACCTGAAGTGATGGCTGTGTATCGTTTACATCGGGGAGGTATATGGAGCCTGATAGATGGGAAAGTTAGAAAGGGCAGAATGATTAGTGACTTTAATGTAATAATCAACAACTTTCGTTATTCATCCATTTCTAAAAAGGAATTGCTAAAAATGTACATTTCCCAGTATCTGCTATTTGATATGTGGAATTTAAATATATCGAAGGCATACCATACGTTGACCAAGCTAATCTAGGAGAACAAACCCTTGACAGATTATTAATTCTCAAATGTAGAAATGAAAGGCAAGCTGTTTTTTGTGATCAATACGTTGCAAGGTGGAGGAGCAGAGCGTGTTGTAAGTACGCTTGCGGGTAATTTACAACAGCGTAACTTTGCTGTTCATATCATTTGCCTTAACTATGCTGAATCATCTTATAAAATCCCTCCGGAAATTAAAGTTGTTTATTTGGTAAGCCGAAGGGGGGAGAGTGTGTTTTACAGGTTGTATTATGCGGGACTTACTGGGTTTAAATTAGTAAACCTCTTAATTACTGAAAAACCAAATACTGTGATTTCTTTTATGACCAGTGCTAATTTGTGGACCGGAATTACATGCCTTTTGACACGCACTCCTTATATTGTATCAGAAAGAACAACTCCTGACCATACGCTTAACCAATTTGGAAGGTTTCTTAAATGCGCCACTTTTGTTATTTACAGTAAGGCTAAAGCCGTAGTGCTTCCTTCCCGAGGGATAGCATTAGCATTGAAAAAGATTAAAGCATTTCAACATCTTACTAATTTAGTAGTCATAAAAAATCCGGTTACTAGTTTTACGTCTTTTTCCAAACAAAGAGTTCATTCCTCGAAATTTATATTAGGAGTTGGCCGGTTATCATACGAAAAAGGCTTTGACCAGTTAATTGAGGCTTATGCAAATATAAAGTCAACCGATACCGATTTACTGATCGCTGGGGAAGGGATAGAATTAGAATCGCTTCGGAAACAGGTTGATTTGCTTCAATTGGGTGCCAGCGTGCAATTGATAGGATCAAAGTCAAATTTACAAGATTATTATCATCAGGCAGAAGTGTTTGTCCTGCCATCAAGAGAAGAAGGCTATCCAAATGCATTAATTGAAGCGATGAGCGTAGGTTGCCCCAGTATCGCAATGGACTGTGAATTTGGCCCCTCAGAAATCATTAATCATGGCAAAAATGGTTTATTGATCCAGGATAAGAATATAAAAAAAATGTCGGAATCTATTTTTAAGGTGTTATCTGACCCTGTTCTGAAAGCTAAATTAGCTGCTAACGCCCGATTAATTAATCATACCAATGCGCTGGATATTATTTCCGCTAAATGGGAAAAAATAATCGTGGATCTATAAATCCTAAAATGCAAACTTTTCTAATCTGTTTAAAACCTGTACAATAGACTGGCCCTCGTCATTTATTTGAATAGTTACCGAGAGAATACTGATCGTGAGTGCAGTATCAAGTATTGTGGAATCTACAAAAATCAACCCTATGAATATTCCCTTTTCTCCACCATTTATTGATCAATCCGTGATTGATCAGGTAGTTGATACGCTCCATTCAAAATGGATCACTTCGGGACCGAAAGTTAAGGCTCTGGAAACAGAGATTATGAACTTGACCGGTTCTAAGGCAGCGGTATGTGTAAATTCCTGGACTTCAGGCGCAATCATGATGTTGAAATGGTTTGGTGTGAAAGAAGGAGATGAAGTAATTGTTCCTGCTTATTCTTATTGTGCGACTGCTTTATGCGTTTTGAACTGCGGAGCAACACCTGTAATGGTGGATGTACTGGACGATTTTACAATAGATCCCAAAAAGATAAAAAAGGCCATAACAAGTAAAACGAAGGCCATTTTAGCTGTCGATATTGCTGGATGGCCTTGTCACTACGATAGTATCAATAAACTGATCAGAGATCCTGATATTAATAAACTGTTTGTTCCTGAGTCTGAAAAACAAGCAGCTATGGGCAGAATAATTTTGATTGCTGATGCTGCTCATTCCATTGGAGCTATCTATAAAGGCGTCCCTTCGGCTCAAAAAAGCGATATTGCTATTTTTTCTTTCCATGCTGTGAAAAATATTACTACAGCTGAAGGTGGATGCATCTGTCTGAATCTTCCTGTTATCTTTAATAATAAAGATGAATACAATTTTCTAAAGATCTTTTCCCTCAACGGACAGAATAGAGATGCCTTCGCTAAAGCAATGGGTGCCAACTGGAGATACGACATCTTGTTTAAAGGTCTAAAAATCAATATGCCAGACATTTGTGCGGCAGTAGGACTCGCTCAGATTAGGCAATATCCAACACTTTTATTGCCGCTCAGAAAAAAAATTGCCATGAAGTATTGCCGCATGTTTAGCATGTTTCCCTGGTTTATCCCTCCTGCATTGAAAGATCGAAATAGAGAATCCTCTTATCATTTGTTTCCTTTAAGGGTTAAAGGTATTACTGAAGCCGAAAGGGATGAGATAATTGACTTCTTATTAAGTAAAGGCATAGTGGTGAATGTGCATTTTATACCCATGCCCATGCTTACGTACTTTAAAAGTATTGGATATGATATTGAAGATTATCCGAATAGCTACAAGCAATATTCATGCGAAATATCATTGCCCATTTATCCGCAGTTAACGAATGTGGAGGTTGATTATATTATAGAAAATACGATAGAAGCGGTTCAACTGCATTTGGAGAAAAGTAATTTAATAGAAATTGCATCTTAAATGAAAGTCATGAGTAGTAAAAGAGTTTTTGATGTGCTGTTTTCGTTGTTAGGAATCATGTTGCTGATCCCTTTATTTGTACTGGTATCAATCTGTATCATGATAGATTCAAAAGGAGGGGTCCTGTATCGTCAAACCAGAATTGGACGCAATAATGCAGCCTTCAGCTTATTGAAATTCAGGACTATGCGAATAGGTGCTGATCAGGCAGGAGAGTTGACAATCGGTCTCCGTGATAGTAGAATTACCCCATTCGGATATTTTTTAAGAAAATACAAGATTGATGAACTGCCTCAATTGTTTAATATTTTAATCGGAGAAATGAGTTTTGTAGGGCCAAGGCCTGAGGTAAGCAAATATGTAAACCTATACGATGTACAGCAACAGCGGGTTTTAAGTGTAAAGCCGGGAATAACAGACTGGGCCTCTATTACTTATATAAATGAAAATCAGCTATTAGCAACATCAGCAAATCCTGAAACCTTCTATATCGAACAGGTGATCCCTGATAAGATTAAACAAAATTTAAAATATGTTGACCATCATAATTTTTGGATAGATATGAAGATCATCCTGTTAACTCTAAAGAATATTATGTTTAACCGCTAATTGTTTAGAAAATTCTATTGTACTGAACTGCTTTATGAAAAAAATTAAAATATTAGATTGGCCAGCCCAGCGGTTTTACTGCGAAACACATCCCTTTTATCGTTGGAAAGAACAACTTAAGGAAAGAGGATATGAGGTAAAATGCTATCATAATCACTTACATAAAGAGTTGAAAGAAGCTGATTATTTAATTCTACATTCCCGTTATTTTAATCCCGGATGGCAAAGTATTCATGATCGTAATCAGCAAAATGAAGAAGAGCTGATTGCATATCTTCTTCAAATAAAAAAGGCGAATGGAAAGCTGATCTGGTTTGATGCTGCAGACTCTTCTGGTTCAAGTGATTTTCCAATTATTCCTTTTATCGATGTCTTTTTAAAAAAGCAAATTCTAAAAGACAAGGAATATTATACAGTCCCTCATGTAAATAATAATTTGAGAATATGGATTGATCGTGATGAGTTTGGCACTTCATCGTTTCAGCCATGCCCTGTAAACCAGCTTCATAAAATAAAAGTGGGATGGAATTTAGGATTGAATGACTATCGTTATTTTGGTTACAAGATGAGCAGGTTAAGCAATTATTTAAATTACAGCTTATACCCGATTAAGTTTAGTCAGGTTGCCGAAACCAGACCTTTGGATTTAACCTTTAGAGGTACCATTCACTATGAAAAAAGCGGACCAGACAGGGTATCAGAACAACGAAACAAAGTGCTGACCTATCTGAAGAATGTGAGCATGAAGGTTGCAAGCGGACCAGTAATACCAAAAAAAAGCTATTGGAAAGAGTTACGAAACTCAAAGTTATGTATTAGTCCTTTTGGATGGGGAGAAGTTTGTTACCGTGACTTTGAATCATTTATTTCAGGAGCATTGCTTATTAAACCATCTATGGATCATTTGATTACTTATCCGGATATGTACGTTCCTAATGAAACTTATATTTCTGTTAAATGGAATCTGGACGATTTGCCTGAAAAACTAGAACATATTAAAAATAATTTTTCAGACTACAAGCACATTGCCATCCATGGACAGGAAAGGTATAAAAAAGTGGTGAATGATCCTGAAACATTCATTAATACGCTCTTAAGCGCTATCAATTGAACCTCTTAATTAGAAACACTTCTATTTAATTGACTTATTAACATTGTAATGAAACTATTGGTTATACTCATGATTTTTTATCTGTATGCATTAACATACGGAGTTTTCATGACTGAAATTTTTAGAATACCAGCTCCTTTACTGTTTTGCTTTCCCCTTATCATTTTGTATAAAGAGAAAAGTGATCATTTTTACTATTGGAAAGAACTGTTTGTTTTAATTGCTTCAGTTTTTTGCTACTATATCATAGGGTCATCAGACTATAGGACTTTTATTGCAACCTTTATCAGCATGGTTATTTGTGTTTGTTATTTTAATTATTTTGTAAATACGAACAAGAGCCGGTTTAATTATTCCATACTCATCTTTTACCTGCTTCTTACATTCTCTGCTGTAGTAATGGTTTTGAATCATTTTTATCCTCAGATGAATAATGTGAGGGAGTTAATTATGAATGAAATGGTGTTACAAAGTCCTTCGGGTATTGCCATTTCACAATTTACTTTTGGATATCAGCTAGCCGCTTTAGTATCATTTGCTGTGATCTATACAATCGTTTTCCATCAGCCATTCTATATCAAGATATTCGTTTTTCTAACATGTCTGTTATTTATTTATTTGGGCATGCAACGCTCTGTTTTTATCACTTTTGCCTGTTCTATTACACTTTTTTCATTGCTGTATTATCGCTACAAAGCTATTTTTATCATTGGAATTGCTATTTGTACCAGCCTTTTATTTTATAATTATGTATTGAAAGACAGTTCGGATAATAAGAATAATATCCTAAGTAAAAATGAGAATAATGACCCTGAGTTTAACCGTTCCGGACTGGTTGCAGAGAACCTCAGGATTTACGCAGATTATCCCTTAGGCTTGGTGTTTTATGGTAAAAGCTGGGGTGACGTAATATATAGGAACCGAGTGTTTTCATCTGGTATCACCTCACACAACGCCTATCTGATGTTTATCACTTACCTGGGGCCTTTCTTAGGATTAGCGCTATTATTAGCCGTATACAGCAAAATTGTGCGAATAGGTTTTGCTGCTTTAAAGCAAATTCGGCTAAAGGAAAATGCGATGCTCATATGTTTATGCTTTTCATTTCTGGCAATTTCAATTAATGCGCTATCTCATAATGCCTGGTTGATCAGTGCAGATGGACCTACTTTATTTTTATACATCAGTATTCTTCATCTCAACAAGATTATGCCTTTGGAAAAGGAGCAAGCTAAATTGGAAATTTAAATCTTAATATATGCTATTTTCATTTGTTATACCAACCTATAATCGTGCTTTGAAAGTAAGCAGGGCAATTGAAAGTATCCTGAATCAACCAGAATGGGCACTAACATCTGAGATCGTAGTAGTTGATGATGGTTCTACCGATAATACAGAAACATTACTTCAGAAATACATATTAAATAACCAGTTACGCTTAATTAAACACCCCTCTAACCGGGGAGTTGCAAATGCAAAAAATACAGGTATTTTAAATGCAAAGCATGAATATGTGGTCTTATTAGATTCAGATGATCTATTGGAAGTTAATGGACTGAAATATTTAAACCAATTGATTTTGAATAACAGGTATGACATCGTTTTTTGTGGCACTAAGGTGTTGAAAAATAATGCTTTGATGTATGATCCTGCCTTTTGGGGCATCAAGTCCTATACCGATATGCTGATTAACCCTGTTGGCGAATATTTGCCGGTATGCAAAACGCAATTGATGCAAAAGAATTTACTTCGAAACCTGAGGGGTTATGAAAGTATTACCTGGCTAAGCATGGCAAAAGATGGATGTAAGGTCTATTATGATAAGGAGCCCCTTGTGCTTGTTGATGATCAGGGCGACGACCGTATTTCTGTACGTTTAAGCGGCATGAAAAATTCGGCACAAATGAGTGAGGGATATGCATTGTACTTAAAAGAATTTGGAGCAGACCTTAAACGACTTCATTATATGCTTTACCTGAAAATTAATTTCAAAATGATTTGTTACTCCTTAATGCGCTTTTACTTCCAAAAGAAAAACCAAAATTAAAAAAATAGGATTCAAATTATAATGAAAAAAAAGGTATTTTTTATTGTAAGTCATTTAGGAGCAGGAGGATCTGAAAGAGTATTCTGGCTTTTATCGCAATATTTTGATAAGTCATTTTATGAGGTAAGTTTGGTACTGCTCGACTCTAGAAATCCTTTTTTTTCCGCCGATATTGATGGTGTTAATGTTATTAATCTAAATTCAATCCGCGCTTCCAATTCTTTTTTTAAACTACGAAGCTTAATAAAGGCAGTAAGACCTTATGCCATTTTCACAACAGGAGGCCATATTAACACATTACTTTCCTTTGTTTCTCTATTTGCACCTGTTCCTGTACTCATTGGCCGTGAATCAAATGTGATGAACATGACGGCTAAGCTAGGGGGACCAAAAGAGAAATTCTGGGACCTCTTTGTCCGGCTTACCTATTATAGGTTTAAAGTTGCCGTTTGCCAATCGAATGAAATTCATGATGCAATGGCCAATTTGTATCATATTCCCATGCATAAGTTGGTGGTGATTCCAAATCCTGTCGTGTTAACCAGCCTTCAAAAAGTAGAAAAGGTCAGAGCAGGTAAAAAGCTTATTCTGGTTGCCCGTTTGGCTATTGAGAAAGGAATAATCAGACTGCTTCATATTATAAAAAAGCTACCGGCAGATTATTCACTTACCATTGCAGGTGAAGGCCCTATGAAGGACGCCATTAAAAAAGAGATCAGTTTACTTCAACTCAGCGAGCGGGTACATGTGGTAGGCCTGATACCAGATATTTTAAATACGATCGTTAATCATGACCTGATGGTATTAACCTCTTTAACAGAAGGCTTCCCCAATGTGGTACTTGAATCTTTATCAGTAGGGATCCCTGTTGTCGCTTTTAGGGTAAGTGGCATTTCCGAAATGCTTCGCAACGATTTTAACGGGTATATCATCAACCAGGACGACCTGGATTCTTTTGCATCTCACATTGTTAAAGCCTGCAATAGAAAATGGGATTCTTTAGCTATTAAGGAAGATGTGAACAGCCGTTTTGGAGTTGAAAAAGTGGTTAAACAATATGAAGAATTGCTTGCATAACTCCCTTTTGTAAAAATTGTCATCTTTTAAAATCATATAAGTGTATGTGTGGTATCTACGGTTCTACAATTAAGTACAGCGATGATATAATACGGGCAAAATTGTCTCTGGCAAACCATAGAGGGCCCGATTATTCTGCATTTGAGCACACAGGGGAGGTTATATTGGGTCATAACAGGCTTGCTATACTGGACCTGGATTCACGTTCAAATCAACCCTTTACTTATTTGCACCTTAAAATAGTATTTAATGGGGAGATCTATAATTACTTGTCTTTAAAAGCGAAGCTTGAAAAGAAGGGTTATAACTTCAGCACCACATCAGATACTGAAGTCATCTGTGCGGCTTACCTTGAATATGGTGATGAATGTGTAAACAATTTTAATGGCATGTTCTCCTTTGTGATTTATGACATCAGGGAAAATAAACTGTTCGGAGCAAGGGACCGATTAGGTAAAAAACCCTTTTATTATTGCCACACCGGTTATTCATTTGAATTTGCCAGCCAGTCATCCCAACTTAAAATTGAAAGAAATTTTACTTTAGATCAGCAGGCCGTTAATGAATACTTTTTCTGGGGATATATCCCCGAACCCAAGTCTATCTGGCAAGAGGTAAATCAACTTCCTGCAGGGAACAGATTTACATATCAGCTTAGTTCAGGTTCTTTAAGTATTGATAAATATTGGGATCTCGATTATAATAGGACGAACAAATTTACGGGGGGCTATATAGAGGCAAAGCGTACCCTTAAAGAATTATTACAGGATGCCGTTGCCATTCGAATGCATGCAGATGTTCCATTGGGCGTTTTCCTTTCGGGAGGTATAGACTCTTCCCTGATTGCTGCTCTTGCCTCCAGAAAAGTAAATCATGTCAAAACGTTCTCCATAAAGTTTAATGAAAAGGGTTTTGATGAAAGCTCATATGCACGTCTGGTGGCTTCCTATCTTCGAACCGAACACCAAACTATTGAATGTAATTATAATGAAGGCATCGGTCTGATTAATGATTTTTCTCAATATTACGACGAGCCATTTGCAGATTCAAGTGCTATTCCAACCATGTTATTGAGTAAGTACACCCGTAAAAAGGTTACAGTAGCATTAAGTGGAGATGGTGGAGATGAAGCCTTTATAGGCTATTCGAGATATCGATGGATTAAATTGGTAAATAACCTGTTTAAATTGCCTTTGCCCGTTCGTAAGTCTTTGGGATCTATAGTTAACCTTTCTCCCAATTATGTCCATAAGCTTATTGCCATGGGTATTTCTATAAAGGATATTGAAGTGCTCTATATCCGGATGTTTGGGGGCATGGAAAATTCATGGATTGCAGAACCGGAAAAAGGTATGGGGAATCCATTCCGATCTATTTTTAATGATAAATCAAAAAATCTGTTAGAGACATTGTCTGATTTTGACATTAAAATGTATTTAAATGGTGACATTAACACGAAAGTTGATCGGGCTTCTATGGCATTTTCTCTGGAATCCAGGGCACCTTTAATGGATTATCGCATCATTGAATTTACCCGCAGTTTGCCCACTAATTTTAAATATTACCAGGGAAATCAAAAGCGGATCTTGAAAGATGTACTATACGATTACTTACCTCCCGATCTGTTTAACAGACCAAAGGCAGGGTTCACAATGCCCTTTAAGGAATGGTTCAGAAAGGAACTTAAGGAGTATGTGATGGATAACTTATCTAAAAAGGAGCTGGAAAAGATTCCTGGTATTAATGTGAAAAGAACTCAGGAAATTATTCAGGAGCACATGACTGGTAAATGGAATCGTTACCCTCAAATATGGAAGATCCTCGTGTTTTCTCAATGGCTTAAAAAGCAAGTAAGCAGTCCTGTTTTTGAAGCCTTCGAATAAGCCACTACATCATTAAAAACATGTGTATGAATGCCAAAGTCCTATTTATAACATCAGGAATGTGCAAGGGGGGAGCTGAAACACAATTGATTAAAGTGGCCTTATTTCTCAAATCACTTGATTATACCGTACTCATTATCTCCTTAACCCCTATTAATGAATTTGATCTTGATTATGAAAAGAAAGGAATCCCGGTACACTTTTTAAAAAGATGGAGGCAACATCCTTTTTCAAACTGTAATTCATTGTACCAAACGGTAAAGTCTTATAAACCGGATGTCGTGATTGCCTTTATGTTCATTGCCATTATTTTTGCAAGGCTGCTTAAGAAAATCTTAAACTTTCCATTAATATCTACTATTCGGATAGGCGTATTACCTCGGAAATGGTACATTCCCTTTTTAATTACTTCCGGTTTAGATGACCAGATTGTTTATAATTCCAGGGCCTCTATGAATAAATTCGAGGAGCTAAAACTGGTGGATAAAACCGGATCAGTCATTAATAACAGTATTACAATCCCTTCATTAATAGAAAAGAACCCTGCATGCCGTCACGATGATTTGTTTCATTGGGTATGCATAGCGCATTTCCGTTGGAACAAAGATTATATGACACTCTTCAAGGCAGTAGCGCTCCTTAGGGGAATGAACTTCAGACTGGATATCATAGGTGAACTCAATGCGCAAACCTGGCCATTTCAGGTGATTGAAGAATTATATATAAAGGAACATATCCGCATCCTTGGATTTCAGAAAAATGCAAGTGATTATTTACAAGATGCAGATGCTTTTGTCTTGTCGTCGTTTTCTGAAGGTATGCCAAATGCACTATTGGAAGCTATGTCTTATGCTAAACCAGTAGTGGTAACTGATATTGATTGCAATAAGGAATTGCTTGGGCAAGCATCCTGTGGTCTTCTTTCCAGGAAAGAGGATGGACACGACCTTTCGGCAAAGATGTTGCAAATGATGCAAATGACGGCAGATGAAAGAGCTGGATTAGGCAGGAGAGGAAGGATTCATATTATGAATCATTTCGCTGAAGATAAAGTGATGAATCATTGGTTAGCTCTTGTCAGTCCCTATTCCTTAGTAAAAGAACAGGTTCATTACTAAATTTATTTTATGTGTGGGATATTTGGATCATTAAATATTGGAATCGCTGATCAAGCGGATGAGGTATTTAAAGGGCTCTTTCATCGGGGGCCTGATGAGCAAGGCTTTGTCATCAAAGATAATCTGGAGCTCTATCATACCCGGTTGGCCATACAGGATCTAAGTAAATCCGGACAGCAACCCATGTTTCATCAACATCTATCCATTGTTTTCAATGGTGAGATATACAATCATCTGGAGCTTAGGGAAAAATACAATCTCTACTCTGAGTCTAATTCAGATACAAAAACATTGTTGCTGCTTTATGAACTTCTGGGTATTAGCATGCTGGAAGAACTTGATGGCATGTTTGCCTTTGCTTTATATGACCAACGGCAGCACCAGCTTATTCTTGCTCGTGATCGGGCAGGTAAAAAACCCTTGTATGTTTATAACAAGGGAAATGCACTGGCTTTTTCATCCGAATTGAATGTTCTATCTCAACTCTTTGCTCCTGAAGTAAACTACTCTTCACTTGCAGCCTACCTCTATCTTGGCTATCATTACAGGAAGGCAACACCATATCAGGGAGTAACTGAATTACAGAACGGTCATTACTTGAAAATAGACACTCAAACTACAGAGCAAACCCTTGTCAAATGGTTTGATATAGGCGCCTGTTACCTGAATAAAAATAAACTGTCCTATGCCGATACTCTTCAGGAGTTGGATGCACGATTACAGCTTGTTGTTAAAAGAAGAATAGAAACCTCAGATCGTGATGTTGGCTCTTTTTTGAGTGGAGGAATAGACAGTGGTTTAATCACAGCTATCGCTGCAGCCCATACCCACGAATTGAAAACCTTTACTGTAAGGGTGGAAGGTGCTTACGATGAATCTTTATTTGCCGAAAAGTAGCAAAGCGATATCATACGAATCATACCGTTGTCGATATCTCATTTTCTGATCTCCAGTACGATATAGAAAAGATCCTGATTAATTATGGTGAGCCATTTTGCGATAATTCAGCTATCCCAAGCTATTATGTGGCAAAAGCGGCAAGCGAGCATATTACAGTCGTATTAAATGGTGATGGAGCTGATGAGCTGTTTGGAGGATACCGGCGATATGTACCATTTAAACAATTTGACTTCTTTAAGTCAGGCTCTCTCACTAAAGTTGCTGCCCGCGGATTAGCGGGCCTATTACCAATTGCCAACGAAAAGAAAAGTAATTACAATTATATCTACCGTTTATTAAAACTAGCCGGTTACAGTGATATCCTGCAACAATATAGCTCTGCATCATCTGATTTACTTGTTGGCTTTGAAAGTCAGTTTCTGATTCAACCAGATCTGAATGACATTCGTATTGATTTAACGGAGATTAATAAAATGCCCTTATCCTCTGTAAACAGATTACTGTTAATGGACTTCCAAACCATTTTGTTTAGTGGGCTATTACCAAAGATCGACATTGCGACAATGGCACATTCACTAGAGGCAAGAAGTCCATTCCTCGCCAAAGAAATTCTTGAATTTGCACCAGGCTTAAGGGATAATCTCAAAATTAAAGGACTCAGTACTAAATTTATTCTACGCGATTTGGCTAAGAAATATCTGCCGGCAGAGCTAATCGGGCAACCTAAAAGAGGTTTTGAAATTCCTCTTAAGAATTGGGTCAATCATCATCTGAAAGAAATTATAGCCGATTATATATTTTCTGCAGATGCACTTTATCCTATGTTTATCAAAAAGAAGTTCATTGTAGACTTAATGAATAGAAAAGTAAGTATCTCGGAAGAAAGAAGAGCTAAAATTATTTTTAATGTTTTTGCACTTGAAGTCTGGTATAAAAACCGAAACAAAGCAACTTCTGCATTTTTGAATCCTGAAGCATTTCAATACACTCAAAAATAACGGCTTAAATCTAAATTAGTCACAATCTAAATTGTTCCATCATGAAAATATTAGTTACTGGTAGTGCGGGTTTTATTGGTTTTCATTTAGTGAAAAGCCTGATAAGGAGAGGTGATGAAGTGATTGGCATTGATAATATAAATGATTATTATGATGTAAACTTGAAATTTGACCGATTGGCAGAGACTGGAATAGATAGATCGGAAATAAGCTATGGGAAGGAGATACGTAGTATAAAGTATGTCAACTATAAATTTATAAAGCTTGATTTAACAGATCAGGATGGTTTAAAAACAATGTTCGAAGCGTATAAATTTGACGTTGTATGCAATCTTGCAGCACAAGCAGGAGTGAGGTACAGTTTAGAAAACCCAAGTGCTTATATCGAATCAAATATTAAGGGCTTTTTAAATATTCTTGAATGTTGCCGGAATCAGCATATTGAACATTTGATTTATGCAAGCTCATCCAGTGTATATGGGTTAAACAGGGTGATGCCTTTTTCCGTAAACCACAATGTAGATCATCCGGTATCCCTGTATGCCGCGTCAAAAAAAAGCAACGAATTGATGGCACACGCATATAGCTATTTGTTTGGCCTTCCCACAACGGCATTGCGCTTTTTTACTGTATATGGACCTTGGGGAAGACCTGATATGGCTTTATTCCTTTTTTCTAAGGCTATTTTAGAGAATAAACCCATCCGGATCTTTAATAACGGGATGATGAAGAGAGACTTTACTTATGTTGATGATATTGTGCAGGGGATTTTGAAGGTAATTGATAAGTCTCCTTCTGGTAATTTAAAATGGGATGGTTTAAATCCAGATCCATCAAGTTCAAAAGCTCCATACCGTGTTTTAAATATTGGAAGAGGGCATTCAGTGAAATTGCTGGACTTTGTTTCTGCAATAGAAAAGAATCTGGGGACCACTGCAGAAAAAGTCTATTGTCCTCTGCAAGAAGGAGATGTGGTAGATACTTGGGCAGATATTAGTAAAATGAAGGACGAATTTAATTACCTGCCTCGGGTAGATATTGAAGAAGGAATCGCTGCATTTTTAGATTGGTACAGAGTGTACTATTCTTATTGCAATCAGGAAGTTGTTGCTTAAATACGTATTTTATGAATTTGCATTTCAAAATATGACAGAAAAATTACATTTTCAAGCTGAAATTCAATTATTTATATTAGAATCTCCCTTTATAAATACAATAAATTTATTTATTTTATATAATTTAATTTTTTTTTAACAGTTTTTAACAAGAAACAATTTTTCCAATTGTTTAGTAACAATATTAATACCCCAATTTTGTTTAATTAAAGCCATTTAAAAATTACATAGATGATAATTTAATTTCTATGCAAATGAAAATTTAGTTTAACTTAATTGCAATTTTCATATTTAATACGAGTTTCTTTAACAAAATTGCTGTTTTTTCCTATTTTTTTTGATGTAACTGTTGCTCTTTATAATTCGTTAAAGAGGCATACATTAATTAAAGATCAGATGAAACCGGAGAACAGCTTAAAAAGAAAAGTTAAAATGTCCACGCTATTACTAGCAATTATTCTATTTACTCAATGTCATAAAAGTAACGAAGATCAGTTAGTTGCAAATGTTAATGAAATCAGTGCAACCTCTACTGCAACTGCTGAAGTTGCAAAAACTTTAGTCCTGTCAAGCGCAACAAAAGACGCTGGGTATGCTTACTATTTGGAACCCAAACTTACAATAACAGGAGACAGCCCTACAAAACCTTCAAATTCTACACTTAAAATATATGAAAACGGAAAACTACTAGGAGCCGCACATTCTTTACATAGAGATATCAGAAATGTAGGAAAAGGTAAATTCAGCCATTGGGATACTGGTTTATACTTCTCATCATCTGACAATAGTGATCCTCGAACTAACGGTAGGACCTATACCTATACCACTGGAACCACAACTGCAGTAGCTGCTCCGGTAGCACAAACACCTCCTGCATCATCAACAGGCAGCTCCCCAATAGGTTTTGCTTCTGTTGATGGATCAACAACAGGTGGTAAAGCTGGCAAAACCATTACGGTGAGTAATTTGAACGATCTTAAAAGGGCTGCTGTATCTTCCGATCCTTTGGTAATTCAAATATCTGGAAGTATTACAGGTACGGGTATGATTGAGGTTAAATCAAATAAAACTTTTATTGGCTTAGAAGGAGCTGTTCTTAACGGAACAGGATTGTCTATCTGGGGTGTAAGCAATGTTATTGTTAAAAACCTAAAGATCAATAAAGTGGTTGGTGCCGACTGTATCACTATTAAAGGTGGTTCAAACCATGTTTGGGTAGACCATTGTGAACTTTGGCAAGACAGAACGCATGGATGGGATTATTATGATGAATTGCTTGAAGTAACCGATCGGTCTGATTATGTAACAATCTCCTGGAATGAATTCCATGATACGAACATTGCGCTGCTCATTGGTAGTGGAGATCAACAAACCACAGATATTGGCCATCTTCGGGTAACACTATACGGGAATTATTTCAAAAACATATCTGAAAGACAACCCTGCACACGGTTCGGTTACATGCATTGCTTCAATAATTATCTTGCCAATGGTAGTGGATATGGAATTGGGGTAACGATGAATGCAACGGTAAGAACCGATAATAACTATTTCGAAGGGCAGCATATCCCGATTTACACCGAATTTAATGCAAAACCAGGTGTAGTCAGTGGAGCAAGTACCAACATTTATAAAAATTGCGGACCTAATATTATATCAACAAGCGCATCAAGCTGGGTGCCTTCTTACGAATATAAATCTGTACTTATTGCTGCTGCTGATGTACCAGCAAAGGTGCTCAGTGAGGCAGGTCCCAATTACTAAAGTATAAAGTAGAAGAATTTATGGAACAAAAAACATTACACGTAAAGTGTAGTGTTTTTTGCTATATAATCATCAACCTCCAAAACGTACACTTACTTTAACCAATATACCTTGAAACCAAAACGAAATAAGATCCTGATTGCTTGCGACTCTTCGCGCTCTTTGCTTGATTTCAGAGGAAAGCTCATGGAAGAGTTATTAGTGAACCATGATGTATGTGTATTTACTCCAAAAATCCATCAAAGCCATGTCAGAAATACACTTGAGCGCTTGGGCATTTCCATCTATGAAAACGATCTGAACGGAAGTAATGTTTCCCTTTTTTCAGATCTCGCTTATATCATTAAGCTGTTCAAATTGATGCGCTCTTTGAAGCCTGATGTATTTTTCCCATATACCTTTAAACCGGTGATCTATGGCACCCTGGTAGCAAACTTTTTCCATGTAAACCGTATCGCTCCCATGCTTACAGGTTTAGGCTATAGCTTTTTGAATACTAATAATAAGAAGCAAATAATCAAGCTAATAACCAAGACCTTGTTAAGGATTAGTTTAAAAGCAAATAACCGAACTTCGCTTATCCTTCAAAACAAAGATGATTATAACACGCTGATTCAGGCTGGAATTATTAACGCAAATCACGCTGCACATATAGTCAATGGCTCTGGTGTCGATCTCTCTCATTATGACTATTCAGAACCTGAACCCAGCAATTTGAACTTTTTAATGATATCCCGATTGATCAATGCAAAAGGAGTGAACGAATATTATGAAGCTGCAACAATAATCCTTCAAGACCACCCCAATGTTCAATTTACATTAATTGGCGCTTACGATCCTAATGTAGATGCCATTGATGCCGTGCTATACAATAAGATCATAAAGGGGAATGTGATCGATTATAAGGGTGAGGTGGACGATGTGAGACCTTTTATCAAGGCCTGTTCTGTTGTCGTTTTACCTTCCTTCTATGGCGAAGGCGTACCTCGATGTATTCTTGAAGGAATGGCGATGGGAAGAGCTGTCATTACCAGTGATTCGGTAGGATGCAGAGAAACGATCAATCTTTCATCCGATCAGCCAAGTGGCTTTTTGGTGCCCATAAAAAATGCAACTTGCTTAGCCGAAAAAATGCTTCATTTTATTCTGAATCCATCACATATCATTTTTTACGGGAAAAATGGAAGAGCATATGCCTTTGAGAAATTTGATGTCCATAAAGTAAACCGCAAAATGCTTCAAATACTGGAAGGTCCTGCTGTTTTTGCCTGAAAAACCAGGACTAATTTATATTTCCTGATTTTATAAAATGCGTATAATGACTAATTCCGTTATTACACAAAAAGAGGAGTGGACAAATTATCTAAACAAATCTTATACTTATGACTTTTGTCATACCTGGCATTACCACTCGCTCAGCAAAATAGGGTATCCTTTGCTCTTTGTTTATCATCAACAGGATGACTTTATTGCTGTGCCCTTGCTCAAGAGATCCATAAAAAGCACTGATCTATTTGATTTAACATCTGTTTATGGTTATTCAGGTCCTGTCTCGAATAAATCATTTAATGCTATTCAAGAAGAGATGATGCTAAATTTCGAGCATTCCTTTAAAGAATTTATGAAGGCTGAGCGTTGCATCTGTGTGTTTTCAAGGTTAAATCCATTTATTGGCCAATCGGCTTTGCTGCAGCGAATTGGGTCTGTTTGCTGTAATGGTAAAACCATATACATGGATCTTCAACAGTCGCTAGAAGAACAAAGAGCTAAATATAATAAGCGATTACTGCGTCAGATCAGGCAGCTAAGAAAAGAAAATTACGAAATAAAAGAGCACGATAGTCAACATGAAATAAAGGTTTTTACCCGGATGTATAAGGAAAATATGGATCGTTTATCCGCATCAAAGGACTACTATTTCGATGAAGACTACTTTTTCAAAATACTTCAAACCAAGGAATTCAACAGTAAACTAGTGCTGGTATATCATGGAACGGAAATGATCTGCGGGGCAGTAATCATATGCTCCATGAATGTGATTCGAAATCATCTATCCGCCACAAACAAAGATTATCTGAAAGAATCGCCAAGTAAACTACTCACAGATGAAATTAGTGTAGTAGGCCGTCAAATGGGAATGAAATACTTTCATCTTGGCGGAGGAGTAGGAGGCAAGGAAGATTCCCTGTTCGCCTTCAAAGCATCTTTCTCCAATCTTTATCTAGACGATCATCTCTGGTGTTTAATTGCTGATCAGGAAGCATACCAATTCTTAGTGAACAAAGGGAAAATAGAAGTCGATAACGGTTATTTCCCTTTGTATCGTACAGTACCCATTTATTAAACCAACAACAAGCCTGATTCATATTATAATGCTCATCTAAGAGCACTGATTTATTGCTGCATAATTTCGCTAACCTGCTTAAATTTTAATCGTAATGGAAAATAAATTTGACTACTCCCAGTCTTCTGTTCCATCCTTTATGCAATCTATTGATGGTTTTGGATGGGTTATTTACGAAAACGTATTAGAGCCCAAATTTATCGATGAGATCAACGATTCACTTGAAGAGGCTTATGAAAAAAGAAGGCAAATTCAGGTAAATAATGGGATTCATAGTAATATGGAAGGCACCCTTCACCATCTCCTGGAAAAGGATAATTTCGGATCCCGCTTTTTAGAAAAAATGTATTTCGATGAAGAGATGAAGGCTTTTCTTGGAGGCAACTATATCTTAAATTCTTTTGGAGGTGTGATGAATTCTAAAAATACAAAACCTTATGTGCAGAACATCCACCGAGATGTCAGGAGCTTTTGGGAAAAGGAAAAAATGATGATTCAGATGATGGTTCTGCTGGACGATTTTACACTGGCTAACGGTGCTACCTATATGTTATCCGGTTCGCATAAAACAGGAGAAAAGCCGGATGAGGAAAAATTCTATCAACATGCCGATAGGGCAGTCGCCAAAAGGGGAAGCATCATTTTATTCGATTCCAATCTATGGCATGCCGCAGGCAAAAATACCACCGAAGGTAACCGGAGAGTTTTAACTCTTGGTTTTACACGTCCTTATTTTAAACAGCAAATGGACTATCCCCGCAGTCTGGGATACGAATATGGAGAAAGTCTGAGTGACAACTTAAGGCAAGTAATAGGCTATAAATCAAGGATACCCGAAAATCTTTATGAGTTTTATCAACCATTAGAAAAACGCATGTATCAACCCGGACAAGGATAATAATCATCTTCATGCGAACTCATCCGAAACGATCAAAGGCAATTGGTGGCTACTTAGAAATGCAACTTCCTAAAGGGGAAGAGTACTACCCATCATTAATTAAGTTAAATACGGGAAGAAATGCCCTGGAATATATATTAAAAGTGAATAAATATTCTTTAATATATATCCCTTATTACACCTGTGAAGTGTTGCTTGAACCAATTAAAAAAAGCAGGATTCCCTATAGCTTCTATACCATTGATCAAAACCTGGATCCTGTAATCGATTTCTATATTGCCCCTACAGAGTGTTTTTTATATACCAATTACTTCGGAATTAAACAGTTAACCGTTCAAAGATTAAGCGGGCAAATGCAAAATCTGGTAATTGATAATTCGCAGGCTTTTTTTTCAGAACCACTAGCCGGTATTGATACCTTTTATTCCTGCAGGAAATTCTTTGGCGTTCCCGATGGCGCCTATTTGCAGAGCAATACCATCAGTAATCTGAAATTTGAAAGAGATGTTTCCTATAACAGAGTGTCACATCTGGTAAAAAGTATTGATTTGGATATAGAGGACGGGTATGAGGACTTTATTGAAAACAATATGGTTCTTACTAACAATCCAATTAAAACGATGTCAGTTCTTACACAATCCATCTTATCCGGGATCGACTATGAAGATTGTGCACGAATCCGAAATCGAAATTTTCGCATTTTACATCAAGCACTTTCTGGAAAAAACAAACTGGTATTAAATCCCGATGACAGTTACGCTCCAATGTCTTATCCGTTTTTAATAGAAAAAAATACGGTACAAAAAAAGCTAATCAACAAAAGAATCTATATCCCAACTTATTGGCCCAATGTCTTAAAGTGGACCACTCCTAAGATGTTCGAAAATTATCTATGTATCCATCTACTTGCGTTACCTATAGATCACCGACTTAATGACAATGATATGAATCGAATAATCAGCTATATAAACCTACTTATATGAACAATTTAATCTACTTGAGAGCACTCCACCAGGATGATGCTAAAACTTCTTATGCCTGGCGCAATAACCCTTTAATATGGGAATTTACCAAGTTTCGAGCGGCACGACACATTACATTTGAGATCGAAAGCGCATGGATCAAAAATGTAATCAATAAGGACAATGAGTACAGGTTTGCAATTTGTATGAAAGAAGACGGACGTTATATAGGAAACGTACAACTCATTGATTTAAAAGAGCACTCAGCGGAATTTCATCTTTTTATTGGCGATGTATCCTATTGGGGAAAGGGTATTGGAAAAGAAGCTACCGATCTGATCCTTCAATACGGGTTTATAAATCTTGGCCTTAAATTTATCTATCTTCAAGTTCATAGAGAAAATTTACCAGCAATGTCTATTTATAAGAAGATTGGTTTTGTAGTGGTTAACAATACCGAAGAGTTTATAGATATGGAAATTCAACGAGAAAGTTATCAAACAGTGATTATTCCCAACGACTTAAGCGATGTTTCAGCCGCTTAATAGCATTCCAAAGCACAAACCATATATAACCATATGATTTCTTTAATTACTGTTTTCCAAAAGAGGGATTGGACAAATTATGTTCAACAATCACTACAGTATGATTTTTACCATACCTGGTATTATCATTCTCTGATCAAAGACGACGAGCCAATCTTATTTGTCTTACATGAAGGAGATGATTTTATAGCCTTTCCTCTGCTAAAAAGGAAGATTCCGAATTCTGATCTCTACGATCTTACTTGTGTTTATGGTTATACCGGCCCTATCTCAAATAGACGGCTTGATGATCTGCCAGCTCAGATGATGGATGATTTTAAATCTGAATTTTTGCACTATCTAAAGGGGGAAAAGATTGTTTCCGTCTTCTCACGCCTGCACCCGTTTTTTCATCAGATTCCCTTAATGAAACATTTTGAAGGCGTTTGCGATAACGGAAAAGTGGTTATTCTCGATCTGCAGTTGCCTTTGGAAGAGCAACGATCAAAATATCAAAAAAGGGTATTAGAAAAAATCAGACAATTGAGAAGGCATGGCTTTGAAGTAAAAGAAGCACACAGTCAACACGATATTAGTGCATTTGTAGCGATTTATACGGAAAATATGATTCGCATAGGAGCGACTGATTTTTACCTCTTTAATGAGGAATACTTCGAAGATCTACTAAGCTCAACTGAATTCGATAGTAAATTACTCATGGTGTACCACAACGGCGAACCTGTATGTGGCTCTGTTATAATATGTACACAAAATATCGTACAAGCACATCTTTTAGGCACACGAACAGACTATTTTAGGGACTCTCCAGCAAAATTACTTACTGATGAAATTAGCATTATAGGTCGCCAGTTGGGCATGCATTACTTCAATCTTGGCGGAGGAGTAGGATTTAAAGAAGACTCTTTGTTTTTATGGAAGTCCGCTTTCTCCAGTAAGTCCCTTGATTTTAAAAGCTGGCGCTATATTGCTGATTTAGAAAAGTACAACGCCTTAGTCAATGAAGCAAACATAGATCCCGAATTAAATGTAGATTATTTCCCCTTATACCGTTATCACAACCCACAGGCAAAACTCTATTCCTGAGGTCAATTTATGTCGTTTATCTTATCGTTATGAAGAAAGTATTATTTTGCGAAAAGGCCTATTCCCGGTGGCTTATTCTATTTATTGATCTTTTTATTATTAACTGGGCATTTTCACTCTCCTATTTCATCACCTATAAATTTCAATACAATGAAATATTTCAGGATGGATTTATTCGTATGCTGGCCTTTTACAATATCGTTTCCTTAATGGTGTTTTTATCCTTGCGTATTCACACTGGAATCATCCGGTATTCGAATACAGAGGACATCTTCCGGATCTTTAAAGCCTTAATGATCAGTAGCGTTTTGTTTTGGGCAGCCAGCAAATTATTCATCATCCCTTATCTGACTCCCGAACTAAAGGTAATTGATGTCATCACTATCCTTAACTTTTTTACCGCTACCTCCTTGCTGATCATTTTAAGGACAGTGGTGAAAGGAATGTTTGCCTACCTCAAGGAGCTGGAATTAGAGAATTGTGAAAATGTATTAATCTATGGATCAGATAAAAAGGCCCTTTTAATTAAACAAGCGTTTGAGTTTTCTCCTGTGAAACATTATCGAATTTTAGGCTTTATTGATAACAACGAAGATCGAATCGATAAATACATTGAGCAGAAAAAAGTCTATTCGCCGCACTCTATTGAGTCACTCCGTCGCAAGTTTGGTATCGAAAAAATGGTGATCATGAACGACTCATTAAATCAGGAGAGTCAGAAGATGGCAGTTGAAACCTGTATCAAACTGGGCATAAAAGTAATCGCTGTTCCCCCATCAACCGAGTGGGTGAATGGAAGACTCAGTTTAAATCAAATCAGGGATCTTAAAATAGAAGATCTTTTGCAACGTGATCCTATCATTCTTCAAAAGGATAATGTTTCCAGGGAGCTTTCAGGCAAACGGATCTTAGTTACCGGAGCAGCAGGCTCTATCGGAGCAGAAATAGTCAGGCAGCTTTTTAGCTATAACCCCGCTTCATTAATTCTCTGCGACCAGGCAGAAACCCCTTTACATGAATTGCAATTGGATATAGAAGATCATTTTCCAGGTCTTAAAGCTACTATCTGCATGGTGAATATCCAAAATGAAAAACGTCTGAGACACCTGTTTTCGACTTATAATCCTCAAATTGTGTTCCATGCCGCCGCATTTAAACATGTGCCCATGATGGAAGGTAATCCTTCAGAAGCCATATTAACCAATGTACTAGGAACAAAAAACCTGGCCGATCTCGCAGTAGAATTTAAAGTGGAAAAGTTTATCATGATCTCTACCGATAAAGCAGTAAACCCTACCAATGTGATGGGTGCGTCAAAATGCCTTGCGGAGATGTATATTCAATCGTTGAATTTCTACCAGTTAAGGACCCATCCTATTGAAGAAATTCTTCAGACACCCGGCTATCAAGCCTCAGCAACCAAGTTTATTACCACCAGATTTGGTAATGTTTTAGGCTCTAATGGATCAGTGGTGCCACGTTTTAAAGAGCAAATAGAAAGGGGCGGACCTGTCACCGTTACCCACCCTGAAATTACCCGGTTTTTCATGACTATACCCGAATCCGTGCAGCTAGTACTCGAAGCATCAGCTATGGGAAAAGGAGGGGAGATTTTTATATTTGATATGGGAAAACCAATCCGGATAGTGGATATGGCGATAAAAATGATTCGCCTTGCAGGCCTATCACCCGATCAGGATATTAAAATTGTATATACCGGTTTAAGGCCGGGAGAGAAACTTTACGAAGAACTTCTGAATAAAGAAGAGCTCGTGATGCCAACTTATCATGCCAAGATTAAAATATCAAAAGGGATGCACTGCCAATTCTCATTTGTAAAGAAATCCATTGACGAATTACTGGTAATAAATCATATGGGTGATGATGTAGCGATGGTAAAAAAGATGAAGGAAATTGTTCCAGGATTTAAAAGCAATAATTCCGTCTACCATGAACTGGATAACCTGGTACTGAATTAAAGCATTAAAGATCCCTGTAGAGTTGTATCTGGAATAGATTTAAAATAAGGGTTTACCCAAAGTTTGCAGGACGCACACAAGTCTGATTTTAAAGTAGGATATTTCTTCTACAAAGAATTGACATATTTGGCATTTATATTTTGAGCGTTAAGTCCTAAAGGAATGATTAGAAAGATCCATAAAAGCCAGCTAAGTGTTTTTTAAGCATGAGGAACGTTTTAGTGTCAAGGAATAAGTTTTACAAATTTCACAAATGTTTCCAACAATAGAAAAAATACACTTTGTTTTTATAGAACTAACCTGATTTTAATATGCTAAATTTATTTTTGCATTTAGTATTTTAAATAGCATAATGAAAACAGGTACTTCAGCAATTCTCATTCTTTTAACAGCTTGCTCTTTACAGGCACAAACAAAGGCACCAGACGATAGCTTTAAGCTCAATCAGATTCAAGTGATTGGATCCCATAACAGTTATAAACAGGCTATTGAACCTGCATTATTCAAACTTATCCAGGCTAAAGATTCAACTAACCGTTTAGGTGGATTACAGTATGAGCATATTGCCATTACTGAGCAGCTTAATATGGGTCTGCGAAACTTGGAAATCGATGTCTATGCTGACAGTAAAGGTGGTAAATATGCACATCCAAAGGGACTGGACTTAGTTAAGCCAGACCAACCCTATGACACAGCAGGTGTGATGAACCAACCCGGATTTAAAGTATTACACGTCCCCGATATTGATTTCAGAAGTTCAAGTCTTACATTTGATGACTGCCTCCAGAAATTGAAGAACTGGTCGAACTCAAATCCAGGCCACATCCCTGTATTTATTACATTAGAACCCAAGGATGGCGAGAAAAACCGTTTTGGAACCACACCCGAAGCTTTTACACCAGCACTATTCGATGAGCTAGACGCCGTAATCCGTGAAAAGTTAGGTATAGATAAACTCATTACACCAGATATGGTAAGAGGCAATTTTAAAACTTTGGAAGAAGCGGTATTAAACGGTAACTGGCCTAATCTTAAACAAGCCAAAGGTAAATTCTTATTTATTCTGGATAACAGTGATAAAAAGCGCGATCTCTATATGCAGGACCATCCCTCATTAAAAGGACGATTAATATTTGTCAATGCTGAACCAGGAAAACCCGAAGCCGCTACACTCTTCAGGAATAATTCAGCAGATCCGACCATTCCAGAACTAGTCACAAAAGGATATATTATCCGTACACGTGCAGATTCAGATACTAAGGAAGCCCGTGCCAATGATTACACCCACTTTAAACAAGCACAAAATTCAGGTGCACAAATTATCACGACTGACTATTATAAGCCAAGTGCTTTTTTCCATTCTCCTTATCATATCATTTTTGAGGATGGTTCTTATGTGCGAAAAAATCATTTATTTGAAAAACTTAACATCAAGTAGGTTAATTAATTAGAACTGATATCCTGCACTTTTCCTGTATCTAAATGAATTAGGAAATGATCAGCAGGAGCATCGTGTAGAAACTTATCCAGGATCTTAAAAAACAGACCCAGCTTCTTTTGGAGCGGGTCTTTTTTTTGCCACTCTGGGTGATTTTCAAAGAAGCATTTCGAAAGTATCTGGTATTGCCTAACACGATCTACCCCAATATCGGCAAGGGCTAATTGATCCGCATTACGAATCCTGTAAAAGTCAGTAATCAGATCTAACCCATTCCACTTCTTAAAAGCAGAGCTTTTTAAACCGAGCTTCATTAACTTGGAATCAACTGTTTTCTCAGCCTTATTCCAAGCTTGTTTATAACGTTCCTTATGCTTTAATATCGTATCAAAAGAAACTGAAAGGTTCATAGTTGCAAGCACCAGCAGGTCATCACCCGAAACAGGCAAGAGGAAATCTTTAAGCACCGGAGGCCAGTCGTCCGGAAGGAAACGCAACCGTACCAGTTCCCTGAGATGGAAATCGGTAAAATCATGATAACTTTTTGTTTGCAGGATGGTGCTATCCCAGATGCCCTGCGCATGCTGACTCTCCAAAAATCGATGCTCCATTCTATAGAGATCAAAAAGATCATCAAACCGTGGTACTTGTGCAATCACGACAGTCTCAACCTCTAAAACCTGATGAGGTCGAATAGTAAGCAATTTGTAGGCAGGAATATAAGCCGCTAAAGAAGGCGTTTGGATGTTAACCAAAGTATTGCCTTTTTGAGAGGTGTAAACACCCGTATCATTAATATGCATATGACCACCAAAATGAACCTTGATCCCCGCATCGGCAAAAGCAAGAGCAACTTCTTGCCTTGGAACACGATCCAGTTGCCATTTACCTGCACCCATCATTTCCTTTATTTCTGGTGATGCCCCATCATTGAAGTCAACCATTGGGTAATGGCTAAAAGCAATTAAAGTCTTACCTTGTTTCCGCGCTTCAGCAGCTATTTTCTGCGTCCATTCAACCAGATGTTTTTTATGCAGCAGCACATTGTTATAACCTAAGTCTGCCTTCGGATAAACATTCCCATCTAATGCCAAAAGCCAAAGACCCTTAACCGGTTCCACTACATAACTCACATCAGGCAATGTACGGCCGGGAGCGACCTCATAAACCCTTTTTTCTAATCCAGCAGCCTGTTTTGCTTTTTCATAGCTATAATCCAACGACGTATAACCACTAAAAGGAGTCGCCCAAAACAGATATTCAGATTTAGGATAAAATCCAAATTCCCGTAACTGATCTGTGATGCCCAGATAGCCCATTTTAGCCAAATCTGGACTTACCACCACAGGAAGTTCATTTAGGCCAGGAATCTCAAACATCCCCATTTTACTATAAATCGCTTGTTTCCTGCCACCCTCACCTAAAAAATCAGATTTCCCTGCATCCTGAGAAAACGGACCAGAAGGATCATGATTGCCAGTAGTGATAAAAAATTCAATCCCATACTTTTCGCTGTACTCTTTCAAAATACCTTTCAGACCCCTGATATGTAGCGGTTGCCCATCATCACTGTAATCACCAGGAAGTGCAACATAATGAATGCCCCGTTTGGCAATATCATCAAGCGCTGCCAGAAAAGCAAAATAATTCTCATTATAGATCCTGGTTGAATGTAACTGTGCATCCATCGTTCTCAGCAGCGTGTACTTTCCGGTTTTAGGATTAAGTACCCCTTTGAAGTCGCTGCCTTTCAGTTCGCCATACAAATCCTGTAAATGAACGTCAGCCAAAAAAGCCACCTGCAGGGGCGCAGGAGCTGTCTGTGCTTGCAATGATGAACAAAACAAGCCAAGCACTATAAAGAGATAACCAAAAATATAGTTCATGTACTGCAAAAATGCCTAAAATTAACTAAAATCGGATTATTTCTTTGTTAACTGAACATAATGCTTATCGATATGCACATAAACTCATTGAATATTTAATTTAAACATAACCTTCAACTAACATCCAGGCTACATCTCTTTTATTTCTTTATGGCATAAAATCCTACCTTTAATGAGAGATAATAAATTCAAGATCATATATACTCAGTATTGGGAAAAATTATATGCCTTTTGTTTTAAAATGACGCATGACGAACATCTTTCTCAAAACATTGTGCAGGATGTTTTTACCGATCTTTGGGAAAGAATCAACGATCTTCAGATCTTATCCATAGAAAGCTATTTATTCAGGGCAGTAAAAAATCAGGTGTTTAAAGAGTATAGGAAAAAACAGTTTGATACCACTACAATTGACACTGAATTTGAAGATTACCTGATTGAAAACCTAACGGCCATCGATACTGAACTCGTGGACAAGCTCTATAACCTACTAGATAAACTCCCTGCAAAAAGGAAAGAGATCTTGATGATGAACAAGCTGGATGAAATGGATATTGATCAGATAGCCAACAAACTTAATCTCTCTAAACAAACCGTCAAGAACCAGATTACATCAGGATTAAAGCAGTTAAAGGTCCATGCCGGAGAAATCATACTCATGTTTTTGTTTATCGATTCTTTATGAATATCATAGAAGCTTACAATTCCGCTAGCAAACATGGTCAACGACCCATCTTCAAGTTTTGGCCACAATTCCTTTGGTCTATCCCCGTACAACTCTACACCGTTATTATCAGGGTCTCCCAAATACAGCGCTTCTGATACGCCTTGATCAGAAGCACCTATATTCGGATATTTTGCATCCAGTAACCTCTCACACCACTAGTAAGCGGATCGCCACCAACTCCAAAATCCACACGGTTAATAAATCCGCTAAGTGTAAATCCTGCTGCTGGTTTTTTCATTGCAGAGATCGCTGTACCAATGAGTATCAAATCTGGTAGATCTATATTACTATAACAAAATCCTTAATTCATGTAGTTTTCATGTTGATATAATTGGTGGTTACAGGACGGTCAGCTGCTTCATATTTGTTACTTTTTTCATAATAAGAGTTTTTGCTGCTTACTTAATATAGATTGGACCTTCTCATTTGCTGATTATAATATAATCTTCACCTACAAATGGAATTGAACCATAAAGCGGTAATAGCTTGCCGGTTAAGGTCACTTTAATGCACTGTTTATTCTGAACTGTCCCTAGCGTCTTCAATAACTGCTGGTTATCAAATAGAAACTCCAGATCTTTACTTCCGTCCGGTGGAAGGGTAGAGCATGTACTGCAATCGGTAACAGTGCCTGCATAAGGAGCTGTTTTGTCAATTATCCTTGATTTTTTAAAAGAAATCCCATTCAGCTTCACAGAAGAAAGATCAACCTGATTAATATCGAAAGTTGATGTACCCAAGATGGCAGCTTCTTCCGCACCAGTACTTGAAGCCAGGAGCGTATTCGGGCAACGAAGCGGTCTGTAATCAAAATTCACTTTAATTGGAGAAGGAGGAAGGACTACCCCTCTGGGAAAATTGAATGCCGCAACTACAAGGCTATAACAATCTTCAAAATCTGAAGAAGCCACGTTAATATAACTTATACCCCGACTAAGTGAAGGAGTTATGTCAATAGGTACTACATCCCAGTACAAACCTCCGGGAACTGATTTTCCATCAAATAAATGTGAAGTTACCTGCGCCCCTGGTAGCCCTATTCCATTTATAACCAAAGGGCCGTCCTCAGCAGGTTGCCCATCAGCTACATGTAATGACATCATTACTTTTCCTGAGGTGTAATTTATACCGGATAATGTAAAATTCCAACCTGTAGCATCCACGGGCGCATTCGGAATTCTAGGATATCCGGGGAAATATGTAAGGGCATCATTCCCTTCAAATAAAATAATATCCCGGTTGTTGCTGCTGTTTCCATCTGAATAAAACAGGATTAATGAAGCTCCGTTTGGATTCAGGTCACTTAAAGGCTGAGCATTGAACGTGAAAGTTCGTGAACTTGCCGATTTGACGATATTCGTCACATCGGCACGATGGGACTGACTTTGGTAATATGGCCAGCAATTGGACGATGATATACCGATAGGGGTTCCAACAACTCCGGTTGAATTAAAGGTAACTTTTGAGGTCCATATCGGTTTATCTACCTCCGTAGAATTTGATAACCCGTTCCAATAAAGATAAGCCTTGGTCACATTAACTAGTGGAAAAGTTCCGGTTACCCGGATTTGTCCGTTACCCACATCTCTTAATCCTCCAACACCTACAGATAAATAATCGGTATTATAAAAAGTATTGAAGTAATGTATGGGTCCGTTATCCGCGTTAATCTGAGCTTTACTCTGCGTCCTGTTTTTAATCTCACAATCGACACATCCAGACTTTGTTCCATATCCGTTAGCAAGCTTAATTTTCTTTTCCACAGATGAAACAGAATCAACACTATTTGCGTCTTTCGTTTTTTTACAGCCGAAGATGAGTAAACCTGAGAAGATCAGGATGGTTAGCTGTTTTGTAATTTGTCTTGTTTTCATGTTAATTAGAATTAAAATGCACCCATTTGCATGAAATCTACGCCCTCAATTGGAGTGGATCCATATTGTGGTAGCAATTTGCCCGTTAAAGTCAATTTAAAGCAATCTGTACCATCCTGCGGAGAATATGATCCAAGCTTTTTTGGCTGGTCAATTACCAATTCCAAATCTTTAATTCCATCTGCCGGAAAGCTGGAACAGGTACTGCAATTTGAAACCGTACCGCTATAAGGAGCTGCCACATCTCGTATAGTTGTCGTTTTAATAGGCAAGCCGTTTAGCTCAAGGCTTGAACGGTCTATTTGATTCACATTAAATGTCCCCGTACCCAGAATGGCCGCTTTCTGAGTGCCCGGATAATCAAACGATTGTTTATTAGGGCAGCTAACGGGTTTGAAGTCAAATGGAACATTAATTATATTGGCTGGTGCTGCTCCTTTTGGGAGATTGAATACCACGGCAACAAGGTTCAGCTTATCCGTCATCTGAGAATAATTCAGCAATGTTAAACGTATGGGATGTATTCCCTGACGGAGGTATGCTGACACTTCTATGGGTACTATATCATAACGCACTGACATGGGTGTAACTTCCCCAGGAACCGAACGCCCTCTAAAAAGGTTACGCAAATTCGCGCCGCCGTTTACTTGTACTATGCCCTCTTCTGCATCCTGACCGTCAGCCACATGCATTGAAATATTAACTTTTCCCGATGTGTAGTTTACTCCAGGTAAAACCACATCCCAACCCTTAAGATCCAGGGCTGCTTTAGGATTGAGCGGGTATCTCCGAAATGTTTTAAAATTTGAATCGTTTCCGTTGAATAAAACAATGTCCCGATTATTGTTACTATTCCCATCTTGATAGAACAGAATCAATGAGGCTCCGTCAGCATTTAACCGTCCAAATTCTCGTATTTTAAAAGTTCGCCCAATTGTTTCTTTTACTCGATCTGTTACATCCAAGCGATAGGTGAGGGATTGAACTTGAACAGGAAAAGGAGGATAGTCTGGTCCATCATTTATACTTGTTACACCGATACACGTTCCTCTGAAGTTGTCTTCATCAAAATATATAACATCCCCAACGTTCTTTGTCTCTGTTACCCGGGATTCACCGTGCCAATAGAGATACGCTTTAGTGACACTAGATAAAGGAAAAGTTCCTGTAACTCTAATTTCTCCAGCGCCATCGGTCAATCCTCCGGTTCCTACTGATAAGTAATCTGTATTATATACCGTAGTAAACCGGGTCATGGATCCGGGAAAGTCATCAGTAGCAAGGCTAACCTGGTTCTGTGTTGTTGCGGAAACTGCGCCTGATTCGGTAGTAACTTGATCCGTGGTTTTTTTACAGCCCAAAATTAAGATCCCTGACAGGATCAGGACGGTTAGCTGCTTAGTAAATGGGTTGGTTTTCATAATAATTATAATTGGTTATTTTTCTTACTGAGTATCAATTGTTGAATCCCTATTGCTGTTTTATTATCAATACATACAAGACACCAAACTCATTATCAGGGGTTAAAAGAAATTTAAAATTTTTTCAAAGATTAGTTTAGGAGTAGAATTGATAAAAAAAAGTGTTTTTCTAAGTCTTGATTTGTCAAAACAAAATCTACACCTTCAATATAGGCCTCCCAAACGGCTTAATAATTTCTTAACGGTTTAATAACAAGTTGTGATAGTACTTTCCTACCCTCTTTGGTACTTATAGCTGAATAAAGGGATTATGGTAAACAGGACTAAAGGCTACCTTCAGTATTTAATTGATAAGGTTGAGGAAAATACAATTTCAGCAGGCGAAAAGAAACTGCTAGACGATTACATGCAATATGAATATGATCAGGCTGAATGGGATGCAGCAAAAATGGGTTCCAAAGAAAAAGTCTCTGCCTCTATATATCAGCAGATCTCTACACCCACTCAACATAAGAAATCAGTACGCCAATACTATAAATACGCTATCGCCGCAAGCATAGCATTGTTGGTGTGTTTAGGAATTGAACTAAAACTCCAAAGCAGTGCAAGCAAAATCTATAGCCTGAGTACCTCATCTTCCTTAGACTCGGTAGTGTTAAACGATGGCTCCACGGTTTATCTGGCAGCTCATTCCATCTTAAATTACCCTGCTCAATTTGAAGGTCAAACCAGAGAGGTTTCCTTAATTAAAGGGAATGCCTTTTTTAAAGTAACGAAAGACCCGGCACATCCATTTATTATTACCTCCGGTAACATCAAAACGAAGGTCCTGGGCACATCCTTCCATATCAGTTTGGAAAAGGACAGAAGCAGCGTGACTGTAGTTACCGGACTTGTACATGTTTCCTCCAAAAAGCAGGTGGTCATTTTAAAGCCTAATGAAGAAGTGGTCGCCACAAAAGCAGGATTCAAAAAGCTGAAAGTAACCGATACCTATCTGTATCACTGGTATGAAAAAGACATCGAGTTAAATAATGTATCGCTGGACAAAGTATTTACCCTGCTAAAATTCAAGTATGGCATTCAGTTTAATCCTGAAAATAAACGGATCCTGGACACCAGGCTAACCCTCTACATCAAAGGCGATTTACCGCTCCAAAAGATCTTAAGTCAAATTAATTATATCACAAACTTAAAATTCAAAACATATGAAAACAGCGTAGTCGTAAATGAATAAAAAAACCGCCGTTGCTTCGAACAACCGCGGCATAATTAAACATAATAATATATAAAAATGAATCATAAAATTACTCAAATAATTCTAAAAAGCCTCTGCCTTTTAGTGGTCCTTTTTCTGGTAATACCAACCGGACAGGCAACAACACCAGTCAGTAAGTCTTATAATGAATCGGCAAATGCCACATTAGTAAGCATTTTTACCCGGCTAAGCAAGCAAACCAACTATAAATTCAGTTATAGTGAAGCAGTTATCAAGGACAAAAACACCTATGTACTCACAGACTCAAAAGTGTTTGAAGTTGTACTAAAAGATCTCGCTCAAAAGGCAGGATTTACTTACTCAATTGTTGATCATCAGGTATTAATTAACAAGGAAAACAAAACTCAATCGCAATTAAGCTCCCGTCAACAAGCCATAAAAGGAACTGTACTGGACGAAACAGGACAACCACTTCCCGGTGCTACAGTGAAAGAATCAGGCACAAAAAACGGAGTGGTAACCAATGTTAATGGACAATTTACCATCAACGCATCGCTTGGAAAAACATTAGAGGTATCATTCCTTGGTTATAAAACTAAAACAATAACCATCGATGCCAATACCTTAAAGATTCAACTGGAAGCAGATGCAGCCAGTCTGAATGAAGTAATGGTAGTGGGTTATGGAAAGCAAATCAAACGCGACGTAACCGGTTCAGTGACACAGCTTAGTGAAACTAACTTCAGACAAGGTGTTGTTGTTTCCGCAGATAATCTATTACAAGGTAAAGTTGCCGGAGTACGGGTTATTGGTGGCAGTGGCGAACCGGGAGGAGGTGTCGACGTAATGATCAGAGGAGTAGGTTCAATCAGAAGCGGAAGTACACCCCTTTTCGTAGTTGATGGAGTACCATTGGCGAATGATGAAGTTAGTCCGGGAGGACAAGATGTAGGTTTTGGTTCTTCCAGAGCAAAAAATCCACTTAACTTTTTAAATACCAGTGATATCGAGTCGATCACCGTTCTAAAAGATGCCTCTGCCGCAGCCATATATGGAGCCAGAGGATCAAACGGAGTAGTTATCGTGACCACTAAAAAAGGAAGAAAAGGCGACGCAACTTTTACTGCCGACTCTTACTTTGGTTTATCAACCGTAGCGCATAAATTAGATGTACTTACAGCAGATGAATACAGAAGTGCAACCACTGACGTGGCCTTTGATCACGGTGGCAATACCGATTGGCAGGATGTTATATACAGACAAGCAAAAACAACAAACAATTCCCTGGCGTTTTCCAAACAAACTACATCAGGCAATTACTACGCCTCTGTAGCCAATATGGATCAGGAAGGGATCGTTCATAACAGCGGTTTTAAACGAACTTCAGGAAGAATCAACGCTTCCGAATCCTTCTTAGATAACCAACGTTTGAAGATCGGGATGAACCTAACCGCCAGTGAAACAAAAGACGATGGCGTTCCAACCAGTGATGACGGAGGTTCTAACGGACAGCTGATCATTCATACCTTAATGTCAAACCCAACCCGTAACGTTTTTGATGAAGAAGGCAAGTACACCAACTTCAATATGAACGCACATTACAATCCTGCTTACCTGCTAAGTGTTTACAACGATAATACACGCACATTACGGGCACTTGGTAATATGGACGTTTCATTCCGCATCTTAAAGGGCCTGGAATATAAACTGAACGTAGGGATTGACCGATCAACGGCAGAAAGGAACACGACTATTTATCCGAATCTAACGGACATAAGTACAACCGGACGTTATGTGCAGTATAATCTGGATTCAAAAAATTCTCTTTTAGAGCATTATTTAAATTACAACCTGCTGGCTAACAAACATAAAGTGGAGCTTCTTGCCGGATTTTCTTATCAAAAGTTTGAACGCTCAGGTACCAGCTTTAGCCTGATGGGAATAAGCCCTGCCAGTGCAGGAGTTAAACCCGAAAACAATCCTAACTTTTCAGGCACTCAAAATGGTGTAACCGGATTTGCACAGGAAAACGAATTGCAATCATTTTTTACCAGAGCTAATTACTCGTATAACAATAAGTACCTGTTAACCGCTTCCTTGCGTGCAGATGGTTCTACCCGTTTTGGTGATAATAATAAATATGGCTTATTTCCTTCTTTTGCATTGGGATGGAACCTTGCAGAAGAGAACTTCTTAAAAGATTATGGTGTCGTTCAGGACCTGAAGCTAAGGGCTAGTTGGGGAGAAACAGGAAACCAGGAAGTTCAGAATAAATTAACTAAAGCAAGTTATGCGCTTTCAGGTGCCGACGGTTATTATCTGAATGATGATCTGGCCTTAGTAAATGGGATTTCTGTAACCAGAACGCCAAACCCAGATTTGAAATGGGAAGTTGTTACCCAATACAACGTAGGTCTGGACTTTGAGCTTTTCAGTGGAAAACTCTATGGAACATTAGATTATTTCAATAAGACTACAACTGACGCTATCTTGAATATCCCATCACAAGTTTTAAGTCCTACACCTAACGTATGGGTAAACATCGATGGCAAGATTGTGAATAAAGGTTTTGAATTTATGCTCGGAACCCGATTAGTGAACAAAGAGAACTTTTCATGGTCTATAGACGCTAACGGAGCAACACTTTCCAATAAGATTGAAAAGCTTCCTATCTCCGAAATCTTATCTGGTACGATCTCCGGACCTGGTCAATCAGGCGTATATGCCAACATCTATAAAAGTGGCTATGCCGCAGGATCCTTTTATCTGCTGGAGCATATTGGCTTTGATGAAAAAGGTGGCAATATTTTCATGGATAAAAATGGTGACGGTGTGATCAATGCCAGTGACCGGAGTATCATTGAAGGTGCTATCCCTAAATTTACCTATGGTGTGAATAACCAGATGACCTTTAAGGATTTTGATTTTTCATTCTCAGTGATCGGACAAACTGGAGGTTATTTAGTCAATAATACAGGTTTAAACGCATTGAATATCAATAACCTGGCTTCCGACAGAAATGTAGCTTCCGGTTATTACGAATCAGGCGCAAATCCTACAAATTCACCTATACTATCCACCCTGTTCTTAGAAAAGTCTGATTTTATAAGACTTAACTCTGTACGTCTGGGTTATAACTTTAAGATTAACAGTCTGAAATGGCTTCAAGGTTTAGGCCTTTATGTTACAGGTCAAAACTTATTAACCATTACCAATTACACTGGTTATGACCCTTTGATCAACAGTCCTAAATCAAGTGGAGGTAATCAGTCTCTGGGGATCGATTACGCCAGTTACCCATCTTCCAGGACGTTTATTTTCGGAGCAACAATAAAATTATAAAAATGAAAAGGAATAACATATTTAGAATTAAAAATATTCTGGTTTTGTTAACAGTGCTGTGTTTTACAGGTTGCACAAAATTAGATGAAGTAGTATTGGATGAAGTACTAGGAGCAGACGCATCAAATCCCGCAGGAGCATTAGCAGCAGCTTATGACCGTTTAGGCGACAGAACCTTTGTCGATAACGGATGCGTATTTTCCTTACAGGAATATACAACAGACGAAGCCATGCTCCCTACCCGTGGAAGTGACTGGGGTGATGGAGGCAAGTGGCGCTCCATGCATGAATTTACCTGGGCAGCCGATAATTCAATAGTTACCGATAACTGGAATCTGCTTACCAATGGCATCACCAGATCGTTAACAGCTATTAACGCCATAAGCAACAGTGACCTTGCAGAGAAAACATTATATCTCGCAGAAGCAAAAGGCCTGTTAGCCTACTATACATTCTCAACGCTGGATTTATTCAACCAGTCACCTTACAGGGATCCAAGTGATCCAAAAGCGCCTCTTGAAATCAAACAGGCCCCAACTGCTATAGACGAACTGATCGTTGAAGTGGAAGGCTTAATACCCGATCTGGCCAAGCTCGGCGAGCAATCTACCCATAATGGAAGGTTTACTAAAGAAGCCGCCTATGGATTGCTTGCAAACATGTATTTAAACCGTGCGGTATTTAAAAACAGATATGCAGCGACGTTTAACTTTACAGAAGCAGCAGTAAGTGGCAGCGAGACTGATATGGATAAAGTGATCTATTATACCACTTTATTGATCAACAACCCTAAGTTTAAGTTGAACACGAATTACTTTGACAACTTTGCCATTACGAACTCAGGTGGATCAGAGTTGATCTTTGCCATCGTTCAAAAGATCGATAATGTCCGGAATGGAGATAATGATTTCGCCTATACCTGTATGGAGCGTAATCAAAGAGCATCACCAGCAAATCGTGGAACGAATGCATCCTGTACCACACCCGAATTTTATTACAGTTGGAATGGTCATCACGAAGATCCCCGATTTACGAGAAATTACCAGTACAGTGACGGAACCTGGTTCATGAACAATGCCGTGGGAAGCGTTCCAGCAACCTCTATCGTTGCGAATAGTAATAATCTTCCTTGGTTTCATTTCAACAGAGGCATGATAGCCGGTCCGCAATACGGACCTAAATTAACAGCAGCAGGAGGGTTTGAAATGACTTCAGATGGCCGGATCAAAGTTTCGGAGCTATATATGGAAAAAAGCAGCACCACAAAAATGGACTTTACACCTGAGCTGAACTTTGATATTCCGGGACAGTCTGTATTTGCTCAAAACCAAATCAACCAGGGCGTGCGCGTATTCAAGTATGAATTTGATCCTGAAGAAGGCAATGGCTCGAGTAATGTAGATATTCCTTTATTCCGTTTAGGAGGGATTTATACCATGAGGGCAGAAGCCAACTTCCGTAAGGGACTAACTGCTGCTGCATTGGCGGATATCAATATCCTGCGTACTTCAAGAACAAGAGAATCCTTATATGCCAATGCTCCTGGAGTAGCATTGGCATCTCTTGATGAAGCTACCCTTTATAGGGAAATTGGTTTTGAATTATACTGGGAAATGTACAGGAGACAACAGATGATCCGTTTTGGAAAGTTTGACTTAGCGTATACCGCCAAGCCTGTTTCTGATCCGTTTAGAAGGGTTTTCCCTATTCCACAGACGACTATTGATGTAACGAAGGATTTCGTACAGAATAAGGGGTATTAAGTCAAGTTTTAAAATAGCACTCAAATAATTTAAAAGCCTGCAAACTTAACGGTTAGCAGGCTTTTTTTGCATTAAGTATAACTATATCTATTTACTGCAAAGCAAATAATGTAAATCAAAATCTCACTCGTCCTTCAAACGATTTTACCAGTTATCCATCTGGCGTGTCAGAATTTGAAAGCTGCGGCTTTAAAGCGTATTACATTGACGGCTTTAAAGCGCCTTTTGTTAAACAATCTAATGTTCGTATAGGACTTGAACTAGGCGAAGTTATCGATATGAAAGTGAACGGAACTACGTACTGCCTGCCTCAACTTGTCGGCCGTCTAGATCTACCATCAATTTATTAATCCTAACCTAACATAAACTTCAATTGCCGGAAATATCTTTGAAGAATTCTATCTACCATTTACTATATGATTGAATTATCTGATAAAGAACTGCTTTTGCGTTTATCTTTAGGAGATGAGCAAGCCTTCAAGACACTATTTGACAGATATTGGAAGAGCCTTTTTACCTTCGTGTACCGTTTTACCAAAAACGAAACTGAAACCAAAGATATAATACAGGACGTTTTCCTTTATGTTTGGAATAATAAAGACACCATCTATGTCAAGGATTCCTTATTGCCTTATTTGAAGACAGTAGCCAGGAATAACGTCATGACCGCATTTCGTAAAGACAAGATCAGGCTGGAGGGTGTGGATATACTCGTAGAAAGAATAGAGACATATACCGCCAGTGATGACCAGCTGCTCTATAAAGAAGCTAAAAAAACAGTTGACTCTGAGTTATCAAAAATGCATTTCAATATGAGGTCGTGTTTCCAGCTTAGCCGGTTTGAAGATAAATCTATCCGGGAGATCTCAAAAGAACTGCAACTCTCTGAGCAAACCGTCCGGAATAATATCTCTGAAGCTTTGCGCAGGTTACGGATCTGTATACATCACAGTTCATCCATCAATCTATACCTTCTCCTGGCTTTTATGATGTTTAAAAGTTAATATAACGTTAACCTGTTCTTAAAGTACATTTTAGCTTCTCAAACGCTAATGCTTATGTATGAAGAGCAAAAAATCTCAATTAGTAAAAAGGCTTTTTGAGCAATATCAGGATCGTTCGATTCCCCAACATCAGAAAGAGATCATCGATGAATGGTTTGAAAACCATAAAAGCGAAGGGAACGAAGATATTTTTGATCAACCTGAAACGGAAGAGCTGATCTACCAGGAATTAAGTCTGCGTATAATGGATTCTATAAAACCTACACCGGTACACCGCATGTGGCCGATTCCGCTATGGATCCAGGTGGCTTGCTCCATATGCGCGATTTTTCTAATCGCTGGCCTGTATTTTTATACAAAAAACACTTCAGCAACCCGTATTGAGGAAACAATGAATGCGGTAACTACGAAAAACGGAGAGGTTAAGCAGATCACACTCGACGATGGCACGCATATCTGGCTCAATTCAGCTACCCTGATAAGGGTTCCTGCATCTTTTAAAAAATCAAAAAATAGAATCGTTTATCTGGACAAAGGAGAAGCCTTTTTTGACGTAAAACATGATCCTGCCCATCCATTTAGTGTTGTTTCCGGCAATTTAGAAACCAAAGATATTGGCACCTCTTTTTCCATAAGAGCATACCATCCTGATCGGGAGTACCGGGTTGGAGTAGCTTCAGGGATCGTAGATGTTTATTCCATAGACGGCTCCGGTAAACGGAGTCCGCTGAGTAGAGGGATCTCCCAAGGGCAGGTATTACTTTACAAGCCAATAAGTAAGAAAGTAACGCTGACTGAAAAGAACCTTGCGCTTATGAACAGCTGGAAAACAGACGGCTCAATATACTTCGATGCCATGAACCTCGTGCAGATAGGCGAGGAACTCGAACGTCATTTCAATATTAAAGTGATTATATCCGATCCTGAACTCGACACAAATACCTATAACATCAAACTGGATAACCTCAGCCTGAATGAGATGCTGCAACAGCTGACGGCGATAACAAGCTTCAGCTACAAGCTGGAAAATACTAGTTTAACCATTCACCCTTCAAATAAAACGAAAATGAAATAAAGGAAAGATACAAAATAGCCGGAAGTGCGGGAACACTTCCGACTATAAAACCTGGGCTGTAGCAGCCTGGCTTATTCAATTAACTCTACAAAAATTAATTAATTAACTAAATATGCAGTTTTTTATTCATTTATTAAAAAAGGGTAACAAAAGAAATTCTTTTAACCTCTTCTTATTTATTTTCTTATTGCTAGCTGCAATAGGTAATACGACTTACGCGCAATCCACGGATGCGTCAATATCCGGACAGGTAAAAGATGATAAAGGTGATCCTCTGCCTGGAGTTAACATTTCTATTCAGAACTCTTCAAATGGATTTCGTTCTTCAAGTACAACCAATGTGGAAGGCAGATATAGCTTTCGACAATTGCCTTTAGGCAGGCAATATTTTGTTGAGGCATCTTACATTGGATTTAACAAACAAGTAAAAAATGGATTATCAATTAACCAGGGCGACCGACTCATTGTTGATATTACCATGTCCGGAAATGCGACAGGTTTAAATGAAGTCGTAGTACAAGGTACTGTTTTAAGTAGCCGGAATGATCGTCTTGGTGGAAGTACATCCATCAATGCACGTACCATTCAGCAGATTCCAGCGCTAAACCGGAACTTTACAAGTCTCCTTTCCTTAGCGCCAACTGCTAATGGTGGTTCAGTAAGCGGCCAGTTGCCCTCATCTACCAATTATCTGATTGATGGTACCAGTGCGCGTAGCAACTTAACATCAGGTGCAGTGGGTAGTGGACCTTACTCTTTATCACTCGAAGCCATTCGTGAGTTTGAAGTATCAACCAACATTTATGATGTATCTCAGGGACGTGCCGGTGGTGGTACTGTAAGCGCGGTAACCAAATCAGGAACCAATACCTTTACCGGATCGGCATTTGATTATTACCGTTCGGATGATCTAGCGAGTCCTTATGATATCCGTGGAAATAAACGTGTGCAAAACTTCACTACCAATCAGTATGGTTTTAGTTTAGGAGGCCCAATTATAAAGGATAAATTATTCTTCTTTACTGCGTTTGACCGTCAAAATCAGGCAGCACCTTTTAACATTGCGGATATCCGTTCTGATGAAGATGCCATATCGTTGCGGATCAGCAAAGGTATGCTGGATAGTGTAATCCAGATCGGACGTGATAAATATGGATTAAGCAGTAGTGCTCAGGTTGGCGAATTTCCTAGAAATACGGTCGCTAATACTTTTTTTGCTCGTATTGACTGGCAGATCAACGACAAAAATCGCTTAACAATCAGAAACAACTATAGCGACTGGAACAATCCCAATAGTACCGATGATAACTCAAACATCAACTTATTTGAGGTATACGGCGATTTCAAATCCAGGGAAAATACAACACTAGCATCATTGCGTACGCAGTTTAGTCCTAATTTTCTGAATGAGCTGAAGGTACAATACCAGAGTGCCAAACGTGATTATTTACCCAACAGCCAATTGCCAGTTGAAAATATTCCTCGTGCTATTGTAACGGTAAGATCAACTTTGCCGAACGGTACATTAGGGAGCACCTCCGTTCAACTAGGTGGTCAGCGTTTTACTCCGGAGAGTGATCTGGAAAACCAACTGCAACTGGTCAATACGAGTTATCTAACCAAAGGTAAATACAACTTTACATTTGGTACGGATAACACCTTAACCTACCTGGATACCTATATTTCTAATGAGCAAAATGGAAGGTTCATTTTTAACAGCATAGAAGAGTTTAATGACTTAAACCCCACCCGGTTTGTCCGTGAAGTACCTATTGACGGGATCCCTTCTGTACAACAGTACGTTTTGAACCTTTCTGCTTTTGGTCAGGTACAATTTGAACCGGTATCAAATGTAAGTGCTAGTTTTGGACTCCGTTGGGATTTAACCAGCTATCTGACTAAAGGAGAATACAATCCGGTTGTGGAAAGTACTTTAGGATTAAGAACAGATGCAAATCCTACAGACTGGAATAATTTTCAACCAAGAGTACAGTTTTCATGGGATGTCAAAGGTAAAAAGACCGATATCATCCGCCTGGGTGGAGGGATCTTCTCTTCAAATCCCATTAACTATGCACAGGTTAATAATATCCAAAACACCGGAACTAAGGTAGCGTCCATCGATGTTACGCGTCCGAACACGGGTATAAACCTGGTCCCTGTACCTGATTTTCCCGCGTATCGTGTAGATCCATCTACGGCACCTGGTTTAATTGCTGGAGCACCTACGGTGTCTACTATCAATTTAAATGACCCTAATCTTCAGATCCCCTCCATTTATAAGGCCAATTTAAGCTATAACCATCTCTTTGGCGACTGGTTGCGTTTAGGTATTAACCTTTTGGTTAGCCATACGAGTAATAACTATGTTTACCTTGATCGGAATATGGTTGATCAGCCGTATTTTACTCTTGCCAATGAGGCAAATCGTGGTGTATTTGTTCCAGCGAATACCATTTCAACATCTGGTGTTACCAACAACGTGCAAGGCAGAAAAACACAGTCAGTGGGTCGTACCCTGGAGTTAACAAATGGTGCTAAACTCAATCAAAAAGCCTTTGTTTTCGATGGTGACTACCGTTATTATAAAGATGGATTCTTATCGTTCAGTTATACCTGGAATGATACGAAGGACAATACCTCTTACAATGGAAACGTAGCCAATACCTCTACTTTCCGTCCTATAAAATCAGACCCAAGGGATTTAACTGAAATAAATTATTCCGATAATCAGTTCAGAAATAAGCTGGTTTTATATGGATCAACACCAACATTTAAAGGATTCTCTTTCAGTGGCCGGTTTACAGGTAGCGGTGGTACACGCTTTTCCCTGACCGTTGACTCAGACATAAATGGTGACTTCGTAGGTGGACCAAGTACAGATAATGACCTGGCCTTTGTTTTTGACCCGAACGATCCAAACACCAATGCAGATGTCAAAGCCTCTATGGAAAAAGTGCTGAGTAATCCAGATAATCGCGCTAAAAAGTATCTTCAAAACAGTTTGGGTAAAATTGCAGATCGTAACGGTGGAAGCAACCCTTTTTCAGGCACGTTTGATGTACGTCTTTCCAAAAGCATTAAAACGTACGGAAGTCAGGCACTTACCATCACTGCCGATGTATTCAACTTTGCCAATTTGCTAAACAAGCACAAGGGAGTCAATTATAACCTGGGACAACAAACGCTGTATACAGTGACCGGTTTTAACCAGGCTACCCAACAGTACAACTATCGTGTAAATGAGAACGTAGGGGTAACCACTGCAAATGGTACACCTTATCAAATTCAATTAGGTGCACGGTATTCATTTTAATAAACAAATTTCATGAGAAAGTTATTTTTAGTCCTCTTTTTAGTACCTCTATCCGTTCAACTTTCAGCACAGCAAGTTAAACATGTTATTATCATCAGCATTGATGGGTTCAGGCCTGATTTTTACAGGGAAGACACATGGGCCACGCCAACGCTACATAAAATGGTAGAAGAAGGCGTGTCGGCAGACGGAGTAAGGGGTGTGTTTCCAAGCGTTACCTACCCCTCACACACGACCATTATTACCGGAGCCAAACCATTAAAACATGGGATCTACTACAATTCACCCTTTGAGGCAGAAGGATCAACCGGTAGATGGTACTGGGAAACCAGCCTGATAAAAGTACCCACATTATGGGATGCAGCCGGAAAGGCCGGACTTAAAACAGCCTCTGTTTACTGGCCGGTATCATCAGGAGCGAAAATAGATTACAATATTCCGGAAGTTTGGACTTTGGATACCAATGTGGATCGTGTAGCACCAGTAAGAGCGTTATCCACTCCAAAAGGACTCTTCGAGGAGATTGAATTGAACGCTACCGGAAAACTGGATGCACAGAAACTAAGCAGCGACTTTTCATCAGCCGATGAAAATGGAAGCAGGATGGTGGCTTACCTGATTGGTAAATACAAACCAAACCTGCTTACATTTCACATCTTTGCCGTTGATCATGCAGAGCATAACGATGGGCGGGATGGCGACCACGTACGGACAGCGGTAGCAGGTGCAGACCATGCCGTGAATAATATCCTGGAAGCCATTGAGCAGGCAGGCATAAAGGACAGTACGACTGTTATCGTAACTGGAGATCATGGTTTTGTGAATGTACACACTTCTGTGTCCCCGAATGTTTGGCTAGCACAAAATGGCTTGTATACCAGAACAAACGGGAAGCTGAATTGGAAAGCACAGTTCCATACATCAGGAGCTGCCGCTTTTTTGATGCTCAAGGATCCAAAAGACGTAAAGACGCTGGCACAGGTACAGCAAATACTGAATGCTTTGCCTGAATCTCAGAAGAAGCTGTTCCGTGTTGTAAATCGTGCTGAACTGGACAAAGTGGGCAGTGATCCAAATGCAGCTCTCGCTTTAGCACCTATTGAGGGCATTTCCATGAGTTCTTCCCTAACAGGAAATGCTCTTAAACCGGCTTCTGGTGGTACACATGGTTTCTATCCTGACTTTCAGCATATCCAAACCGGCTTTATTGTGTCTGGCGCAGGAGTCAAAAAGAATGTAACGCTCCCTTTGATCGGTCTTGAAGATATCGCTCCATTGGCAGCTAAACTATTGGGAATTAATTTTGATGCACCCGATGGTATTTTGTACCCGGGAATACTGGTAAAAAAATAACAAATAGTATAAATAGAGAACATCAAAAAACAGGCAGGGTAACTTGTCTGTTTTTTGATGTATACTAGTTTGAGTATACGCGAAATTCTAAATAGGGCATTTGATTGATGAAGTACGGATTTCTTTTATTTTGCATGGTATTCACGATCCCGCATTTACTTGTTGGGCAAACAACGAAAAGTACGTTGTCGGGGATAATCTATGATCAAAATAAAATGTTGGTTCAGGGAGCAATAGTACGCTTGTTTTATCAACCCACCCAAACCCAATACGGTTGTTCCAGTAATGAATCAGGTCGGTTTTATCTGCCCGATTTAAAACCAGGTGGCCTTTACGAGATTGAGGTGATGGCTACGGGATATCCTACCTATCATCAAAAAGATTTTTATCTGCGATTCGATGAACCCGAGCAGATTCAGATTACACTAAAAAACGCTGGAATTGAACTTCCGGAAGTAGTGATCAATTTAGCCATACCGGGTAAAACACAAATAAGCACACAGCAAACCGGACTGTCTACCCAGATCGATCAAAAAATCTTTGGCAGTTTACCTGCTATAAAAAGAAGTATTCAGGATTATGTACGTTTAAATCCGCTCTCATTCGGTCCATCCATTGCAGGGGGAAATTACAGACAGAACTTCATTACCATTGATGGTTCTGAATTTAATAACAACTTTGGTGTAGGCGAAAATTTACCGGGAAACGGAACGCAACCGGTATCACTTGACGCTATTGACCAGCTTTCAGTGAATGTCGCCCCCTTTAATGCCATTTGGGAATCTGGCTTTATCGGAAGTACCATCAATATTATCACCCGGTCGGGGAGTAATAAAACGCAGGCCTCGGCTTACCGGTTTTTTCGTAATCAGAATAGTTACGGGAACCAGGTAGCTGACCAATCTTTTGAAAAAGGAAAAATGTTTTATCATCAGGACGGCATCCGAATAGGAGGGCCTATTCTGCCAAATGAATTATTCTATTTTTTTAGTCTGGAAACAGAAAATGAGCAATATAACCCGCAACCGTATATTGCGGCTACCGCTGAAGCCCCCTATGGACGAAGTACAAACATCTCCAGGCCGCAAGCCACAGAGCTGAATGAGATTGACAGTTACCTACGCAATACCTACCAATATGATCCGGGCAGCTATAGTAATTATGATTTTCAAAATAAGAGTACCAAAATACTGGGAAGAATCGACTGGAACATATCTGCTAATAATACCTTCAGCATCCGATATAACCAATTAAAAAGTCTGCGGCCAGAACTGCTCAACGGATCAAGAAGCCCTTTAACCGCTTTTCCTACCGGGGCAGGCAGAAGAAATAGTAATGCACTGTTCTTTAGTAATTCGAATTTCAGTACACGGTCTAATTTTTATTCTTTTGCTGCGGAATGGAACAAGAAATTAACCGCAAACACCTCAAACACGCTGCGGGCATCTTATACCAAGCAATATGAACCGCGTGTATCCGATAGTAAATCATTCCCATTCGTTGATATTTTGAAAGATGGAGTTCCGTTCACTTCCTTTGGACTGGAGCCTTTTACTTATGGCAACAGCCGGGAGGTAAACTTACTGTCCGTAATGGATTACGTCAATTTCAGCCATACTCGAAATACCTGGTTAGCAGGTGCAAAAATAGATTACAGTCGCACGAGTAACACCTACATGCCCTTTGGAACCGGTTACTATACATTTGCTTCCTGGGATGATTTTGTTACCGGACAAAAACCAATCGACTACGCGCTCACTTATTCCACCGATCCCGAAATCAAACAGCCTGTTTATAGTTTCAAATATGCAAATCTGGCTATTTTCGCACAGAACAGCATTATGCTGGGTAAGCGCTCCAGTCTTACTGCAGGTATCCGTGTGGATCTACCCTGGTATCCAAAATCACTGGCAGAGAACACAAATCTATCTGCACTCACTTTTGCTGAAGGCGAGCAAGTGCATACCTCTCAATTACCGCAGCCGTCCCTACTTATATCCCCGAGAATTGGTATTTCCATTAATATGAACGAGAGTGGGACATTCAGGCTAAGAGGAGGGACAGGCATCTTTACCGGGAGGATTCCCTTTGTGTGGATCATCAGTCAGGCCCGCTATTCCGGTTTATCGCAAATTACACAAACCTGGCAGGGAAAGGAGAACACACCCGGTTCATTCAATCCCGATCCAACAGCCTATGTGCCTGCCGATCTGACTGCCCAAAGCTCAAAATTACCCTCAATAACCAGTGTAATAGCTAAAGACTTTAAAATGCCTCAAACCTGGAAAAGCAGTGCCGGTCTTGATTTGCTGCTCGCTACAGGCTTAACGTTGAAAGTAGATGTGCTTTATAATAAATATATACATGCCATTATTTTTAAGGATATCAATCTCGAAGCCCCTCAGTATTTAAATATCAGCGGTTATCCCGATAACAGGCAGGTATATCAAGCTGACATTAAAGATCGGTTTATCAATACGCTGAATAGTTCAGGCTTAGCGGATGGAAATGGAAATGCGCAGTTGAATGTGGTAAAAGTAGGCAATCAATCAAAGGGCTATTACTGGTCAATAACGGAGCAGATTGAGAAAAAAATCTCTAATACCCTTTTATTTTCAGTTGCCTATAGCGCCAGTATGGCAAAGAATTTAAACGATGGAGATGGCGACCAAACCCTTTCGGCTTTAAATGCCACGGCCAGTGTAAATGGAAATAACCAAACCCAACTAAGCTATGCCGGTTATGTAATTCCCCGAAGGATAGTGGCTTTCTTCAATTATCATCAAGTATATCTAAAGAAGTTCAAAGTCGGTGCCGCGTTAGTATACCAGGGAACTTATGATGGGCGGTTTTCTTATACCTATTCCCGTGATTTTATTCATGACGGTGCGAACAAGGCTTTGATTTATGTCCCTAAAGATCCTTCCGAAATTACATTTGTCGATTTAACGATCAATCAACCAACGCAAGTGACTTATTCGGCGTCACAGCAAAGTGAGGCTTTCTTTAAATACATCGATCAGGATAAATACCTGAGTTCCCGCAAAGGAAAATATGCAGAACGCAATGGCGCATTACTGCCATGGCGCAATCAGTGGGATCTGAAGCTGACACATGATTTTATGTTAACTAATCGCAAAGCGCAGCAGTCTATCCAGTTGTCATGGGACGTTTTGAATGTGGGTAATTTGCTGAATCCGGATTGGGGATTGAAAAAAATGGTCCAGACCAGCGCCCTATTGGTTCCTGCCAATTTAGGCTCAGTGGTGCCCAATGGCACCGTTAAACCTACATTTCAATTGGCAACAACGAGTGGCAACCTGATTACTAAAACTTTTGTAAATGATATCAGTAGTAATTCAACCTACGTGATGCAATTTGGAATCAGGTATATCTTTAATTAATACAGTCCGAATAAAACCATGTAATTGTTCAATACCATCTCTTTATTGAATGATACCTGTTTCAACGCTATTAGAACCTGCCATGAAAGCAGGATCTAATAGCGTTGCCGTGTCCTGTCTGCCTTCTTAATTGCTTCTACTTCCCTTGGTTGTTCGCCTGGAGAGGGCGGACCAAGGGTGATGCAACGAACAAATAGCGAAGCACCGTTCTAAGCCCTATGCATAAAATTCGTTCCTGTCTTCAATGCCATTAGGATTACCTGATCAGTTTTGAGGATTATTCCTTTTAACAGGAATGGGGATAGTATGACGTCGTAAATTACCCGTGTAAATGGCGTGTATACACCGTAAGTATTTAGCTTTAACACTTTACCTTAGTGAAAGATTCTCTTACAAACAACTGCCGACATGAACCCAAAAAAGATTTGGTCAAATTTAACGACAAATGACCTGGACAGAACAACGAAATTTTATACGGCACTGGGATTTAAGTCTAACGGGAGATCTGAGGATCTGACCAGCTTTTTGGTAGGTCAGGATGATTTTGTCATACACTTTTTCCTAACAGATAAGCTGAAAGAGAACGTGGAAATTGAAATATCAGATGCGCACATCGCAAACGAAATTATATTTACCCTTTCAGCAGAAACCAAAGATGAGGTGAACAATTGGGCGAAAGAAGTGCTGAATGCCGGAGGGGAAATCATTTCAAAACCTAAAGAGTTTGGAGAAGGTTATTACGGTTTTGTATTCGCTGATCCGGATGGACATAAGTTCAACGTGTTTTATATGTAGATATGTCCAGCTAAGTGGCCAACACCCTTTTTAGTCATATATGGTAAAATCCTACCGTATCTGAGAAGATTTAAGAAGATTTCGACTGACAATCGTTCCTTTTATTCTGTCCTAGTAAGTTTGTTTCAACAGGAAGATCAATACATGATGCTTTCTGAACAAACTTTATTTAGAAACTATGGCAAGAATTAAGAATGGCGCGAATGGTGCCTTTTCAGGAAAAGTAGGAAGTGTAGTGGGAAGTAACTGGCGCGACGTCGATTACATCAGGGGAATCTCTAAACGGTCATCACGAAAGCCAACAGATAAGCAGAGCGAGGTTCGTCGAAATTTTGGCTTGTTAGCGGAGTTTTTAGCATCGCTCAGGCCGGTGATTGATCAGGGATTTAAAAATCAGGATACAAGAAAGGCAACTGCACAGAATCTGGCGATCCAGGCAAACTATCCGGTATTTGAAAATCTTGAAGAAGATTCCCTGCCCGATTATGCAAAGGTCATTTTGAGCAAAGGGAAGTTGGTAGGTAAGCCAGCCGGGTGCATGCTGTCGGCATCGGAGCAAGGTGTCATGTGGATTACATGGGAAATGTATGGGTATTCGGCCATTGAAAGGGGAGTGGATCAGGCAACAATTGTGTTGTACTGTCCTTCTTTAGCAGCGTCCATTGTTTTAGCGGATCAATATCTCCGTCAGGATCAAAAGGCGGAAATAGTTCTTCCTGGAAATTGGGTTGACCAATCCATATGTGTTTATATGTTCATGACTTCTATGGAGGATAAAAATTCGGACTCTGTATTTGTTGGATTTTTTAACAACTAGATCATGGCCATTATTGAAAGTAATCGGATTTCAGGCTTACTGGGGAATTTGGTATATTATATTGATCGTTCCGGAAAGCAGCGTACGCGTAAACGTCCTGTTTTTACAGTCAGTCCTAGTGATAAGCAATTAGGTACCAGGCTAAAGTTTAAGATGGCAATGAATTTTCTAAATCCTCTTCGTGCATTGATTAATAAGTCCTGGCATGGAGATTTGCGCAGGGGTATTATGTCCTATGACGCTGCCCTGGGTACTATGATTAAACAAGCTATTGATGGCGAATATCCGGATTTGTGTATCACTTATTCTAAGGTGCAGATAAGTCGGGGAATAATGGATGGGCCAATCAATCTTACTTTGGAGATAATGGGCGATGAGGCTGTGGTGACCTGGGAGATTCTTCCGGTTATAAGTAAAGCTTCTTCACCTGATGATATTTTGATGTTTGTGCTGGTAAATGAGAGTAAGGAAATTACGATGCTATTTGAACAAAAGGCCTTGCGGGGAGATTTGAGTTTAAAGCTGGCACTTCCTGCTACGTTTGGCAATGATGCGTTACATGGATTCTTCTTTTTCTCAAACCATAACTTTAAGGAAGCATCAGCAACTACTTATTTGAAGTATAGGAAGACGTTATAGTAAATGATGATGAACTCTATTCACTCGAAACCTTTACTTATTTCTTGTAAAAACGTCATTAATAAGCTTGTATTAAAACTTCAGCAGGGATTTTAAGTACATCTGTTAACTTTCGAATCATAGAAAGGCTGAGTTTTCTTTTCCCTGAAAGAACTTCAGACTTTCTTGAACGTGTACCTAATAGTTCACTTAGCTCGTTTTCAGATAAGTTCATCTGCTCCATCCGAAACTTTATAGCTTCTATTGGATTTGGATAAGAAACAGGATAATGTATTAATTCATATTCCTTAACTAATAGGCTTAATACTTCTAATTCATCGGAAGCCGCTGAACCTTCTGCGATATCAGTTTGCATTAACTCATACACATGAGCCAGAGCATTATCATATTCTTTCGTTGATTTAATTGGTTTTAACATAACTGACTGTCTTTACATTTATTTTATCATATTGATTATGCGAGCCAAACCAAACTACAAACACGATTTTTAAGCGGTATTCTATATCTACAATTAAGCGGTAGCTATTGCCGTGTATATTAAATACAACTCTTTTTTCATTGATGATAGACGCGTTTTTATATTGAGCTTTCAACTCATTTGGATTATTCCATGATGCATAAACGGCTTCTTCATGCCAACTTAATAATGCCTGTTCTGCTTGATTGAATTCCTGAATATAATCTTTTAGCGTTTTCATTGCTATCACCCGCATATTTAACAAATATACTAATATGTTCCCAAAACGGGAACGGAATAATGTATTTTATTTTGCAGTTTGATTGATTTTCTTTACTCGTAAATAAAGTGGTTGTTGCTAAGTGGTCTGAATTTTATTCAATCAAAGGTCTTTCCTTGAAATTGTATCAATCCCCTGTATGATTGAGTATTGACATTATCTTAACTGTGTATTAAATTTGTTATATACGTTGAGTCTAACTTGCTCTTTTAGTAGTCTTTACATTCCTTTTTTCATTAAGAACGATTACTTAAACTATTTTTTAATCTTTCACCTCAAGCACTTAATTAATTATGAAAAAGTTATTCTTAATTCTTTTAGCTGGAACATTGTTTTCCTGCAGCAACAAGCAAAAAGCCGCTGATGGGGCAATGGGAGACACTTCTGCAAATGCGGAACAAGATTATCCTTATTCCATTAAACATCCTGATAATTGGGAAGTGGGTAGTACAGCCAATACGCTGATTGCGTTAAAAGCACTAAAGGCCTGGGAAAATGGAAAAATGGATGAATCAACTAGTTATTTTGGTGACACCGTGCACGTTGAGTTTGATGCATTAGATGAAAAAATGCCAAGAGATAGTGTGAAGGCAATGTTTAATGTAGGATGGAATATGTTTAAAACTGTGAACATAAAAATGTACGATTGGGAGTCCGTAGTATCAAAAGATAAATCAGAGGAATGGGTAACCGTTTGGTACACACAGAACTGGGAAACAAAAAAAGGAGTTAAGGATTCATTAGCTGTTATTAATGATCTTCAGCTAAAAGACGGTAAAATTATCAGGTTAAGCGAATATACGCGGAAGCTTCATTAAATAAAGAGCTGTTGTAGATTTATTAACGCGTTATTTCCTTAAAAGTCCGACACGAGTTAAACGGATTTGTCTGATTGTTTTTTGTTGGATATAGCGGTTATGGAGTACCATGCCGCCTAGAATTCCTATGAGGCTGCCGATCACAATATCAAGCGCACGAGCCTGCACCAGTCCATTGCTATTAAAGACTACAACACCGCGGCCTAGTTCAGCCAGGAATATGGATAATGGGGTGAAAAATATGGCTGCAAGACCGTAATGCCTCACTACAAGCATTTCAATGATGAATTGCAGGATTAATATGATGATACAGATCTCTAATAGGGAGAAGTTGAACTGGATCAGGATCCAGGTAAAGCCTATCCCTATTAATGTTCCGGTAATCCGGTGAATACTCCGTTGCCATACGTGCGTAACGCTGACACCCTGCATGATGGCACAACAGGAAACCGGGATCCAGTAGGGGTTGTCAAAGTTGAAATAGTGCCCAACGAGTAAGGAAAGCGTGATGAAGATGCCTATGATAGCAGATTCGGTGAGATTGGCGTAATCTTGTTTCCTGATAGAAGGTTTGAGTACTTGTTTATGGAGTTTTTTGGTGATGTATAAGCTGTAGAAGAAGGCGAGGACGCAGGCCAGAATTGTGCCGGCAGCAATCAAACCTATTTTTGTCGGGACACTAACCAGGTCAAAGGGCATACAACTAGCCATAGATGCAATCATGATGAAAAAGAAGCTTCCCGGGGGATGCATTTTGAAATAACTGGTTACCCAGTTGAGGCCAAAAGCGAATAGTCCTAGAATACCAGCTGAAAGATAGGGGTTAAAGCTGAAGCTGATTCCGACGGCAAAGCTGATGATAAAACCGAAAGAGCAAAGCATTAAAGTTAACATCCGATTTTCGAGGTTGGTGGATGGCATGTATAATATGACTAAACCTCCAAGGCATGATAATACGCCAAAGTCAATATGGCCTGTGTAATAGCCGATTAGTAGGGGGAGTCCTGTGCAAAGTGAAGCCAATACCGGGATATGCCAGAGCCGCTCTGTCTTTTTGAGTGTGAATAATAGGTTGAGCTCTCGAATGAGTATCGTTTTAAAATCTTCTGGCATATGGGATGTTACGTTGTCTGGAATGCACTGCTCGTACTTTGCGGTATGCGTTCTGTGTTGGTACAAATGTACGACAGTTCAATTTACACTTCCTATTAATGTGCATTCAATTTCTCTTATTGCTTAATTCTAACGAAATTGGGCAGGAACTTATCGAGATGAAAAAATTAGTCATATTAACAGGTGCCGGCATAAGTGCTGAAAGTGGATTAAAAACTTTTAGGGATTCTGACGGTCTTTGGGAAGGTTATAATGTGGAAGAGGTTTGTACTGCGGATGCCTGGCGACGTAATCCGGTTTTGGTTCAGACGTTTTATAATGACAGGCGGAAGGCGATAATTGATGCCTGGCCTAATGCTGCACATATTGCGTTAGCTCGTTTGCAGGAAAAATACGATGTTCAAATTATTACTCAAAACATAGATGATTTGCATGAAAGGGCAGGGTCGAAATCTGTGACGCATTTGCATGGGTTGATTACCAGGTCACAGTCTAGTTTAAATTCTGCAAAAACATATCCGTTGGATGGTTGGGAGATTAAAATGGGTGATGTTGGTGAGGATGGCTCTCAGCTAAGACCGCACGTGGTGTTCTTTGGGGAGGCTGTTCCGATGCTGGAGAAGGCAATTGAGATTTGTGCTCAGGCAGATATTTTTGCTGTTATTGGAACTAGTTTGGTGGTTTATCCGGCTGCCGGGTTAGTTGATTATGTGCCAAAGGGGATTGTTAAGTATATTGTTGATCCTAATGTTCCGCTTGGGAAGGGGAAGGGGTTTATTGTTATTCAGGAGAAGGCAACTGTGGGGGTGGTTGAGATGGTGAGGGAGTTGATGGGGGAGATTACTTTGCAATGATGCAAATCAAAATAGCTACATTCTTATCACCCAATTAATCAGCATGATGTAAATTATTTTATTAAAGATTGTTAAATAAGATCTCCATGTAGCAATAGCAATGTAACAATAGTTTGTGATAGTCGAATTGAAATAAGAATCTAAAACTAATGATGTCACATGCTTTTAGTATTAGATTTCAATATTCTTGCCTTTCAATAAAAAAGTGTTAAATAAGGGGATTAAATTTAAGTTTATTTGAAAGAAGGATATTAAATTTAATTTTGCCGACTTTGAGTAAAAGTCCATTTTATAAGTACATTCGTACTAGATTTAGATAGAAACATAAAGCGCTTTAAATTCCTACCGATTCATGGAGATAAGAGAAATATTTGAAAATTTGATTAAAATAGAAGCAAAAGTAATGTCTATTGAAAGTCTTTTTAATAATCCTGATCGAGTAAAGAAAACAAATTATAAACCATTTTATCAAAGAAACTACGTATGGGATGATGAAAAGGCAAGCTATTTTATTGAAAGCATTTTACTCGGGACTGAAATTCCACCGTTGATTTTTTTTCGAAGTAAGGATCACGTAGAAGTTATCGATGGACGCCAGCGTTATCAAACGATTCTGAGATTTAAGAATAATGACTTTAAGTTAAAAAAAATAGGTTTAAGAAAGCTTGAAAATATTGGTATTGCAAATAAGTTATTCAAAGACATCGGCCATAAATACGAAGATTTATTTTGGGATACTAAATTACGAATAATAGAATTTAGCTTCCATACCAAAAGTCCCATTAACGACGAGATCGAAGAAGTCGTAAAAAAGGAAATTTTCAAGAGGTATAATTCCGGAATAACTCCATTGAAGCAACCGGAGATTGATAAAGCTATTTATTTTGAAGATGATCTAAACACCTTTATTAAAGGAAAATTGAAATCAGACCAAGTACTATACAATGACATATCAAGGCTCTTACATTTCGAAAAGACAAATACAGAAATAATTCTGAAGAAAATCAGGCAACTTCTAGTACAACATCAAATCCCTATAAAATACTACGCAGTAAAAAAAGATACGGTTATATCAAAATATTATGAATTTCTCTTTTCAAAAATCACTGAGGAAGAAATACAAAGTCTATTCAATAGCTTTATAGAGAAGATCAATTTACTTAAGAAAATTAAGTACATGATTGATAACCAAATGTTAACCTATAATAGGCTAATGTCAGAATGCTTGTTTTGGGCTTTTTCGATAATGGAAGCTGAAGGACTATTATTAACATCATTGAATAAAGATATTCTTAAAGAACTTGTTTACTACATTAAAGAGCATATGGAAGCCTTCGAAATGGATCGGAGTTCGTTTTCAAAGGAGCTTCATAATAGATATCTTATAACTTCAGATTTTTTTTCCGGTAAATTCGACATAAATTTTAATATTTACTTGCAAACTAGTTCTGACTTTAAAGAAAAAGATAAACATATAAGTTTAGCCGAAGAAGAAGGTGTTAGCTTTGATGAACTAAGAATAAATAAACCAGAGCCTTCCACTACCGCAATTTTAGACATATGCCGGCAGATGACAAGACAGAGATTTTTGATTCGCCCCCCCTACCAAAGAAATGAGGTTATAAATAAAAAGAAATCCTCATCAATTATTGAAAGTATATTGCTCGGTATAAAATTACCTCCAATTTTTGTTTATAAAAGAGAAGATGATATTTCGGAAGTACTTGATGGCCAGCAAAGATTGCTATCGATTTTGGGATTTATTGGCAAACCTTATTTGGATGAGAATAATAAAACCAGAAACTCTGATAAAAATGGTTATTCTCTTAGTTTAAAAAATGGAATCTTAAAGAATTTACATGGAGACACGTTTGAACAGCTTAGTCAGGAAGAGAAAGATAAAATTATAAATTATGACTTATGGATAATCGAAATTAGTCAAAAAAACAATTCTAATTTCGAGCCTATAGACTTATTTATCCGTTTAAATAATAAACCATATCCGATAAAGGAAGACACATTTGAAATGTGGAACTCCTACATTTCTCGTGATATAGTGCAAACTATAAAAACTATTTATAGAAACAATAAAGACTGGTTTTATTTTAGAAAAAATAACTCTAGGATGGAAAATGAGAATATTTATACCGCACTCGCTTTTTTGCAATTTAGATCAAACTCTACTGATGACGGGAATGTCACGAAAGATCTAGATATATATAGAATTGTGGACAAAATTAATCTTCGTCTGAAATCTAAAAACGAGATCACCAAAGTATTAGAAGATAGTGAATTCAAAGATGAGTTTATAACTGCTAGTGACGATTTAGAGTTTAACTTTCTAAAAACACTAAAGGAACTTATTTCAGACGGACCTGATACTCCTAATATTAACCTTAATAAAAATCTTGATAATATTTTTAACGTCGAGAATGGAAGAAGAACCCAACAGAGTTTCTACGCACTATGGTATTTCTTAAACAATATCCCATTTGAAATTGTAATTCAAGAGAAAAGTGCCATGAGAATAAGGTTGGGGCAACTTTTTAAATACATGTCTGGGATTGAAAGTAAAAAAGCTTTTGATGAAATGGTAGAAAAGTTCAATTTTGATTTTTCTTCAAGAAGCGATCGTCCGTTAAATTTTAATACTGGCAAATTAATTGAATATGTTGCATTTGGAAATGTAACTATCTCATTTCAAGGTGTTAATCCTGTAATGTCAACAAAGAATAATGCTTTTGAAAATACTGAAGATTTTGCTCTATTAAATAAAGTTAGATTTCAAAATCTTAAGCTAGTCGTCGAAGAATTTGTTAATGTGACTTTAGAAGAGAAAGAGATTTTGCATGAATTCTCAGAGCAAAAAGGCAAAATTCTAGTTAGTAAAAATGCTAATCAACCTGGACGATTAACTGCAGCTTATTATGATGGTAAGGGAATCTTTACAAGTTACATTTTGTGTGTATCTGCGGTTCGTTACGGCTTTGCGGCCAAATACTTGATAGCAATAATCAGTAGTAGATATACTTATAATAAACTAGGAAAATATTTTGTCTTTTTGAATCAAAATGAGTCAAGACAGCTTTCATTGACTCAGCTACGGGAAATTCCCGTGCCAAGGATTTCGTCCATAAAACAAAGACCATTCATCATTATCGTTGACTATATGCTTGTAAGTGATATTAGGATTCAAGTGTATTTGTTCTTTCAACGAATTCTTGATGCTATGGTATATGAGTTGTTCCTAGGGGATACTTTGAAGGAAGCAAATGCAGATTTGTTACAATATTTAGTACATCTTCCTGAATTAAAAAATGACGAGCAAAGTAATAAGGAAATGGTAGAATCTGTTTATAATTCGCTAAGTAGTGTTGATCATCCAGTGAGTGCTTCTTTGTTGAAAATACTTAATATCAATGAAATTATTTTGATAGAAGCCATATAATGATAACTCCTTTAGTATCGTTTAATATAATAAAACGAATTACGTCGATCGCAATTAATAATTTTAGGGGATACTATGGTAAATATGATGTCATAGAGCTTACTCAAGGTCAAAACCTATTAATTTATGGCGAAAATGGAAGTGGTAAAAGCTCCCTTTTTAAGGCACTAAATGATTATTTTTCAAGTTCAAGAAATACTTCTGTCAGTTATGTAAAGAATCGTCATGATACCATGAACGATGGGCAGATCAGATTGTCTTTCGGTGAGTTTGATTCTAACTTCAAAAAGTTACCTATACCGAATCAGCTATTTCAGTTCGGAAGTTTATTGAGCAATCATAAAATTCCCTTTATTCAAAATGCAGCCTTAACAAAGGGATTCTTGGATTATACTGATTTATTAAATGTGTATTTACATGATGAGGAAGAGCCTAACTTATTTAAGTTGATTGTACTTAAGCTCTTGGGAAACCACATTCCGATTAGTTCTGGTGGGAATTTTCGATTTGGTGAAAGATGGATAAAGCTGCAAAGAAATTTAACGAAGGATGCTTATACAAGGAATGATCGATGCCATCGGGATGCGCTTGATGAATTACCTATTTTTCAAGCTCACTTAACTAACACATTAAATGAAGTTTTTGTTGAACTAAATAGATTATTAACGTCATATTTTCCTGATCTTAAGATCAGACTGAGCTTCAACTTAAAAGACCTAGAATTCAATTACGGAACAAAAAGGAACTGGCATACAACTGCTGATCTTAGACTGAAGATCACAAAAGATGAAATTCTAATTACAGGCAATTATCGTGACTATTTAAATGAAGCTCGATTATCTGCATTTGCTATTTGTTTATATCTCGCATCATTAAAAAAAAATCCTTCAAATTTGGAATTGAAGATTTTGTATTTAGACGATGTCTTTGTTGGGCTTGATGCTGGCAACCGCTTACCTATATTGAGTATATTGCTTGAAGAATTTTCAGATTATCAGATTTTCATTTCTACTTACGATAGACACTGGTTTGAACTTGCCAACCGATTTTTTGAAATTAATAGGCCAAACAAATGGATAACGGTTGAGATGTATGTAGGTTCTGACCATGTCAACAATAATGAAATCACAAAGCCGATTATTATAGTTGGAGAAACCAATTATCAGAAAGCAGTCGGGTTTCTACACAATAGAACAAAGCCTGACTACCCTGCAGCTGCAAACTATTTTAGAAAGGCTTTGGAACAACTAATTACTGATTATCTTCCTAAGTGGGAATTGGCTGACTCAGACTTCGTTCAAATCCCTGCTTTTCAATTAACCACTTTGGTGCATAGAACTAGGGATTTCTTAAATAGATCAGGAACGGACACTACATCCATTACGAAAATCATTAGTTTGTTACATGCCTTGTTGCACCCATTATCTCATTTTGAGATATCATCGCCTATTTATAAGGCAGAATTGATATTAATAGAAGGTAATTATTCAAGATTGAAAGAGTTATTGATAGACATGCAAATTAGCGAAAATTACAGGTGTTGTCTAGAACAAGGTACTAGAATACGAATGACCATTGCGATTGATTCAACTTCAAACCATTTCGCTTATTATGATTTAATAATAAAAGATTCAATAACAATTCAATATGTAGCTGAATCTACACCTATAATGTGCTCTTGTCGGTGTTATACTGAAAGGTGTTCAGGAGTAAATGGTACTAAACAATATGTAACTTTCAATCCAAAGAAAACTGATCCGACTTTTAATTACGACTCTTTAGAAATTGCGTACAATAAAGTCCATGAATACCTATGCTCTGTTTATACCCCATTTCCCAAATTACTTAATTATATTGACTCAATGGAATATCATGAAGGTATCAATTGGGTGCCATTGAGTGCACGTATTGTTTGGGAATAAAAAATTGGGGCACTTAAATTTGCACCATTCAAGAGACTGTAAAGTGAAGCTCTGAATACCGAATACTGAACCCTAAATAGAATCTTAAATCAATCATAAGTCGATTTAAGTATATACCTTTAGCAACTTGCGATAATATCTTAAACTTTATTAAATAATCTATGGCATTAAGTTGGAATGAAATTAATGATAGAGCGTTTGCTTTTTCCAAAGAATGGGCGGGTACATCTAATGAAGAAGCAGATGCCAAACCATTTTTAGACGCTTTTTTTTATGTTTTTGGAGTATATCGCAATCGTGTAAGTTTTTTTGAACATAGAGTTAAAAAGCTTGATAATTCAAACGGTTATATTGATTTACTTTGGAAAGGTGTTATCGTTATCGAAATGAAAAGCCTTGGTAAAAATCTTGATAAGGCTTTTATTCAGGCTAAAGAATATATTCATGGGCTTAAAGAGCATGAAGTTCCCAAATATGTATTAGTTTCAGATTTTAATACCTTCAGGTTATTTGACACCGAAGAAGACAAAACTATCGAATTCATTTTGGCAGATTTTGTGAGTCATGTAAAGCATTTTGGATTTATTGCAGGCTATCAGAAACATGTCTATAAGGAACAAGATCCGGTAAACATCAAAGCTGCTGAATTAATGGGCAAACTGCATGATAAACTTAAATTTATTGGATATGATGGTCATCCTTTAGAGGTCTATTTGGTTAGGTTATTATTTTGTCTATTTGCAGATGATACTACCATTTTTGATAAAGATATATTTAAAGAATTTATAGAGTTTCGAACAACTGCGGACGGCAGTGACCTTGCAGCTAAATTGAGTGAACTGTTTTTTATTCTTAATACACCAATAGAGAACAGGCTTAAAATAGTTGATGAATCGTTAAATGCTTTCCCTTATGTAAATGGAAAATTGTTTGAAGAACCTTTGCCTCATGCTGCTTTTGATAGTCAAATGCGTACAATATTAATAGAATGTTGTGGGCTAAATTGGGGGGCTATCTCTCCTGCAATCTTCGGATCAATGTTTCAAAGTGTAATGAATCCAATTGAACGCAGAAATCTGGGGGCGCATTACACAAGTGAAAAAAATATTTTAAAACTGATCAAGCCGCTATTTCTAGATGAATTATATATCGAATTTGAGACCGTTAAATTAAGCAAGAACAAGTTAAACGAATTTCATAAAAAAATCAGCACTTTAAAATTTCTTGATCCAGCTTGTGGCTGTGGGAACTTTTTGGTGATTACTTATAGAGAATTACGGTTGTTAGAACTTTTAATTTTAAGATGCTTATATAAAAACCAGTTAGCAACTAGCATAGAATCAATTGTTTGGTTGAATGTTGATATGATGTATGGCATAGAATATGAGGAATTCCCTGCGAGAATAGCTGAAGTTGCGATGTGGCTTATTGACCATCAAATGAATATGGCCATAAGTAATGAATTTGGAAGCTACTTTATTCGTTTACCTTTAAAGAAAGCTGCAAATATTATCAATAAAGATGCATTAGCCTTTAACTGGCAAGAGTTGGTATCTAATGAAGAATTAGATTATATTTTAGGCAATCCTCCTTTTATTGGTTCTAAAATAATGAAGCCTTTTCAGAGGGAACAAATTGCCAGCGAGTTTGACCACAAACAAGGAAGTGGTGTTTTGGATTACGTTACAGGTTGGTACCTTAAGGCGGCAAAGTACATTCAAAATACCAAAATAAAGGTTGGGTTTGTTTCAACAAACTCAATTGTTCAAGGGGAGCAACCTGGAATACTTTGGAGTCAAATGTCTAAATATAATACAAAGATTTTATTTGCACATAAAACCTTCAAATGGCAAAATGAAGCAAAAGGAAATGCAGCGGTATTTTGTGTGATAATATGTTTTGCGAATTATGATAGCAACAATAAAATTATATATGAGTACGATGACATCAGAGGCGAACCACATGAAGTACATGTGAAAAATATCAATCCATATTTGGTTGATGCTAAAGACACTTTACTTTTCAAACGAAGAAGACCATTATGTAATGTACCTGAGATTTCATTTGGAAATATGCCTAATGATGGTGGTTTTTTTTATTTACAGATGAGGAAAAGGTCGACTTTCTTATACTTGAACCTGAAGCAAAAAATTACCTCAGGGAATTAGTAAGTGCACATGAGTTTTTGAATGGTTATAAACGATGGTGTCTTTGGTTAGTGGATATAGACCCGAATAAATTACAAGAACTCAAAGAGATTGAGAAAAGGGTCAAAAAAGTGAAAAATATTAGAAGTGAAAGTACGAGGGTCACTACGCAAAAATTAGCGGACTATCCACAATTATTTGGTGAGATTAGGCAACCTAAATCCAATTACATTTTGATTCCAAGACATTCTTCTGAAAACCGCAAATACATTCCTTTAGGTTTTTTAACCCCAGATTTTATAGTAAGTGATAGCTGTCTTTCTATTGATAATGCCTCTATTTATCATTTTGGAATACTACATTCAGAAATGCATATGGCTTGGGTAAAATCAACTTGTGGAAGAATAAAAAGTGACTTTCGATATTCAAATGAAATCGTTTATAACAATTTTCCATGGCCGAAAGAAAATGATAAAAATGCAATAGCCATTGAATCTGCCGCTCAACATATTTTAGATGTCAGGCAAGAATTTAGCTCCAATAGTTTATCTAGTTTGTATGATCCTTTAATAATGCCTCCTAAGTTAATTAAGGCCCATAAAGCTCTTGACAAAGCCGTTGATCTAGCTTATCGGAAACAACCTTTCTTAAATGAGGCAAATCGGGTAGTCTATCTTTTTGACTTGTATGAAAAATATTCGGCAGATTTGTTTTCAACAGGTATAATAATTAAAAAAGTTAAGGCATCAAAATTAATATAAACAAAAGACAATATACAAGCCACCTTTGTAATCGGCATCAAGGGATGATCGCAATTATAAATTAAGAGTGTTTTTTTTGTATTTATAGTTGTTTTTTTAATATTCGCGAATGCGAAATTTAGTATTTCTTCTTTAT
>NZ_AQPN01000104.1 GCF_000403135.1 Arcticibacter svalbardensis MN12-7
TGTNTTTTTTATGATCTTTATTTTTTAGAAATGCTGATCAATTGTATTTGATTTCAGGTAAATGAACAGAACTTATTTTATTTTTAAATAAGCTCCGTTCAGATTTATTTCCTTTAGTCCGATAATTATACTGATTTGCCTTCTTGTATCCGTTTAAGCACTGCCTGGTTGATCTTTTTAACCAATAGCGGTCCTTCATATATAAATCCGGTATAGATTTGCACTAATGATGCGCCTGCGTCTAGTTTATCCAATGCCTCCTGCGCGGAATGGATTCCCCCTACTCCTATTATAGGAAATGCTTTATTTGATTTCGTAGCAATGTACCGGATCACTTCAGTAGATCGTTTAGTGAGTGGTTTTCCACTTAATCCACCGGTTTCGGATGTTAACGTAGTGGATGATTGTAAGTTTTCTCTGGAGATCGTGGTATTGGTAGCAATTACTCCGGCAATTTTAGTTTCGGTGACAATTTCTACTATATCGTCCAGTTGGTCATTGGTAAGATCTGGTGCAATTTTTAATAGAATGGGGCGTGATACTCCATTCTTGTTATTACGCTCTTGTAGGGTGTTTAAAATGTTCTTCAAAGGTGCTTTTTCCTGTAGTTCCCTTAATCCGGGTGTGTTTGGAGAGCTTACATTGACAACGAAATAATCCACCTCATCAAATAAGGTATCAAAAGCTTTCACATAATCATGGACAGCTTCTTTATTGGGCGTTACTTTATTCTTACCGATATTTCCCCCTATGATCAATCCTTTACGTTTTAGAAACTTTAAACGGGTAGCTGCAACATCTGCACCTTCATTATTAAAACCCATTCGGTTGATTAGGGCTTCATCCTGTGGCAACCGAAACATTCTGGGTTGGTCGTTTCCAGGTTGAGGCAATGGTGTAACAGTACCAATTTCTATAAATCCGAAACCAAGATGGGATAATTCCTCTACGAGTGTGGCATTTTTATCGAATCCGGCACCAAGGCCTACTGGGTTTTTGAATTTTAGTCCGAATACCTCTCTTTCCAGTCTTGGGTCTTCCAATTGGAAGATACTCTTTTGTATATAGGCAACACCCGGTACCCGGTTTCCATTTTTTAACAGGGAAGTAACCACATGATGTATATTTTCGGGAGCGAACTGAAAAAGTAAGGGTTTTAGTAATTGATACATAGCGCAAAATTACAGCAGTTTTAGGGAATATAGATTTCTTTTTTTATTTATTTAAGGTCAAAGGCCTTTTATAATGGTAGTTTTATGGCTTAAGATGACGGATTGATGGAAAATTATTTATCACTGGTACAGACAGAAGATGGCTCAACGACAATTTTTAATGCATTAGTTGGGGAAAACTATCATTCTATGCATGGAGCGTTACAGGAAAGTCAGCATGTTTTTATTCAGGCCGGGTTAAATTATTTCATGTCTCAGCATCCGGAATCCCATATTTCTATTCTGGAAGTTGGTTTTGGTACTGGCTTAAATTATCTGCTTACTGCGGATTACTGCCTGGAAAAAGGAATTCAACTGCACTATACAGGAATAGAAGCCTACCCCCTGCCGGATGAGCTTATTTTTTCTACAGCTTATAATCGGTATGTATCTGAAGCTGTTTGGGAAGGTTTTAAATCCGCTTATCAGCAAGCGTTACTGGGTCCTCTGCAAATTAATGCGGAGTGTACGCTGGAGGTAGCGCCTATGCTGTCATCGGAATTTTCAACAGAACGGTTATATGATATGCTCTATTTTGATGCGTTTGCAACAGCAAATCAGCCGGAAATGTGGTCATTGGAAGCGTTGACGCATATTACCCAATTTATCAAACCCGGGGGCGTGCTGGTTACTTATGCCATCACGGGAAACCTAAAGCGAATTATGAAGTCGTTAAACTTTTCTATTGAAAAGGTTCCTGGTGCACCTGGAAAAAGAGAAATGCTAAGGGCCACCAAGCTAGTCTAAGCTATTGGCGATAACATAACCGGATGCCCAGGCCCATTGAAAGTTGTATCCACCAAGCCAGCCTGTAACGTCTACACACTCTCCGCCAAAATATAAACCCTTGACTTTTTTGGATTCTAGTGTCTTGGATGATAATTCATTTGTATCGACTCCTCCACGCATCACTTCTGCACGATCGTATCCTTTATCTCCTGCAGGTTTTACCTTAAAATAATGAATCTGTTGTTCGATCAGCTGAAGATCGTTTTTATTTAATGAGGATAGATTTTTTTCTGTAGGAAGGTATTTAGCGAGGGCATCTGCAATTTTACGGGTATATAATTGCGACAAGAGATTGAGTAAGGTCTTTTTGCCATTCTGCTTTCTCTCTTGCTCAATGAGTTCAAGAATATTTTGTTTAGGTAAAAGATTGAGTTCTATGGATTCGCCCGGACGCCAATAAGAAGAGATCTGTAGAATTGCAGGTCCACTTAAGCCCCAATGGGTAAACAGGATATTCTCTTCAAAGCTGATCCGGTCATTGCTTACCCTGCAAAAAATGCTGTTTCCCGATAGACTGGCAAACCAGTCCGCATCTTTTCCTGTCACGGTTAAGGGTACCAGTGCTGGAGCCGTGTTTATGATGTTTAACCCAAACTTTTTTGCCACTTTTAATCCGAAATCAGTTGCTCCAAGTTTTTGGATGGGTAACCCTCCTGAAGCGATCACTACGGTAGCTGAACGGACGGTTTTTAATTTGCCCCGCTGTTCATATTGAATGGTGAAGCTGCCATCGGCATCTTTATCAATGGTTTTTACTTCGGATTGCATCAGGATTTGTTGTCCCAGCTGCTCACATAATTGGGTAAATACTTCGACAATATCTTTTGCCTTGTTGCCTTCAGGAAATAACTGGCCTAATGTTTTTTCTTTTCCTGAGATGCCATAAGTTTCAAAAAAGCTGATGGTATCTTCTACTGTCCATTGTGAAAAGGCTGATTTACAGAAGTGTTCGTTTTGGGAAATGAAATTGGCAGAAGTGCTGAAAAGGTTGGTATAGTTGCATCTTCCGCCACCGGAAATAAGGATTTTAGCGCCAGGTTCCTCATTCTTTTCGAGGATAATTACTTTTTTACCCAAGTATCCGGCTTGTACCGCACACATTAATCCGCAGGCACCAGCTCCTATTATAACAGCATCAAACATGCCTCAAATATAAAAGTTTTGTTTTCATGCTATGATATGTATATTTGTAATCCCGGTTTTAATCAGGAATCCAGTATATGACAATTATGTTTACATGCCATCATCGTCTCCATCATCGCTCTGCAGCGATATAACCTATGCATGGTTTCGAATGAAACAGATGATTCCTGAACAATCCTTATTGGACTGATTAAATAATAAAAATATCTTGAAAACACTCAAAATTGCTATCCAGAAATCGGGTAGGTTAAACGAAAAATCGGTAGAGCTTCTTAAAAACTGCGGCCTTAGTTTTGATAATTACAAAAGCTCCTTAATTTCTCCTGTATCAAATTTCCCTTTAGAGATTCTTTTTTTAAGAGACGACGATATTCCTGAATATGTTCAGGACGGTATTGCTGATCTTGGAATTGTAGGAGAAAATGTCATCAATGAAACAGAGGTTGATGTGGCCTATCTTCAAATGCTTGGTTTTGGCAAATGCTCATTGAAGTTGGCTATTCCAAATAATGGAGTAATTACTAAGCTGGAGGATCTGAATGGAAAAGCTATTGCTACTTCTTATCCTGTTATTTTAGAGAAATTTTTAGCTGATAATAAGATTACAGCAGATATTAGAACGATCTCCGGATCTGTAGAGATTTCTCCGGGACTGGGATTAAGTGATGCAATATGTGACCTTGTTTCTACAGGCGGAACGTTGAAGAGCAATGGATTGATTCCATTTGGTGATGTTATGCATTCGCAGGCAGTGTTAATTGGGCGTAAAGGTGAGGAGGAAAATCCCCTTATTGTTGAGTTAATGCAACGTGTTCAATCTGTTTTAAGGGCAAAAGAAACCAAATATGTGGTTTTAAACATTGAACGTAAAAATCTTGAAGCTATAAAATCATTGTTAAACGGAATTAAAAGCCCTACAGTAGTGCCATTGGCAGATGAGGGCTGGGTAGCTGTTCATACCGTTATTGCAGAAAAGGATTTTTGGAGTAAGATTAGTCAGCTTAAAGCTGTAGGTGCCCAGGGAATTGTTGTTATGCCTATTGAAAAGATCATTTTATAGTGTTATTAAAAACATATTCATATCCAGACTTATCAACTGCAGAAATTAACAGGTTAATTTTGCGGAATGCCGATGCCGATAACAGCATTACTGAGCAGGTTGAACAGATCATCTCCATGGTTAAAAGTCGTGGAGATGAGGCTTTATTTGAACTTGCTGAGCGTTTTGATGGGGTTAAACTGGATCAGCTTTTTATTGGACAAGAAGAGATTATAGGAATTGCTTCCACTATTGGCACAGAACAAAAGGCTGCTATAGATACTGCGTTTAAAAATATATCTGCCTTTCATCGAAGTCAGTTTCAGCAGGAAAAACCTGTTGAAACGATGCCTGGTGTTACTTGTTGGCGGGAGGCACGTGCAATTGAGCGTGTGGGGTTATATATTCCCGGTGGCTCAGCTGTATTGCCAAGTACTTTTCTGATGCTGGGAATCCCAGCCAGGATTGCCGGATGTCAGGATATTGTAGTTTGCTCACCTCCTCAAAAGGATGGACGAGTCAACGTATATCTGGCTTATGTGGCTGTTTTACTCCAGATTAACCGGATTTTTTTGGTTGGTGGTGCTCAGGCAGTTGCCGCTATGGCATACGGAACCGCTAGTATTGCGAAAACGGATAAGATTTTTGGACCCGGTAACCAGTATGTCACCAAGGCTAAGACCATTATACAATCCAGCACCCAGACGGCAATTGATATGCCAGCAGGACCTTCAGAAGTGCTTGTGATTGCAGATGAGCAGGCGAATATTGAATTTGTAGCTGCAGATTTACTTGCACAGGCAGAACATGGTCCCGATTCGCAGGCTATTCTGGTTGCAACATCTCAATCTATAATTGACCAAACAAATTTGGCTCTGGAAAGACAAATGCAAGTTTTACCGAGAAGTAAGATAGCATATCAAGCGATTCATAACTCTTATGCGGTGCTTACTACCGATCTAAATGAGGCAATTGCCTTTAGTAATTTATACGCTCCTGAGCATTTGATACTGGCAACAAGGGATTGGAAAGCACTTATTCCAGCTGTAAAGAATGCAGGTTCTGTGTTTTTAGGAAACCTGACACCCGAAAGTGCCGGTGACTATGCATCAGGAACGAACCATACCTTACCTACCAGTGCTTATGCCCGATCGTTTTCAGGTGTTTCATTGGATTCTTTTATCAAAAAAATTACTTTTCAGCATATTTCTCCGGAAGGTATTCAGCATATTGGTCATACTGTAGAGGTGCTTGCTGAACTGGAAGGTTTGCAGGGACATAAAAATGCAATGACATTGCGCATGAATCAGGAAGATAAACCAGCATAAAAAATGGAATTTGACTTAAAAAAGCTTCTTCGGACGAATATATTAAACCTTGTTCCATATTCATCGGCACGAGATGAATATAAAGGAGAGGCTTCTGTTTTTCTGGATGCGAATGAAAATAGCTACGGATCGCCCTTAAGTAGGAATTATAACCGGTATCCAGATCCGATGCAACAAGCGGTAAAGGCTAAATTGAGCTTGATCAAGGGGGTTCCTGTTCCGAATATTTTTCTTGGAAATGGTAGTGATGAAGCGATAGATATTCTTTTCAGGGCTTTCTGCAGACCGGGAATCGATAATGTGATATTGTTGCCCCCAACCTACGGGATGTATGAGGTATCGGCTAATATAAATGATGTACAAACTAAAAAGATACTGCTGACGCCAGAATATCAGATTGATATGGAGGGTGTTGCTGAGGCAATTGATGAACATACGAAGATTATATTTGTGTGTTCGCCAAATAACCCTACTGCTAATTCGATCAACAGATCTGATATTGAAACACTGATTGCGAACTTTAGTGGTTTAGTGGTAGTTGATGAGGCTTATATAAATTACTCCAGACAAAAGACATTTATTCAGGAACTGACTGAATATGGCAATTTGGTTGTTTTACAAACACTTTCAAAAGCTTGGGGTCTTGCAGGCATAAGGATGGGGATGGCTTTTGCTAGCGAGGAGATCATTGAAGTATTTAATAAGGTAAAACCGCCCTACAATATAAATGAAGCATCTCAGCAGTTAGCACTTGAAGCTTTAAGTAATGTAGATCAGGTAAACGATTGGATACGTGAGATAATTCTTCAACGCGAGCAGGTTATTTCTAAACTAATTGAGCTGCCATTTGTCTTAAATATCGTTCCTTCGGATGCAAATTTTATCCTTGTGAAGATGGTTGACCCATTAGGGGTATATAAGTATCTGGTAGATAATGGAATTATTACCAGAGATCGTTCGAAAGTGCAACTTTGCGAAGGCTGTATCCGTATTACTATAGGTACTCCAGAAGAGAATGTGTTGCTAATTAATACGTTAAGGGCTTATTTAAAGAGCTGAAAAAGAATTAAAAAAATGGATAGCAACGCTAAACGTAAGTTACTTTTTATAGACAGAGATGGGACACTCGTACTGGAGCCGGATGATTATCAGGTAGACTCTTTTGCGAAGTTAAGGTTTTATCCAGGTGTTTTTAAATATATGACCAAGATTGCTGAAGAGCTGGATTTTGATCTGATTATGGTTACCAATCAGGATGGATTAGGAACAGAGTCACATCCGGAAGCTAATTTCTGGCCTGTTCACCACTTTATCATGAATTCATTTGAGGGAGAAGGGGTCGTTTTTAAGGAAGTAATCATTGATAAAAGCTTTCCTCATGAAAATTTGGCAACCAGAAAACCTGGTATTGGCTTACTGACCCACTTTTTTGATAAAGAAAAGTACGACCTGCTTAACTCTTTCGTTATAGGTGATAGAATTACAGACGTATTATTAGCTAAAAATCTGGGTACTAAAGCGATATGGATTAAGCAAGATGAAGCTTTAGGGATCGAAGAGATAACGGGTAAAGCGGAGGAATTGAGTCCTTACATTTCCTTATCCACTACTTCATGGAAGGAAGTATATGAATTTCTCAAGGTAGGTAGAAGAATAATAGAACATAGACGAACTACGAAAGAAACGGATATATTGGTTAAGGTAAACCTGGATGGAAAGGGCGATTCGAAGATCAATACTGGGATTCCCTTTTTTGATCATATGCTGGATCAGATTGCACGTCATGGTAATATAGATCTGGAGATTGAAGCTAGAGGCGATTTGCAAATAGATGAACACCATACCATTGAAGATACAGGAATAACTTTGGGAGAAGCAATGGCCCAGGCTCTTGGCGATAAAAGAGGAATTGAACGGTATGGTTTTTGCCTTCCAATGGATGATTGTCTTGCACAGGTGGCCATTGATTTTGGTGGAAGGAACTGGATCGTATGGGATGCACTGTTTAATCGTGAAAAAATTGGAGATATGCCCACTGAAATGTTCTATCATTTTTTCAAATCTTTTAGTGATGCTTCTAAATGTAACCTGAACGTTAAAGCTGAGGGTACAAATGAGCATCACAAAATTGAGGCAATATTTAAGGCTTTCGCAAAAACAATTAAGATGGCAACAAAGAGGGATGTGGATAATATGAGATTACCAAGTACAAAGGGTCTTCTCTAATTTAATATTTGTAAATGATAGGAATCATTAATTACGGAGCTGGAAATATTTTCTCATTAACTGCCGCCTTGGATAGGCAGCACATTTCCTATGAAATGGTAGCTTCGTCAGCGGATTTTGATAAATATGACCACTTTATTATACCAGGAGTTGGTCATGCTGGTGCTGCAATGCAAAAACTGGAAGAAAGCGGGATGGCGGATGCCATTAAAGGTATTGATAAGCCCGTATTAGGGATCTGTGTGGGTATGCAACTGATGACTGAATTTTCAGAAGAGGGTAATTCTGACTTATTAGGAATTACACCGGTCAAGACACTTCTTTTTACAAGTGATCTTAAAGTCAAGGTTCCCCATATGGGATGGAATCGTGTTTATTCGCAATCTGAAAATAGCTTATTTAATGGTATTCAGGATGGAAGCTACTTTTACTTTGTACATTCCTATTTTATAGAATTTAATTCTACTTTTACAGTCGCTTTTGCTGACTACGGTTTAAAGTTTTCTGCCGCGTTTAGCAAAAATAATTTTTATGGTGTTCAGTTTCATCCGGAAAAATCTGGAGAGGCTGGAGAGCAGTTACTTAAAAACTTTTCAGAATTATAGAAAAATATGTACATAATCCCTGCAATTGATATTCTGGACAAGAAAGTTGTCCGTTTACGTGAAGGAAACTACGAGAGTGCCACATTCTACGATGTTACTTTAGAGGAAATGATAGAGCGTTATCAGTCAAATGGAACTGAATTCGTTCATATTATTGACTTAAATGGAGCAAAAGGAGACTTCAGTAATCAGGAATATTTGTTTGATATTATCAGGAATACTGAAATGAAGGTTCAGTATGGTGGTGGAGTGAGGAGTATCGATATGGTAAAAGAGCTTATTGATGCAGGAATTCATCGGGTGATCGTAGGAACGCAAGCCATTACTAACCCTGATTTTTTACTTGAGTTAAGCAAGTCTTTTAATGGAAAGGATCAGGCATCTTCTTGTCAGGATCAAATAGTTGTTGCTATTGATGTTTTGGATGAGGTGATCAAATACTCAGGATGGATGGAAAGCTCTCCTATTAAACTGATGGATTACGTTGATAAATGCTTAAACCTTGGTTTTTTTCGCTTTTTATGCACAGACATTAATAAAGACGGTAAACTAGGTGGTGCTGGAGTCGAATTATATCAGAAATTGCTGGATCATTCTCCGTTTATTAAGCTTATTGCCTCTGGAGGAATCAGTTCAATGGAAGATATTAAGGCTGTAAAACAATATAAAGTTGAAGCTTGTGTGGTTGGAAAGGCTATATATGAAGGTCATATTTCTATTGATGAAATAAAAGACTGGAATTTAAAATCATTAATATCTTTTTAATTGGTATCAAAACGAATCATACCTTGTCTGGATGTCAAAGACGGCAGAACCGTTAAAGGCGTTAACTTTGTAAACTTAAGAGATGCGGGTGATCCTGTAGAACTTGCCTGGCAATATTCCAGACAGGGTGCAGATGAACTTGTTTTTCTTGATATTACGGCTACCAATGAACGTAGAAAAACGATGGTAGAGTTAGTGAAATCAGTAGCCAGACAAGTAAATATTCCTTTTACAATTGGTGGAGGTATTAATGAGTTATCTGATGCAGACGTTCTTTTAAATTCAGGAGCCGATAAAATTTCTATTAATTCGGCAGCAGTACGAAATCCAGATCTAATTAATGAATTAGCGGCGGCTTTTGGAAAGCAGTTTGTCGTGATTGCTATTGATACCAAATATGTAAATGGTAAAAACCTGGTTCACTTAAATGGTGGACGTATTACAACAGAGTTGGAAACAGAACAATGGATTAAGGAGGTTGAAGATCGTGGTGCCGGAGAAATTCTACTTACCTCTATGGATCATGATGGAACAAAAGCTGGTTTTGATACTAATTTGCTTAAGAAAATAAATCAAACGTTGTCCATTCCGTTAATTGCCTCCGGAGGTGCAGGGTGTATGCAACATTTTGCAGACATCTTTTTAGAGGCTAATGTAGATGCTGCCCTTGCAGCATCGGTTTTTCACTACGGTGAAATTCTAATTCCTGATCTTAAAAGAGAGTTAAGGAAGCAAAATATTGAAGTAAGATTATAATAATTATACTAATGTCTATAGACTTTAAAAAAGGTGATGGTCTCATACCAGTGATCATTCAGGATGATAAAACGCTTGAAGTGTTGATGTTGGGTTACATGAATGAAGAGGCCTTCGCAAAAACAGAAACTGAAGGAAAAGTTACCTTTTTCTCCCGCTCAAAGAATCGTCTCTGGACGAAAGGTGAAGAAAGTGGAAACTTCCTTTATGTAAAAAGTATTGATATTGATTGTGATCAGGATACGGTGTTGATTAAGGTTGACCCGATTGGTCCAACCTGTCATACCGGATCCAGAAGCTGCTTTGCTACTTCATACAATCAAAACTTTATATTCAAATTAGAACAGGTCATCGCAGATCGTTACGACAATCCCAAGGAAGGTTCTTATGTAAACAGGATGCAGGCCAAAGGCTTGAAACGAATTGCACAGAAAGTTGGTGAAGAAGGTGTAGAAACTGTAATTGCTGCTTTGAGTGAAACAGAGTTTGATTTTATAAACGAATCTTCCGATTTACTGTTCCACTTGCTTATGCTGCTTCGTGAAAAGAATATTACACTTGAAACTATAGCGAAAAATCTGGAAGGCAGACACAAGTAGATTTATTTTATGATTGATATTGAACAATTCGCTTTATTACCCGGACATCAGAATTCAATTTACAGTGTAGAGCCGGGAATTGAACAAGGAGTATTTTATACTGCCGGTAATGATAAAGGAATAGTTCAATGGAATCTGGAGCTTCTTAGCCCTACAGTTTTGCTTCCGGTGAAGAGTTCTGTCTATGCATTGCATGTTTCTGAAAAGAATAGACTTTTAATTTTTGGAGAGCGGAGTGGTCAGATTAGTATCTATAGCTACGATAAAGCTGAGGTAGTAGCCCAAATTACGCATCATCTTAAACCTGTATTTTGTTTAACAGAACTGACAAGTAAGAATGAAATTCTTGCTGCTTCTGAAGATGGAACGGTCTCAGTAATAAGTAGTATTGATTATACTTTGAAGTATAACTTTAAGGTTTCCGACGATACTGTACGGTGTATGGCATTAAGTTCAAATGAACAGACTATTGCTTTTGGATGTAAAGACAATACGATCAAGATTTATAATGCAATAAATTATTCCTTTATAACAAATTTAAATGGACATACAGGGCCAGTGACATCATTGGCCTTCTCTCCTTCTTCTGATGATCGTTTACTTTCGGGAGGACGCGATGCAAAACTTATTCTTTGGAATGTCGCTGATGGTATTCCTTTAAAAGAAGTGATAGCCCATATGTCTACCGTATATGATATCAAATTTCATCCCTTTGCTCCTTTCTTTGCGACTTGCAGTCAGGATAAAAGCATTAAAATTTGGGATTCCGAAACGTTAAAATTACAAAGAATCATCAGCAAAGAAAAAGGATTTGAGACCCATTCTCATTCTGTAAATAAAATTGCATGGACTAAAGATGGTCAATCATTAGTATCAGTTGGTGATGATAAATTGGTGATTATATGGAGTGTAAAGATTAGTTAAAAAACCTTTTTATAATTCTTAACCGATGAGTATGGCGATTTAAATCTTTGTTAAAAATTCCCTGACCATCTATTAAATCGATCTTTACTCTCCCTGAAGCATGGATAATTTCCTGTTCGTTTAATAGGATGCCGACATGAATGATGCGTCCTTCTTCATTATCAAAGAAGGCAAGATCTCCCGGTTTAACTTCCTGTAAAAAGTTAACTATATTTCCCTCCTCTGCCTGCTGCCATGCGTCTCTGGGCAGCGTAATTCCAAGCATTTTAAATACTATTTGCGTGAAACCTGAACAATCTATTCCGAAGGCTGATTTGCCTCCCCATAGATAGGGCGCATTTAAAAACAAATAAGCGTAGGGTTTAATGTTTTCATAAAAAGCATCTGAATCTGCTAATATGGGAGGTTTTGTAAACCGGTAACTGGTACTGTTTATGGAAAATTTATTATCAGTGATTAGAGGTAAGGTGCATCCAGAGGGCAGATGGATAAAATCGCCTTGAGGAATTCTTTCAATCGTCTGAACTAAAACTGGTCCTGTTATCACAGAGCTACCCTGTGCCTCCACGAAACTATATGGAACATACTCAAACTGCTTCGGGTCCATCCATCCTGTATAATCGTCTGATAAGGTCTGTACCTGTGTCCATTTACTGGTGCTTTCTAAAATTTTAAAACAATCACCGAATAATAAGAAAGACCGGATTTCACTTTTGTCTGAGGCTTCTGCCCTTAAGGGTGCCTGAGACAGATTACAAACACCAAATTCTGTCGTCATATTTTAGTACAAAGAAATTAAAAAATTATGTCTCCACATAAAAAAACTAATACTATCTCTTAAGTGTTTAAATTAGAACAATAAGTATAATAAATTTTATAATTATGAAAACCCTCAATCAAATAACCAAAATATTAATTGCCGTAGAAGATAGTCAGTATTCAAACTATGCAGCCGGATATGGTTTAGACCTGGCAGAAAAACTTCACGCATCAATTGCTCTTCTGCATGTAAACGAGGTTCCAATCAACACCCCATATATTACAGATCCTTTACTGAATGAATCACAGGTTGTTATTCCAGATTTGATGGAGTTGCAGGAAGAGTCAAGTAAAAAACTATTGGAACGTATCTCTGAATCTTTCGATGATAAAGTTCCCGTGTATACTTTTACTAAGGTAGGGAGTCCAAAGGATGAAATCTTAGCAACTGCAGAAGAATGGGGAGCTGATCTGATCATCTTAGGAACTCATGGGAGAACAGGATTTGATCATTTTATATCAGGAAGTGTTGCTGAAAAGGTAATTAGAAAAGCAAAATGTCCTGTATTGATTATCCCAAACAAGGAAGCTGCGTTATAATAACAGCAATAAAGAGTAATTATACTAGGTAATTAGAAAAGCAAAATGTCCTGTAATGATTATCCAAACAAGGAAGCTGCGATATAATAACAGCAATAAAAGGTGTTAGTATCCAGTAAAACTAGTTAAATTACTTAGTGAAAATCTTGCACTAAGGCAAATAGAATCCAATCAGGATGAAAAAGTCTTCCTAAAATTAAAGGAACATACAGAAAGGATATCAACGTAAAAGAGAAGAAACCATTTTAATGCTCTCTTCTCTTTTATGTTAATTCCTTTAAATCGATTCTTTAGGCTTAAGAGTGAAGCCAATCCTTCTTCGCCAAAAGCTCTTCTTCAGTTTCTCTAACATCTTCATCATCAATACAACAATCTACGGGACATACCGCAGCACATTGAGGCTCATCATGAAAACCTTTACATTCTGTACACTTATCTGAAACTATATAGTAAAACTCTTCAGAAATTGCTGCCTGAGTTTCTTCAGCATCTAATGTTGAACCGTCCCCAAAATCTATTACACCCTTTAATGTTGTTCCATCAGAGAAGCGCCATGCAGCACCGGCGTCATAAATAGCATTGTTAGGGCACTCAGGTTCGCAGGCTCCGCAGTTTATACACTCATCTGTTATTTTTATTGCCATGGTCTAAATGTCTTTTCCTTAACTTACTTTTGCAATGTTATATATGCAAAAACAATGCAAATATAATACAATACTTGATTTTAACATACGACTTATATGTCAACACAACAAATAAAACAAGCTTTTACACAGTTAGGACACTACTTACGCTCAGATGACGCTCAATTAAATGAGCTCATTAACTCTGCACAGGGTTACAATGCCTGGTTTACCCCCGAACAAGTAAATCATGCTGTACAAGCATTGGGTAAAATGCTTAATCCATCAGACATTGAACAATGGATAGACTCCGCTTACGAAACTCATCAGCAAGAACATCAGTCTATTACCGTTGGATTAGTTCTCGCAGGGAACATTCCTCTTGTCGGTTTTCATGATATATTAACTGTGCTGGCAAGTGGAAACAAGGCGATGATTAAGCTTTCTTCACAGGATAAACACCTCACTCCTCATATTCTTTCCCGTCTGATTGAATATATGCCTTCGTTAAAGGATCACATCATTTACACCGATCGTTTAAAGGAATTCGATGCTGTAATTGCAACCGGAAGTAACAATACCTCCCGATACTTTGAGTATTATTTTAAAAAAGTTCCGCATATCATTCGTAAAAATAGAAATAGCGTAGCCGTGCTTGATGGTACAGAAAGTAAGGAAGATTTCATTGCTTTGGGCCATGATATATTCGATTACTTCGGATTAGGCTGTAGAAATGTTTCAAAATTGTTCGTTCCCGAAGCATATAACTTTGTTCCATTTTTCGAAGCAATAGAAGAACCCTTTAAAAACATGATTAATCATCATAAATATGCAAACAATTACGACTATAATAAGTCGATATATCTGGTGAACGGAGAAAAGCACCTGGATAATGGATTTTTATTACTCAAACAGGATGTTAGCATGAGTTCACCTTTAGCCGTATTATTTTACGATACCTTTCCGACAAAGCTCCAGGCAGAAGAGAAGCTCAATATTCTTAGCGAACAAATTCAATGTGTTGTGGTTAAAGAAAAACTTGATCTACAGAATCAACAGGTCATGTTTGGTGATAGTCAGACTCCAAAGTTGTGGGATTATGCAGATGGAGTAAACACATTTGAATTTTTGCTAAATTATAATCCCACATTGATTTAAATGGAAAATATTAACTTTGGAGCCATGTATATCATCAAAGTAAAGGGAATAGCTAAAATACCTGACTATGTTCAGCTACGTGATGATGAGTTTACTTTGCTGGCCTACTTCAGGGTAGATCGCCCGGATAAAACGCTTGATAAAATAGGATTAAGCAGTAAGAAAGAATATATAGTGACGCTGATAGAGAGTCTTCCATTTGGCAAAATAATGAAATTAGAATTGTAATATGATTGGAAATTCGATTATAAAACTCCATAACGTAGATGTATACCAACAAAAACACCTTGTTTTATCAGCAGTGAATCTTCACATTGATAAAGGTGAATTTGTATTCCTTATTGGACAAACCGGTTCAGGGAAAAGTAGTTTAATGAAAATCTTATACGGTGAGCTTCATATCACAGAAGGTGAAGGCCATGCCGGAGGATATGATTTAAAAAAGCTTTCCGATCACGATATCCCTTTCTTAAGAAGAAAACTTGGAATCGTATTTCAGGACTTTCAACTGCTTACTGATCGTACGGTGGAAGAAAACCTTGCATTTGTATTAAATGCAACGGGCTGGAAGGATAAAAACCTGATCAATGAACGAATCCGTGATGTACTTGAAAAAGTAGGTCTACGCTCTAAACTCCGGAAGATGCCACATGAACTTTCCGGTGGCGAACAACAGCGTGTTGTAGTAGCCAGGGCATTGCTAAACAATCCGGAGCTTATATTGGCCGATGAACCCACAGGTAATCTCGATCCCGAAACATCCGAAGAAGTTATGCTTTTATTGAAAGATATCAGCAGATCAGGGACGGCTGTCCTGATGGCCACACATAATTATAATCTGATTCGCACCTTCCCTTCCCGTATTGTTAAATGCGAAAATGGAAGAGTAATAGAAGATGTAAAAATGGTTTAACAAGGCTAAATGTCTGCTTTAATGTGTATGTCGCTGACATACTATGCATTTTGCTGACAGCTTGACTGATTAATTAACTTGGCAAATAAATTGTCTATTCCATAAATATGAATTTTTCAGACATGTTGAAAAACAAGAAGAAAACTACCGAAGAAGAAAAAGTAGCTTTAGAAAATCAGACGCAGTCTGAAATAGAACAAGAGATAGAGCAGGTAAACGAAGCGAGAGCTCCTGAAGTCGATAGCGAAGTTGAAGCAGTTGAAGAGATTTCTGTAGAAGAGAAACTTCAGGGTGATTTAAAAGAAGCTAACGATAAATACCTGCGCTTATATGCTGAGTTTGATAATTATAAGAGGCGTACCACAAAGGAACGGATCGATTTATTGCAATCCGCAGGAAAAGATGTTTTATTAAGTATTCTACCTGTTGCTGACGACCTTGAACGTGCTATAAAGGCAATGGAATCAGTTTCCGATGTCAAAGCCATTAAGGAAGGTATTATTCTGGTAAGTAGTAAACTTAAAAATACCCTTGGACAAAAGGGAATAAAAGAGATGGAATCTATAGGAACTGTCTTTGATGCAGATATTCACGAAGCTATTACAAACATTCCCGCCCCTTCAGCTGATCTGAAAGGTAAGGTTATTGACGAAGTTGAAAAAGGATACTATCTCAACGATAAAGTGTTAAGATTTGCGAAAGTGGTGGTAGGAAGTTAATAATTATGGCAAAAAGAGATTTTTATGATATTCTGGGTGTTACCAGAAGTTCTACTGCGGATGAAATAAAGAAAGCATACCGTAAGCTTGCAATAAAGTTCCATCCGGATAAGAACCCTGGTGATAATGCAGCCGAAGATAAGTTTAAAGAAGCTGCTGAAGCTTACGAAGTACTCAGCAGTCCTGAAAAAAAACAACGTTATGATCAATATGGTCATTCCGGTAATTCACCTCAGGGTGGCGGTGGTGGCCATATGAACATGGACGATATCTTCAGCCAGTTTGGAGATATCTTTGGTAGCGGTGGCAGTCCTTTTGACAGTTTCTTTGGCGGTGGTGGCGGACAGCAAGGTGGAAGCCGGCGTATGTCCCGCGGTAGTAACCTTCGCATTAAGGTAAAACTAACACTTGATGAAATTGCTAAGGGTGCCGAAAAGAAAATAAAAGTCAATAAACTTATCGTTTGCCGTACTTGTGATGGTACAGGAGCAAAAGATAAATCTTCTGTTCAAACTTGTAAAACTTGCGGTGGTAGTGGAGCGGTAAGGCGTGTGACGAATACTATTCTTGGTCAGATGCAGACTAGTGCAACCTGCCCTACTTGTAACGGAGCCGGAACACAAATTACATCTAAGTGTGACTCATGTCATGGTGAAGGCGTTATACGTGGTGAGGAAACAATTTCCATCAATATTCCAGCAGGAGTTAGTGAAGGAATGCAGCTTTCAATGGGCGGAAAAGGAAATGCAGCACCAAATGGCGGTATCCCCGGAGATTTAATCATCCTTATTGAAGAAATTCCACATGAATCCCTTCAACGTGAGGGTAATAATGTAGTTTACGACCTTCATATCAGTTTTATAGATGCAGCTCTTGGTGCTTCTGTTGAAGTCCCAACCATAGATGGAAAAGCAAAGATTAAGATTGAACCCGGAACTCAGGGCGGTAAAATTTTACGCCTAAAAGGAAAAGGTGTACCTGAAGTAAACTCGTATCACCGAGGCGATCAGTTGGTATATATCAATATCTGGACTCCAAAAGCTATTTCTAAGGATGAGAAAGAAATGCTTGAAAAACTTCAGGCCTCTCCTAATTTTAGACCACAACCTGGTAAAAATGAAAGAAGCTTCTTTGAAAGAATGAAGGAATACTTCGAATAAAAAAACATATTTTTAATTAAACCACCGTATGGTGGTTTTTTTTATCCTTTTTTATGAAAAAACAAATTGCAGTTCTTGATCTCGGTACGAATACCTTTCATTTATTAATTGCTGAACTTACCCAAGAGCAATCTATAAAAGAAATCTACATGGATAAAAAAGATGTGAAGTTGGGTGAAGGCGGAATTACGGCTGGACTCATTACAGCAGCTTCATTTCAAAGAGGTGTTGATGCCATGATAGCCTTTAAAAAAGTAATCGACAGTTATTCGATCACTTCGGTTTATGCTACCGGTACAGCGGCTTTAAGAACGGCTAGCAATGGAAATGATTTCATTAATAAGGTTAAAGAAGAAACAGGAATAACCATTGAAATTATTGATGGTGATCGCGAAGCCTCATTAATTTATAATGGTGTACAACAAGCGGTGCCTATTGATCAAAGCTCCCTGATACTCGATATTGGCGGAGGAAGTGCTGAATTTATTTTATGCAACCAGCAGGAAATTCTCTTTAAAAAAAGTTATCCTCTTGGTGCAGCCCGCTTAATGGCACTTTATCATCATTCTGATCCAATCCAGGAAAGCGATATCAACACTATCCATCAGTACCTCGATGAGCAGCTTGCTGATTTAAAATTAGCTGCTGCAAAATACAAACCGCAAATTTTAATAGGTTCTGCAGGAGCTTTTGAAACATTTGCAGACCTTGCAATAAAGAAATTTCAGCTCTCAGGCCGTCAATCTCTAATTGGTTACAAAGTATCAGTAGCGCATTTTCAATCCATTGTAAAGGACCTGATCCTATCTGACCATCAGCATAGAGTAGCTAACGTAACGATTAGTCCGGTGCGGGTTGATATGATTGTTGTCGCGGCTATTTTAGCGATATATGTATTGGATGAACTAAAAATCCCGGCTATTGCGCTCTCCACTTATGCCCTTAAGGAAGGATTGCTTTATGAAAAACTAAACGCTTAAAAGCTTTTTGATTTCCATAGCTAATCTGAATGTAGGCAAACCTACCACATTGGTATACGATCCGTCAATTTTTTCTATTGCGTTATGTCCTATCCATTCCTGGATTCCATACGACCCTGCTTTATCAAAAGGCTTATAGTTCCTGATGTAAAATAGGATCTCATCCGCACTTAATTCCCTAAAATACACATAGGTGATGTCATGAAAAACATGGATCTGGTGTTTATGTAGCAGGGCTACAGCAGTAATCACCTCATGTTTCCGTCCCGATAAAAGAGTAAGCATGTCGAAGGCATCCTGTTCATCTTTGGGTTTACCTAGAATCAAACCGTCAATGGTGACTATGGTATCCGCTGTGATCACGATTTCTGATTCATGCAGCACGTCGTCAAATGCCTCTGCTTTCTTCTGAGCAATATACAAGGCAACATCTGCAGGTTTAAGATCTTCAGGATAAGATTCATCCACATCTTTAAGAACCACTTTGAAATGGATATCCATTTGTTCCAGGAGTTCTTGTCTGCGTGGCGACTTTGAAGCTAAAATTATAGTTGGAGAAGGAGTTTCAGGCATAACAAAAATTAAGAAGAAGTGATCGTATCATCATGTGCAGAAGGATCAGGATCATACCATTTACCCTGAATTTTAAGCACCTTTTCAATCACATCCCGCACACATCCGGTACCTCCGGAATGAGCAGATATATAGTCGCTAATCATCTTTACCTCTTCAACGGCATCCTCCGGACAAGCACTTACACCTACCACTTTCATCACTGGCATATCCGGAATGTCATCTCCCATATATAATACACTCTCAGGAGCCAGATTATGCTTATCAATAAATTTTTGGTAGGCATCCAGCTTTCTGTCAATGCCCAAATGAATTTCAGTAACGCCAAGCCCGTTTAAACGAAATATAACACTAGCCGAATTTCCACCTGATATAATACAGATATGATAACCGCGTTTCACTGCCACACGCATGGCATATCCGTCTCTAACATTAAACTTCCTCAACTGATCGCCAGATTCAGTAACCAGAACAGTTCCATCTGTTAAAATGCCGTCAATATCCAGAATAAAGGCTTTAACGGCTTTAATTTTTGTTAAAAACATAAATGATGATCAAGTAAAAACGTGAATATAGCTTATTATTTGGAACGCATAATGCTGTTACTTAAGATTTCGTAAATATCTTTCAGATCAGGATAATTATTTAAAAGTTCTTTATGCCTGGCTAATGTAAGTAAGTCATTTCGTATGGCTGGTCCAGTTTGTACATCAGCAGGTGGATAATGCTGAATTTTAGCAGCCGTTTCTGCAATTAATGGCTTTAATAAATTGAAGTCAATACCTCTGTCCTGCAATATTTTTTCGGAAAGCGCATACAGGTGATTACTAAAGTTACAGGCAAATACGGCAGCAACATGTAACACACTCCTCTCCTCTGAAGACATTTCACAAGCCTGATTGCTTATTGTACCAGCCAGAGTAAATAGCACCTCCCCGACCTCCTGAGTGTTTCCCTCCACAAGAACAGGAACGGTCAAGAATCCGATACTTTTGTTTTTACTAAAAGTTTGAAGAGGATAAAAAACACCACAACGATCAGCATGAGCGGCTAACTGGTCCAACGATACTGTACCGGATGTATGAACAAGAATTTGATGCTTTAAATTCAAACCGGCAGCTACCTCTGAAATAAAGTCATCCTTAACCGCTATAATATAAATTTCGCCCTCCTGATCAATCTTTGTTAAATCGTCAGTTGCACTGGAATGCAAAATATCAGCTAAAACCTTTCCGTGAAGAAGGGTTTTGCTCCAAACTTGAAGAATCTGATGACCAGCTTCTTTAAGTGCGATTCCAAGATGAGTAGCCACATTTCCGCTACCTATTAGAACAACCTTCATGCCTGTATAACGTTAATCTCCTAACTATTTCGATTGGAGTTTTATTTCCTTTATTTCTTCTGGTTTAACTCTAATCTCTTTATTCCTTCTGAATATAGAAAGCAGAAATCCAACCATCATTAATATATTTCCAGCCCAGAAAAAGTTGATGAATGGAAATTTAATAGCTTTCAGTACCACCCATTTCTTTTCAGCTAAGGGCTTTTGATAAACCATAACTTCCAGTTTATTCTTGTCAGGAAGAACATTAGTGAAACGAAACTTCAGACCCGCATCCGCTACAGCCTTTCCGAAATCAAACTTATTTCCAGCTTTAAGTAAAAAGATAGGATCCACTTCATAGGTCTTGTTTTTAGCGATCACTTGAAGTGTAAGCGCAATCGCCACATCATTTTTCCCAAGAGGGATTTTTTCAACAGTGGCATTTCTATTAATCCCTTTAACTACAATTATTCCTTCGCGATATCGGATGGTATCCCCTAGCGCTACCTCGTAAGTAGCAGGTTGGTCGTACCCTTCGTCTGCCGAATGACCGGTATGGTCATCATGTTCAGCAGTTTCCGTTTTCAAAGGAACACTGCTCACATGGGTATAAATATCATGTAACAAGTAGTGACGTGTATCTGGAGAAGCCACAATAGTCTGCATTTTTGCATTCTGTTGTGCATTTGGATAAAGATCAAACTCCTCAATCACCTTACGGGTGGTCTGATTGATAGTCTTGTAGTTGATTTTATAATAGGTATTCACCCCTACTGTAGAGTCTCCTTTGTAAGTAACGGTATACTGATCCATGCGGACCGGCTCATTCTCATAAAGAATAATATTCTCCTTCGCATTATTGCTTTTGTCAAACTCTTCGCCAAAACCAACACCGGAAGTATTAATGGACACTACTTTACTGGTTGCAGCAGCTACAAGAGCCCCAAGTAAAAGGAAAGCAAAGCCAATATGAGCAATGGAAGCTCCTGCTAATTTCCACTTACCTTTAAGGGCGTCAATGAGAAAAGGAACATTACAGCACAGCGAAAATACAGCAGCAAAAGTAAGTATCACATACATCACGTTATGATACACATCAGCAACATAGGCAAACGCACTTGTAATCATCGCAGCCATGATGATGATCATAACCAGCTTGACGTAAAGCTTACGCGGATCAGTATTCTTATATTTAAGATACTGAGAGAAACCCGAAACCAAACTGATTACAATAGCAAAAGGTACCTGCCATTGATGATAGTGCTGAAAAACATTTGCTGGTGGAGCTATTTTTGTACCAAAAATAGCATTGAATACAGGAATTGACGTTGTTGCGATCACCTGGATACAGGAAACTGTTAACACTAAAGCACCAATGAAGAGCCAAAACTCACGCGAGTAGGTTTCTTCATCCTTTTTAGTGATTGGCAAATCCTTCCATCTTGCAATCAGAAAACCAATGGCAATAACGAAGAATACGAGCAGATAGGTTAATAAATGCCCAAACATGCCCAGATCCGTAAAGGAGTGAACCGAAGTTTCACCCAGTATCCCGCTTCTGGTTAAAAAAGAAGCATAAAGAACCAATACAAAACTGATCAGCACCAGGAAAGTAGCCGTGAAATAAGAATGACCGGAGTTTTTATACGCAATCATCACGTGCACTGCGGCAATCAACGTAAGCCAGGGAATAATGGAAGCGTTTTCCACCGGATCCCATGCCCAGAAACCACCAAAGTTTAAAGCCTCATAAGCCCAGAAAGAACCCATGATAATCCCAGTACCCAGTACCATTACCGCAAACAATGCCCATGGCAAGGCTGCCGTAACCCATTCCTTATATCGCTTTTGCCAAAGACCAGCAACGGCATAAGCAAATGGAACGACCATAGAAGCAAAGCCTAAAAATAAAGTTGGAGGATGAATAACCATCCAATAGTTTTGTAATAAAGGATTAAGTCCATTTCCATCAGGAATTAAATTTAAATAATCAGCTCTTGAAAAGATGGGTCCTTCTACAGCATCTCGTAAAAGAATAAATGGAGAGCTGCCTATTCGCAATCCAAGGACTTCTACACCCAATAACATAGAGGATATAAAGACCTGTGAAAGCATGATGATAGTCAACACCGGAGTTTCCCAGGTACGGGCACGCTGTATTAAAACGTTTGTAAGTACCGCTTGCCAGAACATCCACAACCAGAAGCTTCCCTCCTGGCCTTCCCAAAAACTAGATATTATATAATAAACAGGTAACGAGCGAGATGAATGCGCCCATGCGTAGTTATACTCGAAGTAATGACTGTATATAATGTAGAAAAGAGAAGCGCCAATTCCAACAACTGCGAAGGTATTAACCCATGCAGACAGACGTGCTATACGCTTCCAGGAATCGTCATTTGTATCTTTTACAGTAGCAAAGTAGTATGAAATGGCTGATATAAGCGCAGAACCAAAAGTAAGTATAATGAAGAATTGCCCAAGTTTCCCTGGTAGCAGGTGTTCTCCCGCAAATTGTATATCCATTTAAAAAATTATCTGTTTAAGGCAGCTGTGTGTTCAACTTCCTGAACTTCCATTTTGTCCTTATTGTACTTGGAAGGACATTTCATTAGAATTTTAGAGGCACTAAACTCATTACCAATCATTTTTCCGGTCAGCACAACCTCCTCAGATCGTTCAAAATCCTGAGGTTTAGCACCAGAAAAAACTACTTTGCATTCTTTACCCTGTTTATCTACTAAATAAAAAGCAAAATAATTGGCATCCACTTTCGGATTATATATCAGCTCCTTACTCTTGTTTAGCGTTCCCACTACATGGAGCTCAGTTTGACTTTCTTTGGCATCAGTAAAAGAGCCATAAGTGCTTGAATCTGCGTACGTACTTATAATAACCCCTATAGCGATGGCAATAATTATAATACCAACAATAGAACTTTTTTTCATTGAATCCCCGGTCTAACTATTCATTAAATAGAATAACGTCAAAAATACAAAACAGGAATCATTTGTACCAAATTATCGGTCCTCAAATGTCATCTGAAATCAATACTCCTAAAAATTTTACATTAAACTAAGGCCAGATTCCCATATTCATGTACGAAACAGCAACTTTATTAATGGCTCCTACAAAAGCAGCTGTTCGCAAATCGTTTATGTTTTTATTTCCCATCTTGATCTCTCTGATCTCATGATAAGAACGAACCATAGTTTCCTCTAATCCGGAATTAACTAATTCCAGTTCGGAAGGACCTTTAACAATTAGTCCCCTTTGTTCCAGCGTCAAATTCATGCCTGTCATTTTCTCCACCATCGATACCAGGTTTGAATTGGCATTTTCCTCATAACGTTTGTCCATTCTTCCAAAAGCAACATGAGAAAGGTTTTTCAACCATTCAAAATAGGATACCGTTACCCCTCCTGCATTACAATACATATCCGGAATAATGATTCCTTCATTTTTTACAAATAGATGAGCAGCTTCAGGTGTGGTAGGTCCATTTGCAGCTTCAGCAATAATTTTAGCTTTAATCCGGCCGATGTTGGTGATCAGGATCTGATTTTCTAACGCAGCAGGAACAAGAATATCACATTCCTGCTCTAAACCTTCAGCTGAATTTATAAATTCCTTTTGAGCTCCTGGAAAACTTAATATAGTGCCTGCCTCTTTTCGGTGAGCAACAACAGCTTCAAGATCAAGACCATTTTCATTGTAAACAGCCCCTTCATATTCGCAAAGGCCTACGATAATAGCACCTAGTTCAGCTAGATATTTAGCGGTATGGTAACCTACATTTCCCAGTCCCTGAACAATAACACGTTTATTGATAAGTCCTGGTGTAAGTCCCAACCTTTTCATATCCTCGGTCACATTCATACATTCTCGGATAGCAAGAGCTACCCCTCTTCCTGTTGCCTCACGGCGACCATGGATCCCATGCAAAGCAATTGGTTTTCCGGTAACACAACCCATTGCGTCCAGTTGTCCGGGATTCATCGTGTTATACGTATCAGCAATCCAGCTCATTTCTCTTTCACCCGATCCGTAATCTGGTGCAGGAACGTCAATAGCAGGACCAATAAAATTCTTTTTAACCAATTCTACTGTATATCTCCGGGTAATGTTTTCCAGTTCAGCTACAGAATAATTCTTCGTATTAATTTTTATTCCCCCCTTAGCGCCACCAAAAGGAACATTTACGATAGCACATTTGTAAGTCATAAGGGCAGCTAATGCCATTACCTCATCCTCATTCACCATATCACTGTAACGGATTCCACCTTTGGTAGGCGACATATGGTGCGAATGTTCCACTCTCCAGGCATCAATAACCTGTACGCCGTTTCCTTTGCGAATCGGAAAACGAAACCGATAAACACTGTTACAAGTTTTGATCTGGTCGAGCAAGCCTGCTGAGTGATTAGTAAATTGAGAGGCATGATCGAAAAATGAGCATACATCATTGAAAAAATTTGTAGTTGGAATCGAAGACATAACAGGAAGATTAATTCTTTTTTTCAAGCTTTTTGACTTTTCTGTCGATAGAAAACAGATAGCCAATTAAAGCCAATAGTATAATTGTAATAACAGCAACCACCACATAGATTTTACCCGATGAACGTAATTCATCAGCCATTTCAACACCCGAAGTTGATTGTGCCAGAGATGAGACTGCTGTAAATAGAACCATAGTGGCAGTAACGAAATATTTTCTCATCTGTTTTAATTAAGTTGTTTGTTTTGAAGTTTACGTAGACGATACTGAATAGTAGCAATCCATACACCGATTAAAATCCATCCGATACAGGCCGGATAAAACACCATTCTCATGCGCGAATCAAGGTCATAGGAGCTAAACCCAGGATTGCCTCCATTACCCGGATGCAAAGAATCGGTTAAACGAGGAAGGATAAAAAGTAATACAATCATAACCGGGAAAGCAAAAATATTATATACCGCAGAGATGCGGGCGCGTTTTTGCTCCTCCTCCAGGGAGTTTCTTAGCACCAGATAAGCCAGGTACATCAATGTAGAAATGGCTGCACTATTCATTTTAGGATCATTAGGCCATGGAGAACCCCAGGTGTAATTCCCCCAGATCATACCGGTTACCAAGCCTAGAAATCCGAAAACAACACCCGTATTTACGCATTCAACAGCAAGTAAATCATGGTTTTCATTTCCCGAGGAAAGGTATTTAATGCTATATATAACTGATATTAAATACAATATAACCATGGTAAACCACATGGGCACATGGAAATAAAGATTACGAATGGTTTCGTGCAAAATGGGCAGTTCGGGAACCGATCCCAGCATACCCGACCATACCGAATAGATAACAAGAACTGAGGCTAATATCTTCCACCAGTTTTCTTTCATATACTTAACATTTAGGTATCAAAGGTATAAAAGTACAGCAAGCTTCAAAAAATAAAACGAAAAAGCCCGAACTGTTTAATGTCCGGGCTTTTCATTATTACAATGAGATGCGTTAAGCTACCTGAGAATTAGTTTGATCTACTGAATCCAGTTCAAAAACCGCTAATTTATTCAAAAGATTATAATGAAGAGTGCCGTAAAAGCTGACCAAACCGTCTTTGCCCTTACCTACAATGATCACTTTTTCCTTGATCGTTTCTTTATTTAAGAGTTTCTTTTCAGATAATATAAGCTGCTCATCCTGAATAGTAAAATCGGAAGGATCAACTGCATATTCTTTTAAGAGCTCTGTAAAGCTAAAACCGTTTAATAATGAATCTTTTAATTTAATGTTCCCCATAACTAGATGCTGTTTTTTGTGTTGATACAGAATTTCCTACTCTGATCGACAGGTAAAACTCAATAGCCTAACCTGAATTTCTTGAATCAGAATGCAAGGTATTTAAAATAAAGAGAATAAAAAAGAAAGTATATAAATAACACCGGTAATTGTGAAATTTTGACGGCTATATGACCTTTGATGTTAGAGACACTGAGGAGCTGTGTAGGGGTCAACTTCGATGCTTGTTCGCTCCTGCTGGCTTAGTGCACCCTTGGTGCTTCGCCTAGGGACGGAAGAGCAAGCCAGAACGAAGCAGTATGATACGGGGATACCATATAGCTAAATCCTTCGCGACCTCAATCACACACGTCTTTTACTACTATCTTTAATGCTTCAGCGGATAACACAACTTCCATGAAGGATAAGTATAATGCGATAACTAATAGTACGCTGCTTAATCCAAGAAAGACCTCACCAGCTATCATCCAGTTATTTAAGAGCATAAATACACTTATGGTGCAGAAACAAAAACTAAGACTGCCGAAAGCCTGCATATTTTTTATGAAGTAAATTCGCTTCCTTAAATTCCTGATCTGGATCAGCAATCCCTCATTTTCAAGAATTGTATATTGTTTATAAAGTGTTCGTGCCAAATTGGAAAGATAGGCCAGTTTAGCCGTGTAGGCCAGCAAAATAAGGGATGTTGCCGGAAACAAAAGCATGGGTGTCGTAAGGGAAATTGCCATTTTTACTTTCCTTTCATTAATTCTTCCAGGTCGCTTAATTCTATTTCCAGGGCATGAACAGAGATTTGTATTTCGCGGAAAGAGATATAAAGAGACATCATCAGTAAAAATAAACTGAATCCAAAAATGTATTCTGCCAATAACTCCTGCGAAATATAAACCAGCCACATGGAAACAACGCACAGTAGAAATGCCATAATGCCGCATGCTTGCATGTTTCTTACCTGCATAATACGCTTACGGATATTTTGAATCTGACCGATCAGGTTCGGGTTTGGACTTTCAACATATTGAGTTTTAAGGCTTCTAATAAGTCCCGCTAAAGCAAGAAATCGATTTGTATACGCTAGAAGCAACAAAGCTATTGCCGGAAACAGCATAGCCGGAGTACCTAAAGATAATTCCATTATGATTAAAATCAGCTGTAAAATTACACTTATTCTTGGTTAAGCAGGATTAAATACTTTTTTCCTCTGGATTGGAGAGCAGCAGATCCGCTTTTCATCAGGAGTTCTATCTGCAGCTTCAACTCCCCTTCAATCCAATCTTCTTCATTCCTTAAGTAATAAAGGATCTCTATGCAATTAGCTTTAACTGCTACGGGGATCTTTCTTTCGATAAGCCATTCCGAAGTTTGATTGATAATGGCAGATAGAGACGAACCTGTAGGTGGGTGACCCTTTCTGATGAGCAGCAACAGTAACTTGGTGTAATGTCTTCGGCAGCTATTGTGTTTTTGAAGGGGATAGTAATTAAAGAATAATAGCTGGTCATCAGCTGAGGGAAAAGATGAAAAAAGAATATATTCTAACACCCATGCTGCTCTAAAAGCAATTTTAGGTTCTTTATGGAATGAGCTAATCTCCAGCAGAACGGGTACTACAGATTGCTCCCTTTTGCATAATTCTGCTAGTTTAACCATCTTAAGCTTCGTTAAGGGCAGAAATAATTGCTTTTCAAGCTGAATCTTATCCATAAATATCATCCAAAAATAAAACTTTTTTAGCCTTCTGCCATATGCTATTCCAATTTCTTACCTTTGCACCTCATTTATTTATGCATGATTACAGTATCCAATCTATCCTTACGCTTTGGTAAACGTACACTTTTTGAAGATGTTAACCTTAAATTTACGCATGGCAACTGCTATGGAGTAATCGGTGCAAACGGTGCCGGTAAATCTACCTTTATGAAAATCCTTTCCGGTGAGATTGATCCAAGCAGTGGATCGGTTGGTTTTACTCCGGGAGAGCGCATGGCTGTGTTAACGCAGGATCACTATGCATTTGATGAAGTACCGGTGATAGAAACCGTCATGGTTGGCCATAAAGAGCTTTATAGCATCATGAAGGAAAAGGATGCTTTATATGCAAAGGAGGATTTTACTGATAAAGATGGTGAACGCGCCGGAGAGTTAGAAAATATATTTGCTGAAATGGATGGTTGGAACGCAGAAAATAATGCGGCAACCATGCTGAGTAATCTGGGTATCAAAGAAGATCTTCATTATAAGCTGTTAAAAGAGCTTGATGGAAATCAAAAAGTACGCGTGTTGCTTGCTCAGGCCCTATTCGGTAATCCCGATATTCTATTATTGGATGAGCCTACGAATGACCTGGATATAGATACCATTGCCTGGCTGGAAGAATTTCTGGCTAATTATGAAAACATCGTATTGGTGGTATCGCATGACCGTCACTTTCTGGATACGGTTTGTACGCATATCGTAGACATCGATTTTAGTAAGATGAGTATCTATTCGGGTAACTATTCTTTCTGGTACGAATCAAGTCAGTTGGCCTTACGTCAGCGTTCCGATCAAAATAAAAAGACAGAGGAAAAGGTTAAAGAGCTTCAGGAATTTATACGGCGGTTTAGTGCGAATGCGTCCAAGTCTAAACAAGCAACAAGCAGGAAGAAGGCTTTGGATAAGATAAGCATCGATGAAATTAAGGCATCTAACAGGAAGTATCCAGGCATCATGTTTAACAATATGACGCGTGAAGCAGGTGATCAGATTTTACAAATTGAAAACCTTAAGAAAGTTTCAAACGGCGAAATCTTGTTTTCCGGAGTTGATATTCTGGTTAATAAAGGGGATAAAATTGCGATACTTGCTTCAAATAGTCTTGCTACAAGCGCATTCTATAATGTATTAAGCGGAAGAGATCCTGATTATACGGGCAGTTTCAAGTGGGGTACTACCATTAATGTGGCTGATATTCCTAATGATAGCTCTACTTATTTTGAAGGTAAGAATGACAACCTGGTTGATTGGCTGAGGGAATATTCGGATGGAGATAAAGATGAACAGTTCATCCGTGGTTTTCTGGGAAGAATGCTCTTTTCGGGAGAGGAAGTTTTGAAAAAGGCAAGTGTGCTTTCCGGTGGGGAAAAGATGCGTTGTATGTTTTCGAAGATGATGCTTCAGCAGGCAAATATGCTCCTTTTTGATGAACCAACGAATCATTTAGACCTTGAATCGATTACTGCATTGAACAATGGGATGAACGATTTCAGAGGTTCTATCCTATTTACATCCCGAGATCATGAATTAACGAACACGGTTGCAAATCGTATTATTGAGCTTACGCCGAACGGAATCATCGATAAACTAATGACTTACGATGAATACATCAGCAGTGAAGTGGTTAAAAAACAACGTGAGGATTTATATTCTTAACAAATAAGTAAATTATGGTTGCAAAAGACAAGAAAAAATCGTTTCTTTGCAGCCACAATGAGACTTGGTAGCTCAGCTGGTAGAGCAACTGACTCTTAATCAGTGGGTCGAGGGTTCGAACCCCTCCCAGGTCACTTGAAAAAAAAGCCCTTTTTGGTAACGAAAGGGCTTTTTTGGCTTATATTGGCCGTTTTTAGGGTCTGTTGGGATTGAGAAAGGCAACCGCCGTTTCGTCAGGATTTACATAGTTTTTGATCAATCGACATCACACCATGCTCACACAGGGATATGATAAATCGGCTTAAGTAATGTTTACGTTCATTTATCGTCGATGGCTTTAACCGAAGTGAAACCAGGTGAGCAAGAAACTGTTTCACAAGTTCTCCGATGGGGCCATTCAGCAAGATCCGTTCCTTGTTATTCACCAGGGTGCCAGTATCGTAGAACTCACAGAGCACGTTGATGATCTTTACCACGTCCTTGTCACGCTTGGAAAGAGTAGCATAATCGAACTCACCAAACTGGCTGATCAGATATTGCCTGCCGATAGCGGAGGTAAATTCAGTAATGCCCTGAGTACTTAGATGACGATACATTCGCCGCCAGTAAACGCTATACCATATGATGGTATTTGGGGTCCTTAGCAATATTGTTCATCAACACTTCGCCTGCATCTGAAATGAGCTGGTCGAAGGGTGTCCGCATTTTTTTCATAGCTATTGCTTTAATGATCGCTGTATTGCGGTCTTCGTTACAACAGCTATAATTATGTAAAGTGCTTTACTTCAAAACAAAGCCTAAGATTGGATTTTACCCTTTACTTTACATAACCCTCAGCTATGCATAACCCAATTAATGTAAAGCTTTACATAAATTGGGAAGAAAAAATTACCTGTTTGCCGGATCACATGAAGCAGCCCAACGGGCAGCCATGCTGTACTCTTTTATGGATACCTGCAAAAAAAATGGTGTCAATCCTTTTGAATGGTTAAGGAATTTACTGACCAGAATCCCTGACCACCACGCTAATAAACTGGAACAGCTCTTACCTCAAAACTGGAATAATAGCATTAATACGGGAGATTAGTGTAGTTAGCCGTTGGCTTACGATACAGTAATACCCGCATTTAAAATGGCTAAAAGCGTAAGGCCGATAACACAAAAGCTCATTTTCATTCTGATCGAGGAGTCCAGTATACAATGAATTAAGGTGTCTATTGGAAAAAAATCCATTCATTATCCGAAGTATGAGCAGAAAGGAAAATTGCAGGGACAATGCAGTGGCAGAGAGCTTCTTTAAAACACTTATAGCTGAATGCGTTTACCAGTATAAATTCAAAGACGAACAACAGGCAGCACTAATAATTTTTAAATATATAGAGACCTGGTACAACCGTAAAAGATTACATTCTACACTGGGATATTTATCTGCAGAAGAATTTGGAAAAAAGTTAAATAAATAAAACATTGCCGCTTAACTAAATGTTAACTTTATTGTTGAAATTCCAGTTTTATTGTTTACTAAAATATTAATCTATAGTAGGAATACTTCCCCACCAATCTTTGTTAGGTTTCCAGTCCTTATTTAACATATTTCTACGTTGTTCTTCAAGTTGTTTGATATTTTTCTCCATTGATTTTGAGACAGCATCTTTTTCTTTTGCTGCATCATACAAGGGATCCTTTTTAGGATATTGAGCTCCAACTTCTTTAAGCCAGTTCAATAAAGTATTCGACATTTCTGCAGTACGCTTAGGGGCACTTTTGGCTAAATTGTTGTCTTCGTGAATATCTTTTGGTAAATTATAAAGCTCATCATGTCCGTCTTCCCAAAAATGAATCAGTTTCCAATCGCCTTTACGCATCATTGAAACAGGTCTTCCGCCTTGATTTCCATAATGTGGGTAGTGCCAATATAATGGACGTTCTGCTAATGTTGCTCCTTTTAATACTGGAACAATACTTTTACCATCTTTATGATTATTGGGCCGTAAAGGCAAACCGGCCAAATCAAGAATAGTTGGATAAAAATCGCTTCCTGCAACAGGTATATTATTCTTTTCTCCGTGTTGATTCATCCATGGAACACTTAACATATAAGGAACTTTTATCCCACCTTCCCACTGGTAACCTTTACCTCCTTTTAGCGGAAGGCAATTGGTTGAATAACTATCGCCCGAAGTTACTCCGCCATTATCTGAGGTAAAAATAACGATGGTATTTTTTTCTAAACCATTATCTTTAAGTGTTTTTAAAACCATTCCAACGGCATCATCCATTGTTTCTATTAAACCTGCGTACACCGGGTTATCCTGATATTTGCGCATGGGCAATAGATCGCCTTTTTCAAATCCTTTATCGGCAATGCCCATTTTTTCTGCCTTATCGCGATATTTACTCCATTTCTCATTTGATGTTTGTATTGGTCCATGTACCGCATAAAACGATAGGTATGCGAGAAAGGGTTTATCTTTTGATGCTTTAATAAAAGCAGATGTTTCTTTAGCTAACCGCATGCTCAGATTTTCACCATTTTCATGATTTTCGAGTTTTGGATTTTTAAAAGGTGAAAAATATCCCCCTACAGGACTACCAGCGCTAAATCCACCTTTGTTAATATCAAATCCAAAATTTTCGGGATAATAACCTTCCTCTCCCAGGTGCCATTTGCCTGCGAAAAAGGTGGTGTAACCTGCACTTTTTAAAGCCATAGGTAATGTGACTACATCGGTATCCATATGCTGTTTATATTCTGCTGGAAGAAGTTGGGTTAAGCGATCTTTTTTACGCCACTCCTCTCCTGCTGGAGAACCAATCCAATCGGTAATACCATGTCTGGCTGTAAACTGCCCAGTCATAATTGTGGCTCTAGAAGGACTGCAAACCTGACAGCCGGCATAGCCGTTGGTAAAAACCATCGCTTTATTTGCAATAGCGTCAATATTAGGGGTTTCGTAATATTGACTGCCCATACAGCTTAAATCAGAGTATCCTAAATCATCGGCCAAAATGAAAAGGATATTGGGTTTCTCCACTTTAGGTTTTTGTTGTGCATGGCATGTTGCGGCTGTTAAAAGCATTAAAAATAGTCTCTTCATTTTTTTAATTTTTATTTTTTTTACCTCTTAAAGTTTCGTAAGTTGAAATCATTTCTTTTAATTTTTCGGGATTAGATTTAGCCAGATTCTGATATTGCCCCAAATCAGTTTTTAAATTAAAAAGCTGATAATCGGGAGAATTTCCAACCTCAATTTGCACAGGTTCAAGAATAGCTGGACCAGCATAAGGAGGTATCATCAACCAATCTCCTTTTCTTAAAGCTGTTTTTGTATTCGCCTCAATAACTAAGGCATTTCTTCCTTCATCACTCTTCCCTAAAATGGCTTCTAATAAATTGTTGCTATCGGTATTTATTTGCGAAGCACCTGTAAGTTGAGCCAGCGAATTCAATAAATCTAACTGACAAACTAAAGCATCAGAAACGCCGTGTTTTACTTTGTTTTTCCAATAAATCATAAAAGGGATACGTACTCCGCCTTCGTAAAGACTGTATTTCCCTCCCTTTAACACACCGGCAGGTTTATGAACGCCAAGTTTCTCTACCGCCTCATCATCATAACCATCGTTTAAAACCGGTCCATTATCACTCGAAAAAATCACTAAGGTATTATCCAAAACATCTTCATTTGTTAGGGTTTTCATCAATTCACCGATAGTCCAATCGGCTTCTAAAATAACATCACCACGTGGGCCTAAACCAGATTTACCAACAAACCTAGGATTTGGTGTACGTGGTACATGAGGTTGTTGCATTGCGTAATACAAAAAGAATGGTTTAACCTTATTATTTTTAATATAATTTTCGGCTTCGTTTAAAAAATGGTCAGACATGGTGGTGTCTTGCCAATTAGCAGATTTACCGCCTTTAACATAACCAATTCTAGGAATTTCGTTTATAATGCTATTGTTATGCCCATGGTGCCATTTCATTCTGGTCAACTCAGGATTATCTTTTCCTGTAGGCTCTCCTGCGAAATTTTTATTGTAATTTACCTGTATGGGGTCATTTTTACCGAGCCCAACAACGTCGCCATTTTTAATATAAACGGTTGGCACTCTATCTTGAGTTGCCGCCATTATGTACGAGAAATCAAACCCTACCTCGTTTGGTCCTGGCGAAATGTGTTGGTTCCAATCAATTTCTCCGTTGCCTAAACCTAAATGCCATTTACCAACAATGCCTGTTGTGTAGCCCTGCGATTTTAACATTTTAGGCAAAGTTTGTTGTTCGGCAGATATTAGCAAAGGTGCTGTACCGGGTAAAATTTTTGCATCTTTATTACGCCAAGGGTATGATCCAGTTAATAATGCGTACCTACTAGGCGTACATGTTGAAGATGAAGCGTACGCATTTGTAAATCTTAATCCGCCATTTGCAATTTTATCGATATTAGGTGTGTTTAAACCTAAACTGCCGTAGCAACTTAAATCGCCATAACCTAAATCATCTAAATAAATAATAACAATATTAGGTTTAGCATTTTTTACCTGAGCATAATCCTTTTCCGAAAAAGAAGAGAAAGCAAAAACTACTGTAAAAATGATTAAAAACTTGTAAATCTTCATAAGATTTGCTTTTAAAACCTTAATAATAACCAACTATGGTAATAATTGATTGTTTAGGAATACTAATTTGTTGCTTTTGATTAGATGGTATAGGCGAAAGATTAGCTTCTGCCGATGTCTGATAAACTTGATAATTTTTAATTTTCACCTTGTTAACTATAATATCTAACGTTTGAATTATATCTGAATTATCTATAATTACATTCACGATTTGATTTGTGTCCGGATTTATAAAAGAAGAACACAGCAAAGAATCGGATCCGCTAAACTGATTGCTAACTCTTACAAATCCTGGTCTAATAAAACGGCTATAATTGCCAAAAGCCCAAAGCATTTTGCTATCCGTAAAATTTCCATCTGCTTTATTATTATCAATATAAACCAAGCCATCTTTAAAATTGTATGAAGAAATAGCTGTCCACCATTGCCAAGCGGTTGCGTTTGCGTTCACTAAATCGTTGTGAATCACTTTTGCTATGTAAAAAGCCGCTGTCATTCCTAAGTCTTTCCCGCTTCCTTTTATTTCTCCATCATTATTCCCTAAAATACAATATTCACTCATCCAAAATCTTAATCCGTCCACTTTGGAAACCTCATCACTCAGTTTTTTCCGTAAGTTTGCGGCTTTATGATAAGGCGACGTGGTAAAATAACTATGGCCTGCTATTACCTTTTCTACATGTGTCAAATTATATAATGATGTGTCGTGTTTGAAAAAGTATGCTATTTGCTTGCCTTTTTCTGGTTTATCTGCCTCTGCTACTAAATAATCTAATTTTCCTGCTTCGGGAATGATGATTTTAGTATCGATGTTGTGCTGCTCAAAATCGGTATCCATTATCTTAACCAAATCATTTATCTGCAGGTTAGTGTACGGATTCCCTTCCTGTCCTCCATCTTTCCAATCCCATTGTGGCTCATTTACCGGACTGATATAATTTAATTGGAAACCATTTTTCGCCAATCCTTTAATTGCATCAACGGTGTATTTACTAAAAGCAGGATATTGGTCTGCTGAAATATTGATTTTCCCATCTGATGAAAATGCCAGCCCGTTTTTAGTGAATTTTACTGGTGGACTATTAAAAAATCCGAGAAAATTATTCAAACCTCTTTCTTTTGCAGCTTTTAAAAACCACTGTTGCCCTTTTTGTTTTGTGAAATCATATTCTCCTTTAGCATCAAAAAAAGATTCTGCTCTACGCCATTCATTTTTAATCTTGCTTTCGCTACCCTGTTCAGTACTTCCAGCCCCTAAATTAAAACGCCATAAAGAAAGTCCTATTCCTTTGGGAATACCATCTTTATCCATTTCGGTGCTGAACAATAAATCTGCAATAGCATTTTTTTTATTAGCAGGCCAAAGCCCCACAAACTGCCCTGCCCAAGCATCAGAAGCACCAAAATTTTCAATAGTTTGCTTTTTCGAATTTATATTTACCTCCAGTTTTAAAACTCCATTGGATTTTATCTGAGATTGTGCAAAAACTGAAAAAATAAAAAATTTAACTAAACAAGTCAATGTTAAGACCCTAAAAAGCACCATAAAACTATTTATTAGCATAAGTGTTTTTCATCAAGTCCACATTTTGTTCGCCTTGTTTAAAGCAAGTAAAATGTAAAACTTCATCTCCTTTTTTCACTCCTTTTTTATAATACAACTTAAAATGATGATAGCCTTTTGCTAAATTAAGTATTTCTGATTTTTGCTCAGCTTGGTAGTTAAAATCTTCATCAATCAGGGCAATATCATGTAATCTCAAAAAAGCTTTACCAGTTGTTTGTAAGCCAAAAGTATAAGTTCCATCTTCGGGGATTAAAACGTAAGCATCAAACAAAACTGCATTTTGGTTTGAGTTTTCTAGTCTTATGTTATTAACCACTATTGCATTTGAAAAATTGGTTGGTGCACTTATCCACGAAGTTTCATTCTGGTAAACTGTTTCACGCAAGCCTTTGATTAATCCATCTACATTATCAGCTGGGATTAATGCGTTATCATAAGGTCTTTTGGCTCCGCTGTCCGCCAATCGCATTTGCAGTGCTCTGGCTTTTAGATTACTTTGTAACCTACTTAAATTTTGTATTTTCGCTAAATTGACAATCTGTTTAGGGTCTTTACGGATATTATAAATCTCAAAATCATCCGCAGCTGATTGTATATTATACCTCACGGCTACAGTATCGCCTAAGCGTATCATTTGCATTTGTTTCCTTACCCTGTTTCTGTGCGAAACATCAAAAGCTTCGTAGTTAGGCGTTTTCCCATTTTCAAAATACTCAATATAAATCTGGCTATCTTTCTGTTTTCCCTTGCCAGTTAATAATGGCAATAATGAAATACCGTCTGAGCGTACAGGACTTGATAACCCGGCAACATCTAAAAAAGTAGCCATCCAATCGTAAGAAATACTTGGTTTATCAATCACCATTTTGGATTTGATGTGGGTAGGCCAATAAGCTATTGTAGGCATTCTTACACCTCCTTCCCAAACATCTCTTTTTATTCCATCGTAGAGACCAGAACTTCCGAAAAAAGTAGGATTATATTCAACATGATTTTTCGGCAAATACGACTCTCTAGATGGCCCGTTATCCGAAGTAAAAATAACCAAAGTGTTTTTGTCGATTTTTAAATCTTTTAACAGCATCAATATATCATGCACCTGATTGTCAATTCTTTTGGTAATGGTTGCATAACGCTTATAAGTATCAGGCCAAGGCACTTCTGAAGTTAATGGATTATTATCATCGTCATAAGTTGCATTTGCATATTCAGTATCCATCCATGAGTCTGGAGTTCCATTTGCTGTATTGATTATTTTCCCAGCCTTACCTGTCCATTGCAAACCGCCTTTTAAACCAAAACCTTTTGGATAAGCCTGCGTTGGCAATTCTAAAACAGCATGTGGAGTATCATAGGCTAAATACATGAAAAACGGTTTCGCTTTATCGTTTCTTTGACTATGCTTTACTATATATTTTTTTGCGGCAGCGGTAAATAAATCGCCGGTATAGCATTTATCTAAATCATTGCTAATTTCTTTATAGCCATCATAAACTTCTTTTTTTCCTGTATAAATCCCCTCTTTTGGGTAATGCTCATGTCCGTCGCCATGTCGGATGTAACCCATATATTCATCAAAACCTCTTTTTAAAGGATGTGCAGGCCATTCTGTTGCATCTTTAATTTTTCCGTTTCCTTGTAAGCCCCATTTACCAATAGCCGTGGTAGTATATCCAGCCATTTGCATCACATTTCCAAGCGTATAATTATTGGCCAAAGCTTTATCAAATTGATTGTCTCGAACGTTGGCATGTCCTTGACTTTGCCCCAGTAATATCGAAGAACGTGAAGGCGCACAGACAGGCGCCGCACAATATTGCTCTAAAGTTGCCCCCTTCTTAGCCATTTCATCCAAATATGGAGTAATGGTAAAAGGCCTATTTCGTTGATTGGCCAATCTCCGCTGATCCTGAAAAAACACTCCCACATCGCCCACCCCTAAATCATCCAATAAAATAAAAATTACATTAGGTTTAGTTTTTGGTTTTGCATCAGCATCTTTTATTATCTTGGCAAATGAAATATTTTGCGCCAAAAGTAACGTGATTACAAAAATCTTATATTTTGCTTTTTTAAAAATCATCTTCTAAATTAAATTTTGTCAATCTCTTTATTACACCAGCATTTTGGGCATTTTTACACGCTATCCGCTATAGTCCCGATGAAAAATCGAGAGCTGCCGATTCTATCATTAACGCAACATATAAAAATGAATATGGTAGCCCAAAACAAAAATGAACCTTATTATTAAAGCGGTTTGATAATGTAGCTGTAACTGTAATTATTATTTATTAAACGGTATGGATCGTGTGGCAAAAAACCCCAACTATTATCGCCACCTACACCACGTTGCAATAAATCAACCTGCAAATTAATCACTCCCCTTTTCACAATATCGTTTGTATGTCTATTTTTCTTGGTATTGCCCGCATCAAAATCTTCATCATAATATGGCATAGCACTAAAGCTTAAAGGCTGTAAACCTTGTACTAAAATACCATTGCCTTTATCGTCGTCAAGCTTTATCCATCGAGTATCTGTACGGTTACCATTTGCCTGTGGGCGAATGTAATCTACGTAAGTATTTTCTGGCTTATCCTTGTAAATACCTATTAAAGCCGAATGTTTTCTGTCGCTGTAATTTTCCCAAGGCCCTCTGCCGTAATACTCCAAATTATGATAAGTAGAATCTACATCCATACGCATTCCAAAACGTGGAATTTCTGGTAATTCTTTAATAAGGTTAGAAATTGAGGAGGTTATCTGTAAAGCACCACCTTTTAAAAAGGTGTACGCCACCTCATAATTAGCATTAATAAAATCAAATTTGTAGCGTACTTTAACCGTAGTTTCGCCGTTATTCTCGGTCGTTTTTACATCCACAACTTTTAAATTAGCTTGTGCCGAACGCCATATACCAGAAGCTGTATTCATGTGGTTTCCAAAATCATTATCGGTGGTTGCTCTCCAAAAATAAGGCTCGGGCATTTTTGCCAAAATATTTTTACCATCCTTGGTATAGCTGTTTAAATCGCCACTTCTAAGGTCAAAACTAGCTTTAATATTTCCGGAGTTTAATTCTAAATTATTGCCGTTTTGCTTACTTGTACTTGCTGTTTTTTCTTTTTGATTAGCTAGGTTTACAAAATAACCCGACTTACCAATTTCAAATTGGTTACGTACTACTTCATGTCCTTTTGGCACTATAGGCGTTGCATTTTTAGTTAAAGCAAAAACATTTAAAGCATAATCATTTGCTAGATTGCTTATTTGGGGCAAAGCAATATTTACTTCTTTTTGCTGTCTAGGTGCTATATCAGCAGTAAAAATACCTCCTTTTATCACTTTTCCGTTTTCAACCAATTGCCACTTAAAATCATATCGGTTTAAATTAGTAAAACTAAATTTGTTTTGAATGGTTAACAAGCCTGATTTGGCATTAAATGCGCTTATTACAATTGGACTGTAAAAATTCTTTACCTCATACAAACCTGGATGAGGGTTTCTATCTGCATCTACCAATCCGTTAGCACAAAAATTCTCGTCGTTTCTGAACATATAGCTACCTAAATCGCCACCATATCCATAAAATTTTCTGCCTGATGCATCGTACTGGGTCATCCCTTGGTCAACCCAATCCCAAATACAACCACCTTGCATATTTTTTGAAGAGTAAATAATTTCCCAATATTCATCAAAATTGCCCGAACTATTACCCATAGCATGGGCATACTCGCACATAATAAACGGACGAGTTTGTGGCTTACTGGCATAGCGTTTCATGCTATCAATTTTTGGGTACATTGGCGCAATAATATCTGTATTCCAAGTTTGGCTGCTTTGCTCAAACATCACCGGACGAGACGCATCTCTTTTTTTTAAATACAAATAACTGTCTTTAAAAACCTGACCATTTCCACATTCATTCCCCATACTCCAGATAATTACCGCTGGATTATTTTTATCACGCTCAACCATTCTGTTTATCCTATCGGTAATAGCTGGAGCCCATTCTTTACGATATGCTGGGTGTGGAATGGTATCAAACTCTCGTTGATAAGTAGCCCCCATTCCATGTACTTCAATATTTGCTTCATCCACTAAATACATTCCGTATTGGTTACATAGCTTGTACCATAACTCGTTATTTGGATAATGCGAAGTACGAACGGTATTGATGTTGAATTTCTTCATCATCTCTAAGTCCTTAATCATCAATTCTTTGCTAATTACATGCCCTTTAACAGGATCATGCTCATGTCGGTTAACACCGTAAACGTAAACAGGCATTCCGTTTACCATCAACTGTCCATCGTTAATCTCTACTTTACGGAAACCGACTTGATTGGCAATATATTCTGACGAACCTTTGATATTAAATACAATTTGATAAAGGTTGGGTTCTTCTGCCGACCATTTTTTAATCCCTGGCAAAGTTTTAGCAACAAATTGAAAGGTATTAGCTCCTTGTTTAGCTACAAATTTTTGGGTAGCTTGGTAAACGGTTTTACCCTCTTTATCAAACAGCTTATAGCCTACTTCTACAGATTGGGCAATTTTCACATCCACTTTTACAATGGGTGCTAAAACACCATCTTTATAATTACTGTTTAAACCGGCTTTAATCTCATAATCCTGAATATGATTTTCTTCTCTGGCTAATAAATATACATCTCTTTCTATGCCGCTTAAACGCCAAAAATCCTGATCTTCTAGGTAAGAGCCATCATGCCAGCGATAAACTTTAATCGCCAAAGTATTATCTCCATTCTTTAAATAAGGAGTAATATCAAACTCTGCAGGTGTTTTTGCTGCTTTGGTAAAACCTACTTGTTTGCCATTTAGCCAAACATAAGCCATCCCAGAAATGGAACCTAAATGCAAAATAACCTGCTTATTTTTAAAGTTATCTGCTACTTTAAAAACTTTGCGATAACTGCCTACGGAGGCATAATTATGACTTATAAATGGTGGGTTTTTAGGAAAAGGATATACACTATTTGTATAAATAGGCACCCCAAAACCTTGCATTTCCCAATTTGACGGCACTTGTATATTTTTCCAATTGGCATCTTTGAAATTTGGTTCAAAAAAATTTTTTGGACTTAAATCTGGCTTATCAACATAATTAAATTTCCATTCTCCGTTTAAGGATTGATAAGCATTTGATTTTGAAGTTTCGTCTAACAAAGCCTCCTTTTCTGACTGAAATGGCACAAAGGTTACATGAGGTTCTAATTTGTTTAATTCAACTTTGGTAGGATCTTCCCACTCGGTTAAATTAAAATTTTGTGCACTTGCAGTTTTTAATAAACATAAAAGAGCAATACTTAAAAAGATGCGTGGCATATTGTGTTTTAATTATAATTGGTTTTAAAAAACATTAGACATAACCTATGTTAAAATATGATGACAATCGAAATCTCAAAAAAACAAGTTAACACTCATTTTACTGAAGAAGATCTTTTTAATTTAAAATAAGGGTTATCTACTCTCGAACTAATCATCAACTGCTCAAATTCTTTTACAATGTTCGGATGTTTTGTTTCAACATTGTTTTTTTCTTCAGGATCTATTTTGATATTATATAATTCTGAGGCTTTGCTAGGATCATGTCTAACGGCTTTCCAATCGCCTTTTCTTACAGCTTGGTCTGAATATTTATTTTCGTGGAACTCCCAATAAAAATGATCGTGTTGTTTCTGATTTGCTGTATCGCCTAATAAAGTTGGCATTAAAGATATACCTTCTGTTTGTACACCAGACATATCGGCATGGGCCATTTGCCCTAAAGTAGGCATGATATCCCAAAATGCGCATATTTGAGAAGTAACTATTTTAGGTTTAATCACATTTGGCCACCTTACAATAAATGGTACTCTAATACCACCCTCGTATAAATCTCTTTTAATACCCTTGAATATGCTGTTACTGTTAAAATAATAAGGATTGTTTCCTCCCTCCTCATGCGGACCATTGTCGCTTGCAAACATGACAACTGTGTTTTCATCTAAATTCAAATCTTTTAAAAGTTTTAATACTTTTGCAACATCATTATCAATATGTGTAATCATTGAGGCAAAAGCAGCTTCTGGATAATTTTGTGAATGATATATACCTAAAGAGTCTTTACCATTAGAACCACCCATACCCTCTGTGTATGGAGTTTCTTTAAATTTTTTTTTATAATTTTGAAAAACTTCATCTTCTGGCACTAGCATTTCTGCATGTGGGGTAACAAAAGATAAAAACATAAAGAAAGGTTGCTCTTTCGATTTACTTTCTTTTATGTATCTTATGGCATCTGTTGTAAAAATATCATTGCTAAATTTATTTCTTTTTCCGTTGGCATTTGCTGGAATAATATATTTAACACCATTTTTAAACAAATAATCTGGATATTGAGAGTGGGCATGTGCCTGGTTTAGATAGCCGTTACTATAATCAAAACCCTTTTTGTTGGGTTCGCCAGTTGTGCCATCCATTCCTAAACCCCATTTGCCAATTAAAGCAGTAGTATATCCAGCATTTTTTAGTATTTCGGGGATGGTTGTATCTTGTGGACGAAGTTCTAACTCGCCACCAAAACCATGTGTACCGGTTTCGTAATTTCCTCTAACTCTACAGTGTCCGTTGTCTCTCCCAGTCATTAGGCTAGCCCTTGATGGCGCACATACAGATGACCCTGCATAATGTTGAGTAAATATGATCCCTTCGGAGGCCATTTTATCTATATTGGGTGTCTTGATAGTTTTTTGTCCATAGCAACCTAAATCGCCATAACCCATATCATCTGACAATATGTAAATGATATTAGGTTTTTGTTTGGGCACTTCTTGATTGTTATTAACGTTACAAGAAAAAAAGCCACCTACTGTGCAAATAAATAAGCAAGAATAAAAATTCTTTTTTTTGCCTATTAAAACATTACGGCATTTAATATCCATGAAAAAGTATTATAAATTTAATAGGTTTAAATCACAACAAAAAAGGCAGTTGATCAATTATTTATACTACGAACTTCAGAAAAGTAACAGAACAAAATATCTCAAAGTATAGCGAAAACGTCTCAAAAGGTATTAAGAGGTTAATCTTTTATTTAAAACCTCCATTTATTGGTTGTATTCTTATAATGATGGAATTGCTTGTAGTTTTTAAAAAACATTATTTTTAAATTGAAACTTATATTCCTGTTTTTTATAAAACTTTTATAGCAATTCCATTTGGCTGTTGAACTTTAAAATATCTCTTTTTTTTGTGGATAAACTTTTTACAATATCGCCATAACGTAAATTTAGCTGATCTCCTAATTTCGATTTAATTAGTAAAGATCGTAACACTCCGTTTTTCCATTCAATAGAAACTTCAAATCCTTTCTTTGCCATTAATCCATTAATACTTCCGGATGACCATTCTTTAGGTAAAGCTGGTAATACATTAATCTCATCATTCTGGCTTTGCATCAACATCTCGGTAATGCCAGACACTAGTCCAAAATTACCATCAATTTGGAAAGGTGGGTGCAGATCTAAAAGATTAGGCAATGTTGATTTTTGTTGCAGCGCTATAATATTTTGAAATGCTTTCTCGGGTTCTAACAAACGGGCATAAAAGTTAATTATCCATGCTCTGCTCCAACCCGTATGTCCACCACCGTTAGCCAATCTGGTTTCAATTGTTTTTTTTGCAGCTTCAAAAAGCGCTGGTGTTTTATATTTTGATATTTGATTGGAAGGATGTAATGCATACAAATGCGATATATGGCGGTGTCCAATTTCCTTCTCTTTAAACTCTTCAGCCCACTCCATTAACCTGCCGTCACTACCAATTTGAATCGGCTGCATTTGGCTTAATTTGGTAATCAGGCTATCTCTAAAACTTGCATCAATACCTAAAATATTGGCAGATTTAATACAGTTATTAAACAATTCAAAAATGATTTCTCTATTCATTGTAGGATCCATGGTTATTGTTCCTACTTCTCCATTTTTTGTAATGAAATTATTTTCTGGAGACACTGAGGGTCCTGAGACTAAAAATCCCGTTTTAGGATCTTTAACCATAAAATCAACAAAAAATTGAGCCGACTCTTTCATTATTGGATATGCATAAGAAACCAGAAATTGCTTGTCTTCGGTATATTCATAATGTGTAAATAAGTGTTCGCAACACCAGGCGGCGCCCATTGGCCACATGCCATATCTGGATTTTCCGAAACCTGCTGTAGAATACCATAGATCACTAGTATGATGAGCAACAAAGCCGGTTGCGCCATAGGTTTCTTTGGCTGTAATTCGACCATTTTCACGCAAATCACCTATAAAATCTAAAAAAGGCAAATGGCATTCAGATAAGTTGGTCATTTCTGCAAGCCAATAATTCATTTGAATATTGATGTTAATATGGTAATCAGAATTCCATGCTGGTTTTAAACCATCAACCCAAATACCTTGCAAATTTGCAGGTAAGGTTCCTGGTCTTGAACTGCTGATTAACAAGTATCTTCCAAATTGGTATTCTACTTGTGTTAAATAGTTATCTATTGCTCCATTTTTTATTTGATTTAAACGAACATTTGTAGGTATATCTTCTCCATTTTTATCAGATAATTTGATATCTACTCTATTAAACAAAGACTGATAATCCTGGATATGCCTTTTTAATAGCGTTTGATAAGATAATTTTAATGCATTAGCTAGATCATTATTGCATTTCTGTTGCGGATCTAACCCTCGGTAATCACTAGAAGCTACCACTCTAATGATTACTTCGTCGGCATTAGAAATCACCAATTTGCCATTTATCACTTCAGATTTCCCTCCTTTGATTTCAAAATCAGCAATGGCATAAAATTTAACTCCAAAACCGTCTCCAACATGTTCTGAAAATTCGATACGATTTTTAGAAAGTACTTTCTTTGTATTTGCTGTTCTATCAACCCAAGCAGAAAAACTGATTTTTTGTCCTTTATCTGCGGTATATTTGAAAACCATTACTTGATCGGGGAAACTTGAAAAACTTTCTCTAAGGTAGTTTACACCTTGTTTTTGAAATAGAGTGCTTACTAATGCCTGGTTTAAATCTAGCTGGCGTTTGTAATTAGTTAAGTTAACCAATTGTGAACTTTCAATATGTAAATTAGCCAACATTTGATATGAATTTGAACCAGAATCAGGTCTTTGGTTCAGCAATTTACCTTCTGCTACCTTTTCTGCTTCAATGTATTTGTCATCAAATAAAAGCTGACGTATCTGTCCTAAATACTTATATCCATCTTTTCTGTCGGTAAGATAATTTTTCCCTCCCGACCAAATGGTTTCTTCATTTAAGCAAAGTGTTTCTGATGCTGGGGAGCCGTAAATCATAGCGCCCAAACTTCCGTTTCCAATGGGCAAACCTTCGTCCCATTTCATGGCAGGTTGGTTAAACCATATTTTCAAAGGAGTTTCTTTTTTAGGTTCATTAGCTTTGGCATTATATGCCCACAAACAAAGGAAAAAAATAATTTTATTGGTGTTTCTCGTTATCATATTGTAATAAAAATCTTTATAAAGAGTGTAAGTACAAAACATCAACTTAAAATTTAGGGTATCTATTTTTCATCTTAAATCTTAACAATTAAGTTAAGTCCTTCTTACCCGCTATACCAGCTATTTTCTGATGCTTAAGCAATTATAAAACAGCCTTTAGTTCTGTTTTACAGGTATATACATTTCTATTTTTTGTACGAATGTATATTTATGGGAGGTACTAATAACCCCTGTTTTTTAAAATATTTTCCATCTAGCTCATAATTAATTTCTTAAAATAAATTACGAACTAAAAATTAGAGTAAATCGCAAAATAAAAAGTTAAAAGAAGGCATTATTGCCTTCCTTTTTTCTTGTTTTTTATAGTATGGACACACTTC
>NZ_AQPN01000105.1 GCF_000403135.1 Arcticibacter svalbardensis MN12-7
GGAGATGTTCTTCTATCAATGTAGGTATGTGACACAGGAGGCCAAAAGTCTTCTAATTTAGTATTCATGTTAGAGCTACTTGCATAGACTACATCTATAAAGACTGTTCCAGGAGGTGTATCAGTTTGTTCTTTTCCCAACAACTTATTATCTCCGTTCATTCTTACTGCCTCTAAAGAGATACCTGCTGGAACAGTTATAATAAATTTATTATTTATTCCACCAGCTCCTACAGTTCTTTGTACTGTAACACCGGGGCCTGACGCTTTTACTTTTAAGAATTCAATTCCAGAAGAATATGAACTCAATGAGTTTGTCGGATCCGTTGGACTATAGATCACATCACTACTTCCGCCTCCACTGCCTCCTGCAGGCAACGCAACCCAAGTTGCTATTTTACTAGTACCATCTACTGTTAGGACTTTATTAGCATCAGTAGTTTTTATATCTTCAATCTTGTCTAATTTGGCTTTATCATTAGGAAGCATTAAGCTTGCATTTATGGTAGAACCGACCGGAATAGAAGCCGGTGTTCCGGTAGAAGAATTAATCTTTCCGTCATTTGGCGAAGGTGTATATGTAATATTTGTTGCAGCTCCACCACCACCAACTGTTCCATTTGAGGCTGCGGTTATCCTTCCCTTTGCATCCACAGTGATATTTGCTGATACATATGAATTGGCAACTACTGTTGTATTTGCAATATCAATAGTAGGATCTCCTGACACCCCATTACCATAAGTCACAGTAACATTTGTTGAGCCGGGCATAATACTTCGAGTTGTAGCGAGCCCATTTGCTGTTCTTGCTACCAACCCTGTTCCTGTAAGTACTGCAATAGCTGTAAGATCTGCGTCTTGCACTATACCATCTACATAGCTTTTTACCGCTTTTACAGATGGGTATTTGGTATCTGAAGTTCCATCACTTGAAATACTGAGACTTTTATTTGAAGTAATTTCTTTACCCGATAGTCCTATTACCGTTGGAGAGGAAGCCAATCCTCCTAAATCACCAGCTAGTTTAATTATACCAGTTGCTGTTGTGGTTGCCTCAGCAACACTTCCCCCGCCTGTACCAACTTTACTTATCTCACTATCAACATACCCCTTTATCGCTTTTACAGAAGGATATTTATCTGTTGATGAACCATCCGTTGTAATAGTTTGACTTTTATTGGATGTCACCTCCTTCCCATCTAACGAAGATTGTGTGAGAGTACTTATAGGCTTCCCAAGATCACTGGTATTATCTACATTTGCAAGGCCCAGGTCAGCTTTAACCTGTGTAGGAGTCCTTTGTTGAAGTGTAGTTGTATTTAGAGCATTAATATAACTTCCAGCAGTATAGACTGAAAGCCCTGTTCCTCCTTTGGCAACACCTAAAGTACTAGTGATTGTAGTTGCGGTTGACGCATTGCCAGATAAACTCCCCGTAATAGTACCTGCTGCAAAATTACCTGACGCATCCCTTCTTACAATAGTACTTGCAGTATTAACACTTGTTGCCGCGTTAGCTAATACTGTAGCTGCGCTGATATTAGAAGCTGACGAATTGCCTACTTTTAGCACTGTTGGAGAAGTTGCTGTTCCCCCTAAATCATTTGTAAGTTGAACTATCCCTCTTACAGCTGTAGTTGCATCAGAAGCACCAGCAGTAGTTTGAGCATCCACATAATCTTTAACTGCTTTTACAGAGGGATATTTAGTACTTGATAAACCATCGGCAGATACATCAATACTTTTATTCGTCTTATCTTCTTTTAAATCTAATGCGGTTTGCACTAAAGTACTAACTGGCTTATTCAAATCGGTCGTATTATCTACACTTCCTAAACTCAGGTCTGCTTTATATAAAGTGATAGTACCTGTTTTACCATTAACAGACTGAACAGGAGAAGAGGCAGGTGTAAGCAGCTCTTTCCAATTAGCAAGAACGGATGAAGGAATTTGAGCTAGCACATAACTTTTGCTGTTATCTGATCTAATAGCTATACTACCCACTACAGCAGCATTTAATGACAGCATTGCAGATTCGCTACTCAATACATCTACTCTCGCAAAGGTAATAGGAGGAATTTGATCAGTTGGAATTTTACCTAAAGCATCTAAAGTTGCCACACCATTTTTCGCTGCTTTTTCTAATAGATTAATTTTCTTATCAAGAGCAGATTGCATATCTGTGCTAACTGGTTTATTAGCATCACTCGTATTATTTAAAAGATTTAGATTTAGATCTTCTTTAACTTGTAAAGGCGTTCTTTGCTGAAGAACAGTGACACCCGACGCTTTAATATAGTTACCTATATCATAAGATGTAATTCCTGTTCCACCTTTACTAACAGGAAGATTAGTAATTAAATCCTCTTTTGACGCCAATTTCGGGACAGTTGGCGCTGATGCTATTCCTGCCAGATCACCTGCCAACTGTATTTTACCTAATAAAATTGTAGTTGCATCAGGAACCGAACCAGCAGAAATGACAGCATCATTTACCTTTTTGTCAACATAAGCTCTAGCGGCGTTTACCGTTGGGTACTTAACGGTAGAAGTTGGATCCAAACTTATATCCTCAAGTTTATTAGTTTTATCTTCCTTTAAATCTAAAGCAGCCTGAGCATATGTACTTATTGGTTTATCTATATCCTTTGTGTTATTTACAAGATCTAGTTTAAGGTCTGACTTAACCTGAGAAGGAGTCATTTGTTGAAGTGTATTTGCATCCAACGCATTAATATAATTGCCAGGAATATATGAGGTAATTCCTGTTCCTCCATTCTTAACCAATACTGTCCCGCTTATTGAAACGGCCGATGTGGCCGTCGTGGCATTTCCAGAAAGACTACCTGTAACTGTCCCAACTACAATATTTCCAGAAGCATCTCTTTTCACTAATGTATTAGGAGTGCTTGCGGATGTTGCTGCCTTTATAAATTCTGCAGCACTCCATATCTCTGCTGCCGTAGAGCCTCCTACAGAAATTACTTTAGGAATATCAGCAGTACCCCCTAAATCTCCACTTAACATGATTTTCCCTTTTGTAGTAGTAGTAGCATCTTGAACAACAGCTGTCCCATTCAATACTCCATTTCCATCAATGGTAAGAGTTGATCCTACTTTGATTCCACCAAGGACTGATGCTGAAGCTTGTGGCAATGTATAATTTGACAAGCCATCCAGTTTACTTTTATCTGTTGCAGAAAAAAGTCCTGATGTTGTTGTCGTTGCAGTTGGCAATGAACTTACAGCTGATTTATTTACCCATTTCAAAAGAGAAGCATCCCAAACCAAGGCATCTCCGTCCAGTTTTGATGTTATAGATACGTCTGACAAATTATCTACTTTGGCATCTGTGATTCCATAATCAGCAAGTGTGGTAGGATTAGTACCGGAAACTACTCTTCCATACGCATCTGTTGTTACCGATCTGTATGTTGCTGCAGTTCCAATGTTCACTAAACTTAAAGGTGTAATGTTGCCATCTCCTGTCAATGTGCCATCATGGGAAACAGCTGTCATTCCTCCGGAAGCTGATGTGGTAATCTCTCCTTGTAATTCTTCCAATGCTGCTTGTACATTCGTAGACGTTAAAGTGGTAGTTGGGGTAACCGAAGTTGTTGCAGCACTTTGGGCCCCTGTGTTACCGCCATTTAGACTACCAATTAATGCTAACTGAGCATCTGTAACATATCTTTTATCTAATGATGAAGCAATGTCAGCAGTTGTTGCATCTTCTCCTTTAGTGACTAAGCCTTTTGAATCGTATGTTATTTTAGTTTTGGTATTACCTGTAATAGAAGTGTTACCTACAAGTTTTGAGCTTATATCTGATTTATTTACATCCACTAGTCCTTTTAAGCCTTCCAAAACCCCTTGAACATTTGTACCTGAAACTCCTATAATAGCATTAACAAGTACTTCCGAAGCAGTTTGATCATCAGTCCCTCCTGATATAGGACCCCATGTTCCATCTCCTCTCAGATAATTATCAGATTTCCCGTTTCCAATTACTGCGCTTACAGGAATTGATGAACTTCCATATCTTGCAGTTAAGATCGTACCTGAAGTTAGATTCGAGGCATTGGTTTGATCTAAATTTTGTACATTCCCTAAACCAACATCATTTTTAGTTAACGACAACATGGTCTTTAAACTATTCATTGGAATGGCAGTTGGTGATGCCGAACTGGATGATGAGTTACCTAAAATGGTTTCTGTAGGAATAAACGCCAGTTTTTGTAAAGCAAGAGCGGCATCGTTTATTCCAATATTTGAAATATTATTATTTGTAGTTGAAGACAATCCTCCAAATGTGGTGATACCTGTTATTCCTGATCCACTTCCACTTCCTGATCCTGCATCCGCCCATAAAAATCCACCGCCTCCATTAGAGGATAACACTTGTCCACTTGTTCCATTCGAAGTGATGCCATTCATTTTAGATGGGTTGATTCCCTGACTTGCTAAACCTAAAGGACTAGCGGCTACGCCGTTTCCAGTTAATGTTGCATCATGAACCACTAACCCGCCACTACTTGTTCCTCCACCTGCCATAGCAAGTATTCCTGCCAAGTCAACATGACTATCTCTAGGGCCAGATATGGAAAGTACAGTTCCTGCAAGACTTAGTGACTGATACAAGTCAGCAAGACTTACTGCATTTCCACCCTTGATTGATAAATTCTGAGCAGCATCCAGACTTAATATAGATGTAGAACCACTACCGCTTTCAGATGCAAATTTATCATCTACATATTTTTTATTTGCTGCATCTTTATTGTTTGTAGGAAGCGCCAGATTAGTTAGCTTATATCCTCCCATAGATATATCAGCACTAGGTATTTCAAAACCACTCAATGGGATATTTGACTTATCAAGCGCACTATTTGTTATCGCTTTATTGGCCACTTTAATGGCTGTTACCGATTTATCCGCAAGATCCAATACCATAGGAGCTAAGGCCGCTTTTTCGCCATTAGTAATTAATATTGTTCCGGTTGAGGTTACCGGTTGAGGTATGGTACCAGTTCCTACTATAGAAATGCCATTGGCTGACCATGCCCCGTTTGTTTTAGGGCCAAATAAAGTATAAGCTGAGGTATTAATATAAAAATCCCCATTACTTCCGATACTTGAAGCTGGATTTGATGTTCCATTTAATAGGCTATTACCATTCGTACCATTTCCCCCTCCTGTTACTATCTCAGTACTATTTGCCAATCTTTGCCATTGTCCACTATTGTAAAAATAGAAGCCAGGCGTGTTATCAGTCTGATAAACTAATAAACCTATAGCAGGACTTGCAATACTAGTACGTTGCAATACCGTCATCCGTGAAATAAGCACCCCTTTCGAGTTTGAAAAAACCTCTAGTTGTGCACTTGGATCAGGAGATGTTGTCCCTATTCCAACCTGAGCTTTTGCACTAAATGAATATAACAAGCCCACAATTAGGGCAATATGCCTAACTGCTTTATTAATATGGCAATTTATAATTTTTGTCATAATTGTATTTTATATATCTTAAGCATTGCTTTCTTTTTCTGTCTAATAAAAATCATAACACCTGTTTCCACTACTCCTGTGCCCCTTGTCTGTCTGCCCTCTTGAAGGAAAAGTGGTTTCATAACTTAGTGCTCCTTCTGTAGTTCCTGATGTATTTCCATACTTCAGCTTGGATAATGTGCCATCATGACTTACCCCTAACCGTACTTTATCATACATGTCTTTCCGTAGAAACACGTCGAAAATGAGCGATACTACTACTGCGTCACTTTGACCGTCCGAATTACTCCGGTACCATAAACCCACATTAGCAGACTTATATTTATACTGAAAACCAGCACTGACTGAACTTACCTTAGCCTGATTATAATACAGGACAGAGGGTATTAATACCGGTCCGTTCTCTTCATCATAAGGGTCTAAAGAAAGTCGATAGCTGACATGTCCGTTAACTCGTAGCGGTAAAGTGGATTTGGTACCAGTGAAAGATTCATTTGGCCTGTTGATATGTTGCGCAGATAGACCTGTCATCAACTTTCCAACTACCAGATTGACACCTGTACCGGCATCAAAAAAGTATTTATTGTTTAAGTCAGGATAGGTTGCCCCCGATACTGCCCCTGGAATGATTCCTATAACAGGATCAATTTGATCGCCGAATACAATCTTACTAAAGTCTATTTTACGTTGTGTCAATCCACCCTGTAATCCAAAGGATAATACCGCATTATCAAAGTCAACACTGTATGAATAGATTCCCGAAACATTCAATTTTCTTAAATAGGCTGTTCCTTCATTTGAACTGGTAACCATCAGCCCTATTCCACCATTTAAAAGTGGCACATTGTAATCTGCTGAAAGGGTAAAATAAGTTAAAGCACCAGGCAATGATGTCCATTGACTTCGATAGATCATATTCATCCTAAGATCACCTTCAAACTGCCCGTTTAATGCCGGATTAAGGTAATTGGGTGAGTTATAAAACTGAGAATATATATGATCCTGTCCCCTTACCTGTAATACAGACAGCAACATGAAAGCTATATATGTAAATATTTTCTTCATCTTTTATCGTATTAAGTGTACGGAGCCTACAGTTCGTGCAGCGCCAGTTTCATATTTCATTCCAGTCCATTTATTCCCATCAATGAATGTGGCTGAGATCTCCCAGACATACACACCTTGTGGAGCCATTTGTCCTGCCATCTGTCCATCCCATCCTTCTGTTGGAGTACCATTTTCATCCAGCTTGTCGCTTTGCCAAATCATTTCCCCCCATTTGTTGTAGATCTTTATGGTGTATTTAGCGATACCCGAACCTTTAGGAATAAAGGTCTTCAGCTCATTTTTAAAACTTTCAGGTTCAAATCCACTTGGCACATATAGGTAGCCTGGCACACCATCAATTTGAACTGTCTTAACAAGGGTGTTCGTACAGCCTTCTACATTAGTAACAACAAGCTGAACATCATGGACACCTGTATTAATGTAAGTATGAGACGGGCTTTCCTCTGTTGAGAATTTACCATCGCCAAATGACCATTGCTGTGTGACTGGATCGCCAGTGCTCGTGTTTTTAAACGTAAAAGTGTAATCCGGAATCTTGATAACAGAAGCAGGCAATACATCGAAATCGGCTACAGGAGGTGCAGTGACTTGAATATAATTTGTTAATACAGTGATATCAGAACAACCAAATTCACCAAAAGCGGTTAGCTTAACTGAAAAAGGAGACTTAATATAACTAAATATATGATTAGGATTTTTAGTCGTTGAAAAGGTCCCGTCTCCAAAATCCCATAGATAAGAACTGGCATTAACTGAGATGTTCTGGAATAAAACATCTATTTGTGTACATCCCTTTGTTATATCTGAAGTGAAGGCAGCTTCAGGTGATGCAGCTATACGAATGGTCTGGATTTGCGTATCAGTGCAAAAATCACTCTTAGCAGTTAACTGCAGATAATAAACGCCCGGCTGTCCATAAATATGTGAAGGCTCTGATTCAGTTGAAATCGGAGTGTTATCTCCAAAATCCCATTCATACTTTGTAGCACGGATGCTTGTATTACTGATCTTTATATCCAGCTTACCATTACAGCTTACACTTTCTAATAAAGTAAAATCAGCTTTAGGTTTAGGGTAAGTGAGGATCGTCTTTTCTATACTGCTCGCTTCACAGCCATAAATATTAGTACAAACCAGCTTTAAAGTATACGTCTGATCAGGCTCAGATAAAATAATGCCTGCAGGTGTAGCTTCATTAGACACCAACACGCCATTAAGATACCAGGCGTATTGGTCTGCATATTGCGATTTATTTGTTATTTTCAGTTTGAAAGGCGCACAGGCAATAGTTTCTATTGACTCAAAATCAGCCTTTGGCAATGGATTGAATTGAACAGTATGTATTGCGGTACCAGGACAACCCTGGGTATTCAGGGCAATCATTTTTATTTCGTATTTAAAAGGCATTATCGCGCCTGAAGGAATATTAAAAGTATAAGCAAAATCTTTTAATTTCGAAACCTCAACATTGTCAATAAACCACCTATAAACCACAATATCAGTACCTTCATAGGTAGATTGATTCACAAAACTTATTGTTGCATCTTTTCCGCAAATCAATGTGCTTGAAGCTGTAAATTCAGCTTGAGGTCTCTCAGTAATTTTTATTGTTTTTATGAGTGTCTCCGTACATCCAGCAGCATTATAAGCTATCTCTTGTACTTTATAAAGCCCAGGTTTAGTAAAGACATGTTCTGCTGTATAACCAATAGCAAAATTATCTCCACTACCAGAATCCCCAAAGTTCCATTCCACATTAGCAGCATCCGCGGGTGTGCTACTAACAATCATTTTGAAGGGGACACAATTCAGTGAATATGAATTGCTGATAAATTGAGCGAAAGGTAAAGGTAAAATCTCTATTTGCTGTGTGGTTGTGCTTGGACATTTATTGCCATCAGGATGAGGTTGGAATACTATCAGTTTTACATTAAACACCCCTGCCATTGTAAAAACATGAATAGGGTTTGCTACATCGCTAGTTGTACCGTCACCAAAATCCCAGTTATAAATATTTGAAGGAGCATCTTTACTAAAAAACGCTACTGGATTCTTCATACAATACTCTCCACCTGGTAAAGTGAAACTCGCATCAGGTATTGGGTAAACTGTTATAATTTCTGTAGTAGTTTGGAAAGAACATCCATTAGATGCCAATAAGCTTACTTCATAAGTGCCTGGAATTGTAAAGGTATGGTAGACCGATTCCGGCGCTGATGTTGTATTCTTAGTCTCTCCATCTTTAAAATCCCAGTAAAAATCATTGGCGCCTAAGGAATTATTATCGAACTTAACCACGAAAGGGGCACATCCAAATTTTCGGTCGCCATCTACCACAAGTTCAGCTGTTACTGTATTTGGATATATGACAATCGGATAAGTATAAGTATCCGTTCCACACTCATTTACGGCAGTCAGCGTTACCATAACTGTTATCGTTTTATCTGTATGATAGGTATGAGTCACCTCCGAGTTATCGCTAATAACCTGATTTCCCCCATCTCCAAAATCATAAGTATAGGTATTTGGTATTCCTGTAGATTGATTACTAAAATTGACTACCAAAGGCGAGCACCCTGTAGTTTTATCAGGAGAAAATGTAACTTTTGGCATTGCTCTTACTAAGACAGATTCAGTGAATACTGTACTTTGACAAGCAGTTGATGCTGTTAATGTTATTATATAGGTAGTGTCCCGATGTAATGGGTGTGGTTGAAAATCAATTGCACCTGGTTGTTCTAATTTTGATGTCTGGCCGTTTCCAAAATCCCAAAGATAATCTGCCCCTACCAATGGACTTGATGTATTAATAAAATTAACAGTAAGAGGTCCGCACCCTTTGATTTTATCTTTAGTAAAATTCGCTTTTACATTTTCTACTGTTGCGAATTCCAATTCCCTACTATCATCCTTACATCCAAATTTGCTTTTGGTAACCAATTTAATAATAACATGTTCTCCGTCACCAATCAACGTGTAGCCTGGAAAATCCTTACCAGAACCAATAGATGCTCCATTTGCAAACCACTCATATGAAGCATTGCGATCCTCATAAGGCTCTACTGATATAACTGCTTTCAGGTCAAATGGCACACATGATTTTAAAGTGCTTGCACTAAACTCTGCTTTTGAAAGTGGATTGACCGTTACTTTAATTTCATTACTGACGCTTTCTTGATCCCCGTTACAAAGAGCAGTTGTGACTACCCTTCTATACCAGGTACTTTCGGATAAAACGATATCCTGAAAATCAATTTGAGTACTCTCGATTTTGAGATCAATCCACGTAGTTTTATCTATGCTCTTTTGCCATTGGTAACTATACTGTTTATCGCCACCGGTTGGTAAGGTTCCTGTTATTTTTGCTGCTAGGTCTCCTAAACATACATCTTGAATTTCTGATATTTCATTGTTTCCTAAAGGAGGTTGAACCGTAACGAAAATTGCATTACTGGTAACGGAACATGGTCCGGATTTAACCGTTCTTTTGATATAAGTAGATGTGATAAATACAGCTGTATAGTCCACAGAAGTTTGTTCTTTTACTACTGACCAGTCAATATTATTCGAACTTATCTCCCATTGGTATTTATAGACAAGATCTCCACCTGTTGGTAACGGCCCAATATTCGATACACCCTGACCAGAACAAATTGTAACATCCCCCCCTAGCTGATTGACAAGCACAGGGTAATTATTTATAGTAACGTTATCCTCAGTTGGGGCACATATACCATTGCTTATCGTCCATTTAAATTCATAAACCCCAGGAATTAATCCATTCACTTGAGTTCCCGGAAGAGTAGGTTCTTCAATAACTCCAAGGGGACCGCTCACCTGAGTCCAAACCCCTCTGCCATTTACTGCAGGATCTCCCTCTAGGTTCCCTTGTAAATAAATTACCGTTTCATTACAGGTATATTGATCTTCTCCCGCATTTGCAACAGTTACCATAGGCAATACGTCTATGAATACAGCAGTAGAAAATTCTAGCGAACAAGCACCATTTCTCACAACTGCCCTAAACCAAGTACTCTTGCTTAGATTGGTAAAATCGTATGAACTCCCAGTCGTGTTTATAGGAATCCAAGGTTCCTGATTATCTACTGAGCTTTCCCATCTTACAACAGATCCCAAATACCCGTTTAATACAATAGTACCCGAGTTATCCCCAATACAAACCTGAGCTACATCACTTCTAGTAATACCACCTACTGTAGGTACATCCACTTTGATTTCTACAACAGGAGTAAATACTGAAATCGCACAACCTCCAGCTTGGGTTATTTTAACTCTATATTTTGTGGTTTCCAACAAACTGCCAGGTTGAAAGGTTGCTGTAATCGCATTGTCAATTGGTGTAAAGCCAGCAGTAGCACTTGAAGATTCCCATTGAAGTAAATCCGCTGTTGAATAATTTTCAAGTGTTAGTTCTCCTGCGGGATTTCCTTGACATAGTGAAACGTTGCCTCCCGAAATAGTACCAGCTATTGGATATGCAGTTACTTTAATTGTTAATTCAGTCTTACTTTCTTTACATGCCAGATCTAAACTTGTAGCATCACTAGTAATTTTCCATTCCAGTGTATATGTGCCTGATACTAATCCGCTGATCTCAGTATTATACAGGGTTGGATCTTTTATGATTAAACCCTGTATTTCATCAACCTGTTTCCATATCCCAGTTTCGCCATTAGCTGCATCAGGAGAATTTCCTGTTAAAACAATATGGTTATTTGAATTATCACTTTTTATACAGATGTGTTGATCTATTCCAACTGTTGCTACAGTTACAGCTTTTCTATTCGTAATCTTTACTTGATCAAGTTGCGATGGACAAGGAGCAGTTCCTCCTATTGTCCACTGCAAATCATAAATTTTGCCAGCCTCTAAATCTGTTACCTCTGTATCAAAAAGATGTTCATCGACAAATTTTAAAGAGCTCACCTTAGTAAGATCTTTCCAGGTACCTATAAAAGCACCTGGATTATTACCATCCAACTGAAAGGTCTTTACATTACATAATACTTGATCGTCACCTGCTTTGGATAATGGTGTACTGGGGTTAACAGTGATCGTTACTGTACTTCCAACTCCATAAATCTCACAGCTTTCCCAGCTAGTTACTTTTCGCCTGTATGTTGTGGTGACATTGGGAGTAACAGTTATATTCTCTGTAGAGATTGCCATGGTCTTCCATGAAACACCATTATCGAGTGAAGATTCCCAGACAAACGTATACTTAGGTTTACGAAGATCCGGAACATCCCCTCCGCTGAGTACATTTGTACTTAAGGATACTGCATCATTCACACAAGAAACAGGCTTATCTGCCTTTATGGTGTTAATAATATCTTGTAAAATATCTATCGTTGCAGTAGATGTGCTCGGATCACAAACTCCATTTGAGATTGTCCAGGTAAACTTATAACGATTACCTTTTTGTACAGGACTTGCAGTAGCATTATATTTAGTAGGATCGTCGAATTTTATTAAACCGGATTCTTCTGTCCACATTCCCTTACCCACTAATGGCTCGTTACCCTGTAATATATAGTTGGGACTAACTAGGCAAGCAATATCATCACCTGCATCTGCTTTTGTTGGTGCAGGTATGATGCTAATAATAGTAGCAGTTGAATAAGAAATAGAACATTCTCCACTTTTAACTACTGCTCGGAATTGGGTTGTTTTTGTAAGATTAGAGTTGGTGGTAAACGGATTAGCAGTTGATTTAAATACTTTCAGAATTGCGCCATCATCAGTAATTTCTTGCCATCCAATAATCTTTCCTGTATATGTACCCTCGGTAAGTAGAATCGGAGTTGCAGTATTCGTATTTATACAAAATGTGTTCTCACCAGAAGTTGTACCTCCTACAGATATAGGATCAGGACTCACCTCTAATATCAATGAATTCACTACTTTCAAACAAGTAGAACCTTCGCTTCCAACTACAACCCTGAAATATGTTTTTAGTTGTAAGTTAGCAAAGGAATAAGTATTATTAGCCGTATTAGGGATAGGATTCCAGTTAACATTATCTAGAGAAGATTCCCAACCAACAATCTTTCCAACAGCCCCTACCGAAGTTAAAGTTCCAGAATCACCAATACAAACACTTGATGGTCCAGAGACTGTTCCTCCTTCTGGTTTAGCATAAACCGTCAATTTCATCACATCAGAGGCTGTACATGTGAGATTACTGATAGACCACATCAACTCATAGACTCCCGGTTTAAGATTCGATATAATTGCTTTTGGCTTTGTCTCGCCATCAAAAAATGAACCTTCAGGACCACCTTCAACTGTCCATTTCCCACCTTGATACGATTCAGGAACATTCGCGTTAAGAATATAAGAGGTGTTAATATTATTTGCACTTACATTATCACATACAACAGCATCTTCTCCAGCTTGGACAATGATAGGGCCATAAAAAGTAATATTCTGAATATCAGTTACAGGCACATTACACTCATTCCTATAAGTAATATTTACTTTGTACTCTCCCGGTGTTAAAAATTTTATAACAGCATATTTTTTACTTTCGGAATTATTTTCAAAATCGTAATCTACTCCTTGAACTCCCCCCGATACTTGCCATTGATACCTTTTATCCTTTCCAAATCCTTCATAAGTAGGTATATGATTTTCATCACTTGAAAAATTAATTGAATGAGGAAGTTCAATGCAATACTGTTCCTTTTTCTCTTTTCCATTCAATGGGAAGTCAACTGTTAAAGGCCCAGCTACCAAAAAGGGTTTCTCTAAGGTAATTTCACCACAAGCACTTGAGACGGAAAGTCTCAATATATAAGATCCCGGTTTAATAATATTAATCTTAGGTGAAGCACTAGTATCGGGTGTCTGAAATATGATATTATCTTTAACAACTTTACCACTTAATGAATCAAGCACTTCCCATAAATAGGTTATTTTACAAAACCCAACTTCTGATGTCTTATTAGTAACCTCTAAGGTTGTAGTAGGAGTACAATCTCCTGTCTGATTAATTATAAAATCAAGTACAGGGTCAGGTTCAATACATATATCCTTAATTTTCTCAGTCGTTAAACAACTGTGGTTCCATGCCTCTAATTTTATATTATAAGTCCCTGCTGAAAGAAACTTATAATCTAAGCTTGGTTGTTGCGAGGGAATTCGGTTCCACTCTGAATCAGTACTCTTTTTTATGTACCAGTTATAGCTAGTAAACTCTGTACAGCTAGTCCCATCTCCTGATACATCCTGCGATTTACCAGGTATAGTGGTATTATCAAACACGATCGATCTACCCACACACCCTCTTTCTCCTGACACTATAAAATCTGCTTCAGGTGCTAAGAAGACTTTGGCATATTCTGTTTTAGGGAATACCACCTCTGAATAAATTGATGATTCTTTAACTATGTTTATTGAATAAGCATCGTATATGGGAGGATTTGGTGATGGTAAATTAATTACCGGCTGTCCGCATGAGCTTTTCTTATACTGATGTTTTACGTAGCCTTTAGAATCGATTAAGTCGTGCTGACTTAAATAATCAGTTTCCCCATCCCCCCATTCAAAGCGATATATAAGCCCCGGATAATTTGTAAAAATACTTTTATCTGTATTTTCACCATTTGGAGGGTTAACATCAACGTAAAATGTTATTATCCCATTATCAGGACTGGTTGTGTTTGAATTATTTGATTGACGAATACAAACAAGTGGCTCTCCAACCATTTGGGGACTCAAATTCAATGTGGAGTTAAGAATTACATAACTTTTAGAAGAAATAATACCCTTATCTATGGCATTAAAAACAACTGTATAATACCCGATCTCTAAATGAATAATATAATTGTTGTAAGCATTAAAAACAATATTTGAAGGTTCTTTAGAAGGCTCATAGTCATTGATTAACGTTCCTGTAACTACAGCGTCTCCAACGGTTTCATTTACAAGATTTATGTGATTATCATCTTTGATTTTAGAAGGATTGTAACCCCAAATTTGATTTGGTACTAAAATTTGATTATCCGAAGGCGAAACCTTAATGTTAGGACCTATTGCGTCATTAATAGTGATTGTATGATCGCATGTAACAAAGACTTGAGAGTCTGATTCTATTACCCTAATTTGCAATAAATATCCAGTCCCTGCTGGTGTACCCGCAGGAATAACGCCATTGACAAATGTTGTAAAATGACTATCAAAAACACCTATAAGAGTTGGATTGACAAAACTTCCACTGACATCTGACAAATACAATTCAAACTTGCAATCTTTCTTAAAGCTGCCCTCTAAAGTAATGGGTACAGTAATATCACTTCCTACCCCGTATGGTCCTGTTGGAACCACTCCTATTGTAATTGTTTGAGCCAAGCTTAAACTGAGATTACAAAGAAAAACGAGGTAAAGTGATATTATAAATAATTTTTTATGCATGATAACTAAGCAACCAGATCCGGTACTATTCCTTAATGAATAAGATTTAGGAACAAGCCTATGATTGAATCTTTTACTATATTATCCAGCTAAAAAAACGAAATATATTATCAAACCTAAGGCTACCTGTGCACATAAAATACATGTCCAGATTAAAACTTTCTCCTTCTTAGTTAGTGGAACACAATCCTCTTCTTCTAAAAGATAGGAGGTTTTTTCATTGTGAAGTTTAGGGTATTCGTCGATAAGATCCATAATGTAACAATTTTAATAATTTAGCTAATTATAAAATGTGACGCAGATCACTTTGAGAAAAATAATTGCGTAAATATGTAAAATAATACACATAAAGCGAACAAAATTCCCCAATTAGTGTTATTAGTATCGTATGACAACATCTAATGTTACTACATGTATTATATAGTCATTTCCTATTAACTAATAGTAAAGGAGGTTAACTAAATAAAATGATAGGTTTTAACCCGTTGTGCGGTTTAAAATGATAGTACATATTTTAAAGGTTTTTTAATTTTTGATGTTAGATTTTAATATTGATGGTGAAACAAACTTTTTTGTTTCTACCTTTCTTCCTTTTATACTTAATTCAAAATTTAAATTTTCAATTTTTTTCTGAACGACCAAAACATCCTGATTATTATTGCTACATGTCACCTCTTCTTGTAATTCATTAGATGCAACTGATATCGTGTAATTCCCTACCGGTAAGTAAAAAACAAATTGCCCTATATCATCAGTTTTAGTTCTGGTAATTCTACCTCTCTCATCGCTGGCTTCTATGGTGATACCTAGCTGTGCTTTTTTTATTTCGTAGCTGAACTCATTAAAAACATACTTTATCTTGCCTTTGAGAGTTGCTGTTTTACTTAAGGGAATCTCTAGCCTGATATGTTTCTGATTTAATAGAATCTGCTGGTCCGAAGAATACCAGTTACCCGATGTAGGTATAGATATTGAATAAATACTTTCTTTCAAATTTTTGTACGTGACCACACCTTCTTTATTCGTAATAAATGCAATTCCATTTATATATATTAATTGCTGGAATGCATTTATATCTCCTTTATCATATTGACCATTTTGATTTTGATCCCTATATACAAAAACGTCCAATGTGTTGAGGTTTTTTCCCAATCGTGCGTTAGCAATCTTTTGTGTAATTCCAAGCTGTAAATTATTACTAGTATATTTATACTCATTAAAAGCATATTGACTTCCTGCTAATGAGGCAAAACATTGTGTCCCCGAGGACAATTGATATTCCGTTCTGCCTGTAAGCAACCAGCTCTTCCCAGTGGTGCTACTCTTACTATAGGATATCCCGGCATCCACTATCATTTTATTCTTAAATAGTTTTTTTTGTATTCCTGGAACTATATTAATGTTGCTGAAATTACCGATTTGTTTGGTGTAACTGTTAAATGCTTCACCAAGATAGAAATTCCCATACTGCAGATTGGCATTTAGATTAAATGGCCCATATCTATAATTCCCACTGACTTTTAATTGAAATTGATCTTTATCGTTGAAGGAATTATGTGCCACCCCACTTTCCAAATTAAGGAAAAGCGATTGCTTAGTAACCCGATTTGAATAGTTCATTTGAGTCACTAAACGTAACGATTCTATTTTTTCCTGGCTGTAACTATTTAGAACAAGAGAATACTGTCCCATTTCTGTTTGATATAACGGCGATAATAAAAAAGAAAGATTACCAAATATTTTTGAGACACCTATTTCAGATTTTGAAGAGCCATATTTAGTTGAATATATATTGCCTGGTAAAGAGCCTGGATGATAATTGAAGTAGTTGAAACCAGCCCACAGGTTAACACGCTTTGAATAATAGGACAGTCGCTCTGTAAAAATAGAAGACCCTTTTCTACTGCCAGGATAATAACCACTGCTCACTAAATTTGAACTATTCAAAAGCAGGCCCTTTATTTTCCAATCCGCATTAAGTCCTGCAAGAAAGCCCGATTTCTTCTTAGTAGAATCAGTAAATCCATCAGTACTACCAGCATTGAATGTGGCAGACAAACGATTTTTCTTACTTGTTATCCAGGAAAAATCATTAATAATTAAAACATTGTCAACCAACATATAAGGATCCCTATTATATATGGCAGTAGTTTGGAAGACTAATGATTTGCCTGTGTGTTCGAATTTACCCCAAGCCGAACGACCAGAATCATAAATGAGATTACCTGAATTTGAAATTAAATTTGATAAATTATCTATATATCCAACCTCATAATTACTCTTCCTTGCAGTATCTGCAAGAAAGGCCGTTGCTCCGCGACCAGTCAAGTTAAGATCAAAATTACGCGAAATATTTCCAACCGTTAGACCTGTATTGTGACCTTCAAAACTAAGGAAGGTATTTCGGAGATTAGGATGGTTAGGATCATTTTGAAATACCGTTGCATCGATATTATACCCCATTCTTGCTCCTGGAAAATCAACCACTCCTCCACCCGCAAGTTCATAAGCAGCATATTCATTTAAAAAATTTTGTGCTGTTAAGGAAATACTATTATTGTAATTCCCTCTGTATGGAGTGATTTCCGGATCGAAATTCCGCTTACGAACACTTTTTAAAACCTGTACATCTACGTTGCTTTGTCCGAAAAGATCCCCGTTAAAGTAAATTCCTAAGATATTAATAGTATAGGACTCAGACTGGAGTATTTCTCTGGTGATAGGCTTATGGATATAAATCAGGGTATCCTTAAATGCGGGTAGTATAAGTTGTATAGTGCTATGGAAGCCACTACCCTGTGAAGTTGAAGGAAAAGTTGGGACAATTGATATTTTCTGAATGGTATTACCCTCATTGGCTATCCGAAGAGGAATATTAATTGAATCATTTAGACCATTTAAAATGATGGTAGATATCAGGGCAGTCATCGTCACATTCTTTTTTACCCCTATCCTTATTATGCACGTATCCTGCTTTAAGAGCCCTTTGCCATCTTCTAAGTAAAAATTAACTTTGTAATCCAACCCAGCAATATGTTTATCTGTCATTAAAAATTTAACAGGAATAAAGAGACTATCTCCTGGCTGTAAATTAACCTTCCTATTCTCTTTTGAAAGAAGTTGCATGGATTTATCTGCCACAATCCTTACACGAGCATCTAAAGCAACGTTTCCTCTATTTATTACTTTTAAAACAATGTTTGTTAAATCATTACCTGTAACCTCAATCTCCTTCTGTGAAAGAATGAAATCAATCTTTTTTTCGGATTGCTGTGCCTTAGCATGGAAGGAGAAAACCACAAGAAATACGACAATACAAGTTTTATATATACGATAAACAGAAAATATATCTTTAGAAATTATCACTTAGGAAGTATGACAAAAACCACCTGTGTTGTGTACGTTCCACTTGGTGCAGTAGTTATGGCACTGTTGGCTTCTATCAAATATTCTAAATTATACTCAACGGTTTGATACGTGTGATCGGTTAAATTATTGACAATAATAACCTGATCATTCGCAGATAGACTTACGTTTGTGGAAGTAATTCCAGGTTTATTGGTAGAGGAGGCATTCTGCAGTTTAATTATTGAAACTGGGAGCGTATTTGCCCCGTTAATAAGGTTTGGCCCCACTGTTTTCACAATTACCTGATAGGCAGTATAACCAACTATTTTTAGTCCGTTTTTTTTAGCTACCGACATTCCATTTAGATAATTAGAAATGCTACTATATCCAAATGAAACACTTGGATCAAATAATGTAAGTGTATAGCTGGTGCTATTTGCATAAGTAATCTGAAAACTGACAGACACATTTTTGGTTGATATTAGCTGTCCATTCTGGTTATAAAGGGTAAATATAAGAGGGCAAGAATATGTACCCTGAGTTGTCGCCGCCGATAAAGCACCGCCCCCTGCTATGATCATATCAAATGTATGAGCTACACTATAGCCAAATGGTGCATTGGATTGGTTGATAAGAATAACATCAGACATACTTAAAGCTATAGGATTGCTAGAGGCACCTATTTGTGCATTGGTTGACGAACCATCGGGAACCCGATTAAATCTCAATGACACATTTTGAACTGGTACTGAACTACTACCATTTACAAAATTTCCATTTGCTTTTACCTTTAAACTCCAACCCCGGCAATTTGTTCCGTTAGAGGAGTAAGGGATTGTAATACCTTCAGTTACCGTTGCTCCCGTCTGAAGTTTGCTGTAAGCATCAAAATTATAGGAGGTTGAATAAATGTTGCCAATGGTTGTACCCGAACAGGTGTTATCATAATTGATAGTAAATGAAAGGGGAACTGAATATAATGAAGTAATCGGAGCACCAGCACTATTACATAACGAAATAGTTAATGTGGTTCTATAAGTTCCAGGCGTGGGAACCATAAGGTGCGCTCCCCCTTGAACAATCATATCGAACTTAAAAGGCACATAATATGCCGGAGGAGATGTTATAGCTCCTGTAGTGGAAATTAGGTTGACATCGTCATTTGTAAGCGGAACCTGAGAACCTGAAACCCCTTGAATCCCTTCCACACCTCTAAATTTTAACGATACATATTGTAAAGGTATAGTGTTAATTCCGTTTGTAAAGTTTCCATTAGCACGAACCTTTAGTGTCCAACCTGCGGGAATATTCATCCCCCCTTCAAAATTAGTAACAACAGTAAGATGATTGTCGAGTGTGATCCCGGCCATTACTGCTTCATAAGTAGCCAGTGGAGCACTATATGCTTCACTAGCACTCATAGTCTGACCACTTACCTTTGTTATACTTATAAAAACAACAACTATAAAAATTAAGGGAATTTTCATAAGATTAAGTTTCAAACTCTAATTCCACAACCTTTAATTCATCTTTGTTGCCATAGTTAACTATCGCTGTTGCAGAATAATGTCCTTTCTTTAAATTAGCAGGCAACTCCATTACTAAAGTTGTCTTATCCCCTGGTAACGATAGGAAAGGAACATTTTCCATTTTAATCTTCTCACCGTTTTGGATGTTCAACAATTCCCACATCACCTTACCATCAAGCCAAATTTTTCCCGTATTTTCAATCTTCAATTCCAGCAATCCATTCGAGCCTAACTTTACCTTTTTCTTATCCGTAAAATTGATTACCTCAACATTTCGTTCATCCGCTTGTGTAAAACTATGGTAGATCTTTATTCCCATCCTGACACTTACTTTTATAGATGCCCCATTTTCACTCTTACTATCAACCGGATTTAGTTGTGTAAAGTATAACATAGCTGTATGAACAGGAATATTTTTATCTGCTGTAATGGGTACCGTAAGTTCAATTGTTAACTCTTTTTGTTCTTCGGGCAATAGCGTAAAATAAGATCCTGGTAGCACTTTTACCCAATTTGCACATGAAGTTTTTAGTGTTGCGGGGTCATGTAAATTGTTAGTTCCTAAAGTATCATAATCCCAATCGCCTAATGATACTCCTACCTCCAGGTTTTTGCCTATCGGGTTGATCACAGAAACTTTTTGGGTACTTGTACCACCTACAGGTAAACGATAGTATATTTTCGAAGGACTTGCGGTAATGCCTGCTTGAGCAAAGCCTTGCAGACCTATTAAAATTAAGGGGATGATAGATTTAAAGAAGCATGAAAACTTCATGATATAGAGAATTTTGAATAAATGCAAAGACCTTAAGAACCGCAAAAACTCTTGCCCGATTAAAGCCAAGAGTTTTTGCAATTTTCAAGTTATAATGAAACCTGAAATTAATAAGATTAGCCTATTAATTAGGTGCAATAGTATAAGTAACTGTCGTTTTATAAGCTCCTGCTGGTCTGTTCAATAAGTTGACACTACCAACACCTGGAGATATTCCATAATTAACAGAAAACTTCGCATTTGAAGTACCAACTGCTGATTTTATAAAAGCTTTAGGAACTGCAGGAGCTAATGTTGTAACAACATTTAAAGTAGGAACTATTGTAGTAGATGAACTAGCTAAAGTAGGAGTAAGAGTAAGCGCAGATAATGGGATATCATTTATAGCCGTTCCAGTTGATAAGGGACCACTTGCCGCCACTGAAACGGTAAATATACCTGTGCTTACAATCTCTATCTGATCCGCTATTGCACCAGAGCTTTTTCCGTTTGTATAGTCAGCTGCAGTTGCAAAATCGATATTTACAGCTACAGTATTGATCTTAATACTTTGAAGTGCTGCTAGGTTTAAAGTTAAGGTTGCATTTTGAGCGTTAGCTTTATTAAAAGATACTCCTGCAAGTAATATAGCGACGAATAATAAGTTTTTTTTCATGAATCTTTATATGATACTGTTTATTACTGATCATATAATCAAACTACGGTCCATTTACAAAATCATGACAAATGTGGGATTAAAGGGGAATAAACTTTTCACACATGGGCAACCTATTCCCCAAGTGTGCAATAATGAGAATTAAATTCCCATTATTGCACACTGATATTTCTCGTTATTTCCCATGCCCTCTTGAACCAATTACCCAAAACCAACTAATGTTTATCAATCCGGCGAAATAGTATACGTTAAAGTTGTTGTGTAATCTCCCACAGGCCTATTTAACAAATTAACACTGCCAACACCTGGTAATATCCCATAGTTAACAGAAAACTTCGCATTGAAAGTACCACTTGATGTCTTTATCAAAGCCTTAGGAACATCTTTATAAAGGGTACCAGCAATAGTGTTATAAAGCTGCTGGGTCATTGTACTGAACGAACTACCTAAAGTAGGTGTTAAAGTAAGAGCTGATAAAGGAATATCATTTTTCGAATCCCCAGCTGATAATGGACCACTTGCCGTTACCGAAACAGTAAATAAACCTGTACTAAAAACCTCTATCTGATCTGCTATTACTCCTGAACTTTTTCCGTTTGCATAGTCAGCCTCTGTTAAAAAGTTGATATTTATAGTAGCCGTATTAAGCTTAATACTTTGAAGTGCCGCTAAACTTACAGTCAGGTTTGCATCCTGAGCTTTGGCTCTGCTGAAAAACAGCCCTCCTAACAATAAAACTAAGCAGAGGATAATCTTTTTCATAAATTAAATAACTAAGCCCGTGTATAAATTGTTTACATATCCTTGAGGAATTAATTCCCCATTGTGCAAAATAGGGAATTAATACAATATTAAACACCATTTCCTTAAATTTCACTTCTCAAAAATATACTCCTCATTTATCCTACTCTAAATTAGGTCATGGTAATTTTTTATTATCTTTAAATCTTACTTGTTCATCTGTTGAAAACACCATACTCCCCAAGCTTAAATAACAATCATAGAAATATCTTTGCTGCAATTATTCTGTCCCTAGTATTTTACTTCAGCCTCCAACAAAGCTATTTGCTTTTCCATACCATCGTCGAACTCTTCTCTATAGTAATCGCATTTGCCGTCTTCATCATAACATGGAACTCCCGCAAAATGCTGGATAATAACTATTTATTTTTCGTAGGGATATCTTACCTTTTTATTGGCGCATTAGACCTTCTCCACACGCTTACATTCACAGGGATGAACATTATTGTTAGTCCCGTCTTTTATGCAAATCAGTTTTGGGTAGCTACCCGACTATTGGAGGCAATGACATTTGTAGCAGGCTTCTGGTTCTTAAATAGCAGAAAAAGATTAAATGCGGACCTTATATTTCTAAGCTACCTAATAATCAGCATTTTAATAATTCTATCCATATTATATTGGCATATTTTCCCTTTGTGTTTTATTGAAGGATCTGGACAAACCGAGTTTAAGATTTATGCTGAATACATCATCATTGTCATTCTTTTTTTAGCTAGCTATCTTTTATACAAAAAGCGGGCACACTTTAGTGAATCCGTTTTCAAACTACTGACCATCTCCCTAATCTTCACCATTTTGAGTGAGTTTTGCTTCACACTATATATTTACAATTACAGCCTGATCAATGAGCTAGGACATTATGCCAAACTTGTAGCCTTCTTTATGATCTATAAAGCTAATATCCAAACCGGATTTATCAGACCAACAACCTTGATTTTTAAAAACCTAAAAGATAATGAGGAGAAATACAGAACATTGGCTGAAAATTTACCAGGTTTAATCTTAAGGTTTGATCAACATTTCAACTGCATCTATGCCAATTTAGCTGTAACTAAGTTCGCAGAGAACAAACCTACTGTTATTACCAATGTCGATTTAAATCATCTGGACATACCTAAAACACTTAAAGATGCACTTAAAGAAACGCTGTTACAATCAACCTCAACAGGCCACATCCAGGAGATCAACATCAATCTGGAAAAAGATGGCCTAATTTATATCTACTCGGTACAAGCAATACCCGAATATCACACCCACACGGAGGACAAAACATATCTCGTAATATGTCACGACATCACCAAGCAAAAGAATACAGAGCAACAACTTCAGGATTTAAATGCGACCAAGGACAAATTCTTCTCCATTATAGCACATGACCTTAAAAACCCATTTACATCCCTATTATCTTTTAGTGAACTTATTTATAAAAATGCAGAGAAATTAAATGCTGAAAAAATTCAACATATGGCCTTCCGCATGAACGAGACAGCAAAGAATGCTTACTCTCTTCTGGAAAACCTGTTAAATTGGTCACGAGTACAAACAGGAATCCTTAAGCCTCAGCCGGAGTTCATTAATATAGCAGACCTATTAGATCAGGCAAAAAGCATAGGTGGATCCATGGCTATATCGAAAGGAATTAACATCAGGGTATCACAATTGGCAACCAGTACTGTGTTTGCGGACCGTCAGATGGCAGGAACCATATTTAGGAATATAATATCAAACGCCATAAAATTCAGTTACCCCGATAGCTACATCATCTTAAAAGCAGAGAATTATTCCGCTCACGTCCTATTTTCGATTCAGGACTCAGGAATAGGAATTGAAGATGTAAACCAGGAACGAATACTTAAAGTGGATAGTAACTTCTCTACTCCAGGAACAGCAGATGAAAAAGGTACAGGTCTAGGGCTCGTCCTTTGTAAAGAATTTGTCGAACTCAATGGAGGTAAGTTATGGCTCGAAAGTAAATTTGGATTTGGCACTACCTTTTACTTCACATTACCACAAACCTAGTAAAGAAGCTAAAAAAAGGCATAAAAAAAGGAGGTTTTTATACCTCCTTTAATCTGATTTAACTCTTTCGAGCGGTCCGGACGGGACTCGAAAAATAGCTTTAAAATGATATCAAACGCACTTTTTATATATTCGGGGTTCTTTTTGTGGTGGCAAACTGAGATAATAGATTTAACGAGCTCTTATTATACTTTATACTGTAAAAAAGCTTCGCCATATTTTCAAAATTAACAATGAGGTCTATATAATATGCCTGATTCTTTCAAGTAAAGCGTTTAAACGGGCAATAATGGTAGCAAAATCCATACTATTTACATCATAGATCATTTGCTCCTGCATTAATGTGTAGTCCCTGTTGAAAGCTTCTATAATACCGATGGGTGGAATAAAATTAATCGTCGAAGGATGGTGCGTATCATAATCCACTCCGGTTTTAAATATTAAATGACGCCGATGCTCCACGATGGAGGTGTAATATTCATAGTCCGCTAAAGCGCTTGCCGCATGTTCCGTATCTATCATTCGTTCCAGGTCATAGAGGTGCCTGGACATGCGTTCGTAAACAATACGGTCGGTTGGCCGCAAAAATTCTTCGTGAAGCAAAAATATTTTTTCTAAAAATGTCCGTTTGGGCTCAACAGTAGCTACAGGAAAGCTTTCACCAGACCATGGAAAACCTGGCATATATTCACCTAGAAGCGACTGTATGGGACGTTCTACCGCAGGTTCATTTAATGAACGGGCACTTACTTCCAGCTTTACGCTATCAGCTATATAGGACACTGGATCAAGCAGAGAATGATAGGCTATCCTCAGAATCTGCGGATCCGTATCCGGTAGTTTTGGATTTAAAGGGTCAGATGAAACAGTTATTGTCCCGTCAGGTACACCCAAATTTGCCAATTCTTTTTCAAGCGCCACCTTTAATACAGTAGAGGTAAATTTAGATGCTACTCGCTTTAATTTCTTAACGGCGCTTTTACTGAGACCTTCCTCGAATCCTAGAAAACTTCTTTCTATAGCCAAATCTATGTCTTCTGAAAACCGGTCGATGAGGTTCCATCCTTTACTTAGTGAGGTTCCGCCTTTGAAAGATAGATATGGTGCAAATTCGCTTTGGAATACGGCTTTCATTACGAGCGTTACCCACCAATCTTTTTCAATTACTTTAGTGGACATCCCGCTCCTGCTGGCTGCCTGTTGGATGGATATCAGGCGATCTTCATCTGACAATTTAAGCCACTCGACCATTTAAGGGATATTTTAATAGTTTAATAATATAATCACTGATGCGAGCCGGAGCAAGTTTGAGGTCATAATTCAAATTATCAGGGGTTTCCTGGCTCAGTAGATCTTTAATACGGTCTTCCATAGCAAGTGTGACCTGACTGGTATTCATTTCTTCTAGTCCTTGGATTAATAAACTGCTGATCGGTCCTTTCATTCCGAATTTCTTTGGCGTTACGGGTTTAAACTTAATACCGCCTTTCCCGATCTTGATCTGCCTGGCCTGCCCATCGGTGATATATACCAACCTGGCGGGTACTTGGGTTGATAATCCTAATTTATTCAAAGCATAAGCACCTGCCGGGCGAATACGCATATGTTCATGTGCCGCTACTGCTTCAGCTACTTCTTCCATAGAAGGGTACAGCTTGCCAAAGGTAGGATGTATTTTAGGAAGGAAATAAATGCCATGGGCTAACCTTTCGATCTTATCTTCTTTAGCTAATCTCGATAAAGCTTGCCTCACTGCATCGTCTGTACCAACACCCCGAAACTCCGTTGGAAACACGATAGTACCTGGCTGAAAGGCACTTATTTGACCTGATATTTCCTGTTGCACAGATTTCATGTCACAAATTTATGTAAAAATGTGACATATTTATTAACTTTCGTAATCATTTAACAAAAGTTGTATCCCACTTATGCTGCTGAGCCTTGAATAATAAATGTTAAAAAATCGATCGTTTACTGTTGTAAACTTTTCAGATGTTTCCTCGCTTTTCTTCTGCGGAACGTCTAGCCATTTCTATATTCATTGCTTTCATTTCCTCCATATGAACAGTACGTTCCAAACTATCAGGATTCTGGAAATAGGTAGAATCTAAATAGGGTTTGCTGAAAAGCTCAAAAGACTAATTCAACGATATAATTTTAACATTCAAAAATAATGGCTGGTGTATGCTTGATATGGGGTTCTTTTTCGCTTATTTTATAAAATTTCCCTATATCTCGTTTTATGAAAAAACGCCTTAGGGCATAAAAAAAGGAGGTATAAAAACCTCCTTTAATCTGATTTAACTCTTTCGAGCGGTCCGGACGGGACTCGAACCCGCGACCCCATGCGTGACAGGCATGTATTCTAACCAGCTGAACTACCGAACCGTTATTCCCTTTTGGGTTTGCAAATATAGCTTCATTATTCGTATTACCAACATATATTTAGAAATACTTGAGAGGCTATTGAAACACAGGCATATAAATTTCAAATTGCCTCTAATTTAAGAAGCAACCGACCCTTCCTTCATCTTCTCCGCGTTCTCAGCAAACTGTAACGCATCAATAATTTCCTGAATATCCCCATCCATTATAGCCGGAAGATTGTACATGGTTAACCCTATCCGGTGTTCTGTAACCCTACCCTGAGGATAATTATACGTTCTGATCTTAGCGGAACGATCTCCAGTAGAAACCATCGTCTTACGCTTTGCAGCAATATCTCCAGTCTGCTTTTGCACTTCAATGTCATATAAGCGACTTCTTAGCATTTCCATCGCCAGCGCCCTGTTACCAAACTGTGAACGTTCAACCTGACATACCACTACCATTCCTGATGGCCTATGTGTCAACTGAACCTTCGTTTCTACCTTATTCACATTCTGCCCACCAGCACCACCTGAACGTGACGTCTGCATATCTACATCCGCAGGATTCAAATAGAAATCTACCTCTTCTACTTCCGCAAGCACCGCTACAGACGCAGCTGAAGTATGCACACGTCCCTGAGTTTCAGTATCAGGAACACGCTGAACACGATGTACGCCTGATTCATATTTAAGCTGACCGTATACCTCTTCCCCCGTAACCTTTAAAATTACTTCCTTATATCCACCTGCTGTACCTTCAGTAACATCCATGGTTTCCACCTTCCAGCCTTTCTTTTCAAAGAACCGGGTATACATTCTATATAAGTCGCCAGCGAACAGAGCTGCCTCATCCCCTCCTGTTCCTCCTCGTATTTCAATTACCGCATTCTTAGCATCCTCAGGATCTTTCGGAATAAGCATCAAACGAATCTGGCTTTCCATCTCATCTTTCTTTTCCAAAAGCTCATCCATTTCCATCTTCGCCATTTCACGCATCTCATCATCCTTCTCAGTAGACAAGATCTCCTTGTTCGCATCAATATTTGATACTACATTTTTATAGATTTTATACTCGTCAACAATCTTCCCAAGATCCTTATATTCCTTGTTCAACTGAGCGTATCGCTTCATGTCGTTCATGGTAGCAGGGTCGCTCAATTCTCTTTCTACTTCTTCCCAACGAAGTTTTATGGCTTCTAATTTGTCTAACATGTTCTGATTTAAAAACTTGCGTTTGATAATTCACAGCACCAAACACAGTAATATTCAATAAACATCAGGTAAATAAATATTATCCCTAGTTTAAGAATCCAAAAATAATGCTTTTTAGCTAAATAAATAACCTGCCTGATGAATACCTTTACTTTTCAAAGTATCTAAGTGCCAATCCCTCCTCATCAAACACCGCATAACTATTATAATTCATCCATTCCCCGAGGTTGATATACCTACTGGAATGACTCAACTCAATATCCAACGGAAGATGACGATGTCCAAAAATAAAATAATCGAAGTGCTCCTCCTTTAATTTTTCCTTACTGTAAATAACCAGCCATTCATGTTGTTCGGTTTGAAACGTTTCCAGTTTAGCGCCGGCAATGCGACTATGTCCTGACCAGGCACCCGCAATTCCAATTCCTAAATTAGGATGAAGCCAGCCAAACAGCCACTGACAGAGACCACTCCTGAAAAACTTTTTAAGAAACTTGTATTTATTGTCGCCCGGACCAAGCCCATCACCATGATGAATATAAAACTTCTTTTCATCTCGCTCAATAACCAGCTCATCCGATACAATCTTCACATTCATTTCCTGAGTCAGATAGCCAAACATCCACATATCATGATTCCCTTTAAACATCGTGATTTGCACACCAAGATCTGAAAGCTCCGCCAGCTTACCTAAAAAACGAACATGCCCCTTCGGCACAACATATTTATACTCAAACCAAAAATCAAACACATCTCCTACCAGGTAAAGTTCCTTTGCATCATTTTTTATAGAGTCAAGCCATCTTACAATCCGGTCCTCTCTTTTCCGGCTTTCTCCATAATCTGCAGTACCAAGATGAAAATCTGATGCGAAGTATATTTTTGTGCGTAAAGACATGCGATAAAGATCGATAAAAATCACTTATATGCCATTTCTGTATAAGGCTTATAAATCATTTTATCTAAGTTTGACGTTATACCATATCAATTAAGAGTTTAATTAAAGCATAATAGAATAGATTTAATGAATAAGCTTTTTATTTTAATCCTTGCTTCTGGAATTTCATATTCTGGATATGCACAAACGAACAGTAAAAAAATGCTCAGTTATCCAAATACCGAAAAAGACAATACGACCGACACCTATTTCAACACCCCTGTAAGTGATCCTTATCGCTGGCTTGAAAATGACCGGTCAGAAGCAACTAAAGAATGGGTTAAAGAAGAAAATAAAGTCACTCAGGACTATCTTTCTAAAATAAGCTTCCGCAATCTGATTAAAACTCGTCTTGAAAAGCTTTGGAATTATGAACGCATAAGCGCACCAACTAAGGAAGGGGATTATATTTATTACTCTAAAAACGACGGACTTCAAAACCAGTCTGTTATTTACCGTCAAAAAGAAGGACAAGAGCCGGAGATATTTCTAGATCCCAATAAATTCTCCACAGATGGCACAACCTCACTTGCTGGCATGGATTTCACTAAAGATGGCAGTCTGACCGCCTATCAGATCTCCGAAGGTGGATCAGACTGGCGCAAAGTCATCGTTTTAAAAACTGCTGATAAAAGTGTTGTTGGTGATACCTTGATCGACATCAAATTCTCAGGAATAGCTTGGAAAGGGAATGAAGGATTCTACTACAGCAGTTACGAAAAGGCAAAGGGCACAAGTGAGCTTTCCGCAATGACCCAATACCATAAATTATATTACCATACACTGGGTACGCCACAAGCTGAAGATAAACTTATTTTTGGTGGCACAGCAACCCCTAGGCGTTATATCGGTGCTGGTCTTACTGAAGACCAACGATTCCTGATCATTACAGCTGCAAATTCCACTTCTGGAAATGAATTATACCTCCAGGATCTTAAGGATCCGGCAGGCAAAATCATCAATATTGTGGCTAATATGACTAATGAACATCAGGTACTCGACAACGAAGGCAACACCCTTTTTATCGAAACCAACCTGAATGCACCTAATAATCGTGTTGTTAAAGTAGATTTCAGTAGTCCTGCTGTCGAAAACTGGAAGGATGTAATTCCCGAAACACAACAAGTATTAAGTGTGGGTACAGGAGGCGGTAAACTATTTGCGCACTACCTCAAAGACGCAACCTCACTGGTCATGCAATATGACATGAACGGCAAATTAGAGCGGAGCATTGACCTTCCCGGAGTAGGTACCGCCTCTGGTTTCGGAAGCAAAAAAGAGGAAAAGGAATTATATTTCACCTTTACTTCCTATGTGTATCCTCCTACCATATTTAAATACACCATGAACTCCGGAAAATTAGATTTATACAAGAAACCCGGCGTTCAGTTTGATCCTTCCCTGTATGAATCCAAACAGGTATTCTATACTTCAAAGGATGGAACTAAGGTACCCATGATCATCACCTACAAAAAAGGAATTAAACTGGATGGCACCAATCCAACTATGTTATACGGCTATGGTGGCTTCAACATTAGTTTAACCCCAGCATTTAGCACCTCAAATATTATTCTGCTGGAACAAGGTGGAATTTATGCAGTAGCCAACCTGCGTGGAGGAGGTGAATATGGCGAAAAATGGCATATTGCAGGAACAAAACTGCAGAAGCAAAATGTTTTCGACGATTTTATTGCTGCCGCTCAATACCTGATTGACAACAAATACACATCAACAGCAAAACTTGCTATCTCTGGTGGATCCAATGGAGGATTGCTGGTAGGTGCTGCCATGACACAAAGGCCCGAATTATTCAAGGTTGCTTTCCCTGCTGTTGGCGTGCTCGATATGTTGCGCTATAACAAGTTCACCGCAGGAGCCGGATGGGGATATGATTACGGAACAGCAGAAGACTCTAAAGAGATGTTTGATTATCTGATCCACTATTCTCCATACCATGCCTTAAAACAAGGCACAGCCTACCCTGCTACTTTGATTACAACTGCTGATCATGACGATCGTGTGGTTCCAGCCCATTCTTTTAAATTTGCTGCCCGGTTACAGGAATTCCACAAAGGAAATAACCCGGTACTTATTCGTATTGAAACAAAAGCCGGACATGGTGCCGGAAAGTCAACCGCTCAGATTATAGCAGAACAAGCCGATAAATGGGCTTTTATGTTCTATAATATGGGAATTGCCGTAAAATAATATTCATGAATCCGTACGAACAGAAAAGACGCTGGAAATTCCTGCTGCTTGCATTTGCATTTGTCATCGCATCAGCCTCCCTCTGGTATACCAATTACCTGGTGAAAAATATTGCTGTATCTGAACGTACCCGTGCAGAAGTATGGGCCATGAGTTTCAAAAAGATCATCGAGATCGAAGATATTAACGATGAATACCTAACCGTTATATTCTCCATTCGCGATAGTCTATCCATGCCTACAATTGTCACCAACGAACAAGACAGCATTATTTACTGGCGAAGTCTGGATAGTACAAAGACAAATTTCCAGGTGGAGGAAAGTGGAAATGAATCGGCTATTTTTACCAGAAAAATTCATGATCCCCGCTATTTCAAAACGCAGCTTGCAGAGATGAAATCGCAACATATCCCCATTGTAATTATTAAAGAAGACGGTCAAAAGTGGTTTGTCTACTACAAAGATTCACAACTACTCTCGCAGCTTAGGGTCTTCCCTTACATTCAGCTCATGGTTATTGCTATCTTTCTGATGGTCGCTTATACGGTATTCAGCTCTTCGCGAAGATCAGAACAGAACCTGGTATGGGTTGGTCTTGCTAAGGAAACCGCCCATCAGCTCGGCACACCGATATCTTCCCTGATGGCATGGATAGAACTGCTCAAATCTAAATTTAATGCAGATGAAGATCCATTGATCCTGGAAATGGAGAATGATGTCCAGCGTTTAGAAATGGTTGCCGACCGGTTTTCTAAAATTGGGTCCACTCCCAATCTGCATAGCCACCCTGTATTCACCGTCATCAGCACTTATGTAGATTATTTCAAAGTGCGCACAAGCAAAAAAATCAAGTTTAAGGTGAGCGGCGATCAGGAAGTAGAAGCACTCATGAATATCCCCCTGTTTGAATGGGTCATAGAAAACCTGATGAAAAATTCGGTAAACGCAATTGAAGGTGATGGAACCATCGAGATCCAGGTGATCGAAAACCTGGTCAAAGAACAGGTTTTTATTGATATCATTGACAGTGGTAAAGGAATTCCAAGATTAAAGTTTGAAACGATCTTTCAACCCGGTTATACTACCCGAAAAAGAGGATGGGGATTAGGACTTTCTTTGACTAAAAGAATAGTAGAAAACTATCACAGAGGTCAGATCTATGTGAAAGACTCTGAGCCAGGAATTGCAACAACAATTCGCATTGTCTTAAAAAGCAGTACCGAATACGAGCCTGCCGATGCTTAGAATTGTCTTTTTAAAATCATTATATGCGGTACTTTCCCCTATCACGGAATTATTACCATAAAATTTAAGGTCAAACACGTATTTCGCCCTTACATTTTCTTTTTTCAGGAAACTATAATTAGATTTGCTTTCCAAAAAAAAACACATTATAACAAATGAGTTCAGTAGAAATTACTAAAGACACCTATCTGTATTGGTACGAATCGATGTTGCTGATGCGCAAGTTTGAAGAGAAAACCGGACAACTGTACGGACAGCAAAAAATCAGAGGTTTTTGTCATTTATATATCGGACAGGAAGCTGTAGTAGCCGGTACCATGTCGGTTTTAAAACCTGAAGATTCCATGATTACGGCTTACCGTGATCACGCACATGCAATCGCAAAGGGCGTATCTCCAAATGCAGTAATGGCCGAAATGTATGGAAAGGCTACCGGAACCTCCAGAGGTAAAGGTGGATCAATGCATATATTCAGCAAAGAGCATAAGTTCTTTGGCGGACACGGAATTGTTGGTGGTCAAATCCCACTTGGAGCAGGTATTGCTTTTGCCGAAATGTATAATGGTACCGACAGCGTTTGTGTTTGTTACATGGGAGATGGTGCTGTCAGACAAGGATCATTAAACGAAACTTTCAACATGGCTATGATCTGGAACCTTCCTGTAATCTTTGTTTGCGAAAACAATGGTTATGCAATGGGTACTTCAGTAGCACGTACAACAAACATGGAAGATATCTATAAAATAGGTCTTGGCTTTGATATGCCTTGCGCTCCTGTTGACGGTATGGACCCTGTAGCTATGCACAATGCCATGGATGAAGCAGTTCAACGTGCCCGTAACGGTGAAGGCCCAACTTTCCTTGAAGCACGTACATACCGTTTCAAAGGTCACTCTATGTCTGACCCCGCGAAATACAGAACGAAAGAAGAGCTTGAGCGTTATAAATCTAAAGACCCTATTGGTGTTGTTAAACTAGCTATCGTCGAAAATAGTTATGCTGATGATGCCTGGTTTGAAGAAATCGATAAAAAGGTTAAAGCAATTGTAGATGAATCAGTGAAATTTGCTGAAGACTCTCCATGGCCTGATCCTTCTGAAGCCTATACTGACGTATATATTCAGGAGAATTATCCATTTATAAAAAGCTAGTAATTGTCAGACAATAAAACCGTATACTAAAAATGGCTGAAGTAGTTAAAATGCCCAAAATGAGCGACACCATGACTGATGGAGTGATCGCTAAATGGCATAAAAAAGTTGGTGATAAAGTAAGCACAGGTGACCTGATTGCTGAAGTAGAAACTGACAAAGCAACAATGGATTTTGAATCTTATCAGGAAGGCACCTTATTATATATTGGTGCTGAAGAAGGTTCAACCGTTCCTATTGATGCTGTTATTGCAGTATTAGGTGCAGAAGGTGAAGATTATAAAGCTGCTTTAGAAGCCGCAGGTGCTGGTGAAAGCAAACCTGAAGCTGCTAAAGAAGACGTAAAACAAGCTGACTCAACTGCTGAAACGAATGATAAACCTGAAACAGTGACTCCAGACAATGATGCAGATCAAACTGAAGGCGAAGCTGTTGATCCTGAATCTGTAGGTGCTACCATTATTCGTATGCCTTTATTGAGCGATACGATGACAGAGGGAGTAATCGCTCAATGGAATAAAAAAGTTGGTGATGTTGTTAAAAGTGACGACAATTTAGCTGATGTCGAAACAGACAAAGCGACAATGGAAGTTACCGCTTATGCAGAAGGTATTTTGTTATACATTGGCGTTGAAAAAGGTCAGGCTGCTAAGGTGAATGATATCATCGCTATCGTTGGTAAAGAAGGTACTGATGTACAGGCTTTATTAAGAGGTGGCAAACCTAAGGCTGCTCCTGCTGCAGGAACTACCGAAGCTGAAAAAACTGAAGCTCCTAAAGAAGAAACTGCTCCTGCAGGTTCATCTGATGCCAACGCCAGAGTGAAAGCCTCTCCTTTAGCAAAGAAAATCGCTAAGGATAAGGGAATTGACCTGAGCCAGGTGAAAGGAAGTGCTGAAGGTGGTCGTATCGTAAAGAAAGATATTGAAAGTTATACTCCTGCTGCAAAAGCTCCTGATGCTCCGGCGCCAGCTGCCCCTGCTCCTGCCAAAGAAGGTAAACCTGCTGCTCCTGCTCCAGTAATCCCCGTATTTGTTGGTGAAGAAAAATTTACAGAGAAACCAGTTACTCAGATGAGAAAAACTATTGGCAAGAGATTGTCTGATAGTCTCTTCACTGCTCCGCATTTTTATGTGACCATGTCTATCGATATGGACAGCGCAATTACTGCCCGCGGTAAAATGAATGAATTCTCTCCTGTAAAGATTTCTTTCAATGATATCGTACTTAAAGCAGTTGCTGCAGCTTTAAAACAACATCCTAACCTGAACTCTTCATGGAGAGGTGACAAGATTCGCTACAATGAACATATTAATATTGGTGTTGCCGTTGCTGTTGACGAAGGTCTGTTAGTTCCTGTAATTCGTTTTGCTGATGGAAAATCATTATCTCACATCTCTGCTGAGGTAAAAGATTTTGCTCAGAAAGCGAAGGCTAAAAAACTTCAGCCATCTGATTGGGAAGGTTCTACCTTCACGATCTCTAACCTGGGAATGTTTGGTGTAGATGAGTTTACGGCCATCATTAATACGCCTGATGCTTGTATCCTTGCAATTGGTGGTATTCAACAGATTCCTGTTGTTAAAAACGGTGCTGTTGTTCCAGGAAACGTAATGAAAGTAACCTTAAGCTGTGACCATCGTGTTGTTGATGGTGCTCAGGGCGCTGCATTCTTACAAACGCTAAAATTGTTAATTGAAGAGCCTGTTAGGTTATTAGTTTAATATAGCTTAGCAAAGCATGTAGTAGCAATAGCGAAACAACGAGTTCCGCTAACCACAATAAAAAAAAGCGATCAGGATCAAATCTGGTCGCTTTTTGTTATTTATGCTATCAATTTAAGCCTTCTCCCACTCAATTTTCTTTCCGAAACCAAGCGTATTGTCGGTATACTTGATCCATGTCAGATCAATGATCCACACTTCTCCACCCATAGCTAATGCAAACGGATATTTTTTATAATACGTTTTCTTTAAATCAATTAAAACTGATGTTGAGGCCGATCCCAAGATGCCCTTAAATTGCAGCCCTTTTACCTTTCCTGTCAATAACTTGTCCGGCAAAACAGAACCTGCTACACTGCTATTTATTAATCCTTGTTTAATATGCTCCGTATCTTCCGATGATTTAAAAACTAAAGTGGTATGTTCTTCATTATAAGCAAAAAAACATGTTGCACAATAAGGGTCATCATCTACACTTGTTGCAATAGTTACAACAGTTTGATTCGTAATAAAATCTACAATCAGCTTATCCGGCTTTGTCATTACTAAAGGAGGTTCAGGTTTTATCATATTTGTTCTATTTTTATACAGTTTACTGGACAATGCATTGCTGCATCGACATTCGCTTCATATTCGTCATCAGTTACCAGGATATTAAACATCCCTCTTTTTTCAACGGCCTGGATCAAAGTGCATTTCCCATCTTTTCTGGACATGCGCCAACGATAAGGGGCAGCCTCCACACACGCATTACAGCCAATACACTTCACTCGTTGCTGAGAGATCCTTACCATTAGCTATCTTCCAGCTTATACAATTTATCGGATGGACGTATCTTCTCTGCAAGCAGGATAGAGAATGCATCGCCTTTTCTGACTGTCTCCTGCATCTTATCATCAACCCGCATCTCAACTACAGTTGTCCGGATAATCCCCGTTGTAGGTCCTGTAATCATGATCTCCGTTCCTTTGGTAAGCGAGTGAGAATCCATCATAAACTCCGCTGCTCCTATTTTATCAAAGTATTTTATCCCCCTGCCGATATATACCTTTTTTCGTGTTGCCTTCGATCCATACTCATTGCTCCACTCACCCATCTTACGGCCTAAATAATAGCCATCCCAAAAGCCCCGGTTAAAAACAGTGGATAGCCTGGTCTTCCAATCTTCAAATAGTTCAGGGCCATAGGTTCCATTAGCATAAGAATCGATTGCCTCACGGTAACAGGAAACGACCGTATGCACATAATCAGCACTCCGTCCCCTTCCTTCAATCTTAAGAATCGTTACCTCTGCATCCAGGATCTTGTCCATAAACTCAATGGTACACAAATCCTTAGCAGACATAATATATTCATTATCAACCTCAAATTCAGTCCCATTCTCCTTCTCCGTTACAATATAACTTTTTCGGCAATTTTGAATACATGCTCCACGGTTAGCGGAAGCATAATCAGAATGAAGACTCAGATAACATTTACCGGACACCGCCATACACAAGGCACCATGAGCAAAAAGCTCTATCCGAACCAGATTACCTGATGGACCTTTAATTTGCTGGCGCTTGATATCACGTGTAATGTCAGCCACCTGCATTAAGCTCAGTTCACGTGCTAAAACCACTACATCCGCATAGGCGGAATAAAACTCAATAGTATCTATATTGGAAACATTGGCTTGAGTAGAAATATGCACCGGAAACCCAATCTTCTTTGCATAATTTAAAACGGCATGATCCGCTGCGATAACAGCAGAAATCCCATTATCTTTAGCTGCATCAACAATCCTTTTCATCAGGTTGATGTCGTGGTCATAAAGTATGGTATTCAGCGTTAAATAACTCTTTATATGATTCTCATTGCAAATAGAGGCTATTTTGGCAAGGTCTTCCAGCGTGAAGTTATTACTTGACCTTGCACGCATATTGAGTTGCTCAATCCCAAAATATACAGAATCTGCTCCAGCCTGAATAGCAGCCATCAGGGACTCATAGGAGCCTGCAGGCGCCATCAGTTCTATCTTATTTTGTTGCATAATACTTAAAATACAAAACTTTATATTTTTTTCTCATAAAAATATGACCTGCATCAACAATCAATCAAAAAAGAGTCCTAATTTTGCAAATTAGTCATAAAACTGTCAAATGATAGCACCTTCTCCCAAAAACAAGGAAATCAAAGACCTTGGAAATGTCCTTCTAAACGTTGGAGCCATGTTATTAAGTTCCGGAGCTAGTACTGGTCGAACCAGAAACACCATAAGCCGCATATCGGACTCTTTTGGTTACAGTTCTGATTTACTAATCAGTCACCGCACTATTATGCTCACCATAAGTGACAAAAAAAACGATTATTTCTTTAATAATTTAAAACGTTCAGCCCCACATGGCGTAAACTTCAAACTGCTCTCAGGAATCAGTAGGCTAAGTTGGCAAGTAGTTGAAGAAGGGTTATCCGTAAATCAAATCAACGTTCAATTAAGCCGTTTAGCTGCATTAAAACATTACCCAAGATGGTTCACCTTACTTTTTGTTGGGCTGGCAGGTGTATCTTTTTGCCGCTTGTCTGATGGTGATGCTCTAGACATGGTCACCGTATTTACAGCCACGGTATGTGGTCTATTTATACGTCAGGAAGTTCATAAAATGAAATTCAATCCCTATATCTGTATTTTTTGCGGGGCATTTACAGCATCACTTATTGCCGGTGGAGGGCTTAAATATGGAATGGGCTTCATTCATGAACAGGCTTTAGCTACTTCAGTATTATTCCTCATTCCCGGAGTACCCCTCATAAATTCTTTTTCAGATATGATAGATGGAAATTTAAACAATGCTATTGTCAGGGGTCTAAATGGTTTTATAATTTCATTTGCTATTGGCATGGGTCTCTTAACTTCCATGTTAATTTATAGATTTTAATAGTATGGAATTTCTCTTACTTACAGAAAAGTGTATTTGGTTCGGACTGGGAGCTGCAGGATTTGCAGTATTGTTTAATGTGCCGCCTAAAACCCTTATCTATATCGCATTTATGGGGGCAATGGGTGGGTTCCTTAAAGCAATTTTGATGCATTTTGATGAAACTAATGTAATTATTTCAACTCTTTGCGGGGCTACATTAATTGGCTTTTTAAGCATCTATTTTGCGCATAAAACACATTGCCCACCTCCTGTACTAGCTATTCCAGCTTGTATCCCCATGATACCTGGCAAGTTTGCCTATAAGATGATGATTGGCCTGGTCAATCTTTCAGGAAATATAGATCACGACACGTACACCCAGATCATGTCAGAGACCGTCAACAACGGCCTGAAAGTAGTATTTATTCTGATGAGTATAGCTGGCGGAGTAGGCATTCCCCTGCTGATCACCCGTAAGGAATCATCAAAGGGAATGCGCTTAAGGAAACGCAGTTAATATTACAACCTGTTGTACATAATATCATAATATTCAGCCACCATTCTTCCTGACTCAAAAGCCGGACTCACATCAAGAGCTCCGTTCCTGATTATCTTAACCCAATTTATCGGATCCTTATAATACATTGCAATAATGTGTTGCTCTAAATATTCGAGTAAGCGGTTTGCTTCTATTCTGTCTTTTTCTTCAGTAGACAATTGATCAGCAGCAGGTTCAACTATAAAACTATTCACTTTATCTACTGCAAATTCAGGAATCCATCCATCTGGAATGGATAAATTGATACTTCCATTCATGGCAGCAGTCATACCACTTGTACCCGAAGCCTCCCTGTACATCCTTGGATTATTTAACCAGATGTCAGAACCTTTTTTTAGTAAAGCAGAAAGTTGAAGTTCGTACCCGGTTAATACCGTACAATTAGGAAGGGCTTTTACACGGTCAATAATGCTGTTAAAAAGAGAAATCGCTCCATAATCTTCAGGATAAGGCTTTCCTGCCCAAATAACCTGCACAGGAGTCTCTGTATTGCTCACTAATCGAATAAACCTATCCCAATCATACATCAACATATCAGCACGTTTATAACCCGCAAAACGACGAGCCCAAACGATAGTCAGTATATTTTCATCAAACAGTTTCCCTGTCCGGTCAGCAACCAATTTAAAAAGCTCCCTTTTTAACTCTTTTTTACGATTGATGATCAGGTCATCATCATGTGCTACAAACGCATCTTCCAAAACATCATCTTTCCAATATTTCTTATTTTGCGCATTCGTGATTGATGTAATATGACAGATCCCTTCATAACCTTTCCACATATCACGCGAAACTTCTCCATGTAATTTCGAAACTGCATTCGCCTTACCTGCGAACTTCAAAGCCGCTAACGTATAATTTAACTGATCACCACTTAAACCTAGCAAGGAATACACCTCATGGATCTGAAGACCACAAAAGAAAGACATGTCATTCAGTATAGCATAACTATGCGACTCATTTCCTGCAGTTTCAGGAGTATGCGTAGTAAACACAACTCGTTTCTTCACCTCATCCAAATTCTTAAGCTTGGAGTATAAATGAAAATTCAATGAAAGCGAATGACCCTCATTCATGTGATACATCGTATTCTCGCGACCAATTATTTCAAGTAACAATGCACCACCGGTTCCCAATAAAATAGATTGAGCAATTCGGGTAGCTTCATTTGCATCATATAAACGATTCGTAATACTCTTGGACATATCATCATTTTCAGGAAGATCGGTACTGAGCAGGAAAAGTGGAGCCGAACCAAAAGTCTCAGGTTCCAGCAACCATGCTTTTACATGTACCGGCGAATTATGCACCATTACTGTAAAAATAATACCAGTATCTTTCAGAAAAGAATATGACTTTTCAATAAAAGAAGGTTTCATCCTGGCATTACCATCACGTTCCTGATCGTAATACCCGTATTTCCAAAGTATTCCTATTCCAATCAGATTTTGCTTCAGCTCATAAGCACTTCTTAAGTGCGAACCAGCAAGGAATCCAAGACCGCCGCTATAAATTTTTAACGCCTGATCAACAGCAAATTCCATAGAGAAGTAAGATACAGGCTTACTATATTGAGGATCAAACTCGTAGGAGAAAATAGTGTTAGGATTAATCATAAGACCAAAATATGAATTTAAAAAAAGAAATCCCGCCTTTTCTTAAAAGCGGGATCTACTATTTGAAAATAAAACAACGTATTATCTTATCCGATGAATTTTTTACGGAGTTCTTCAACCTGATCATTATTAATTGGAACCATTGCTCCAAGAGTAGCACACATCACTAAAGATTTGGCACTAAACTCAGCCACTTCCAAATAATCGAAAGTTTGCAACAATTGATTTCCTGTAATAATCACACAATCATTCTTGATCATCACCGCAGGATTACTCTTCGAAATAATATCTGCAATCTCAGTTCTACCGTTAAATTGAACACCAAAATCAAGCGTATGAACGTCTTGAAGAAAAATCCAGCTCTCAGGAATAGTTCTCACATTGAAAGATGCACCAGTAACAGCAAAAGCCATCAGGTACGGAGACTGTGTAAGGATGATCGAATTAATTTCAGGATGTTGTTTATAAATTGCCTGATGAAGGTAAGTAGAGCGACTTGGAGTTTTTCCAGCTTCACGTTCACCATTCTTAATTTGAACAACATCTTCAGGCTTAAGGTCCCAACGTGGAACATTAGTAGGAGTAATTAAGAAATTATCTCCATCGTAACGGGCAGATATAGTTCCATAAGAACTGATCATTAAGCCTTGAGTACAGGCACGATGAACGATATTGCAAATCTCAGTACGTTTTTCACGTTCTTCAGAAGAATGAATAGTTTTTTTCATTTCCGGCAATTGCACAGGAATCTGACTTTCAAATGCATCAATTTCGTCATCACTTAAGTAATCAACGGTACCAATTGCATTTCCATAAAGGATGATTCTTGCAGAGAATTCAAATGTTTCAAATCGGTTAAAAGTATCAACCAGGTCTGATCCACCCACTACAGTACCATGGTTCTCCATGATCACTGCATTATATCCAAGATTAAACTCACTTGCAATTTTTGCACCTAATGCTTCACTTCCTGGCAACTCATATTCTGCATAACCAACTGGTCCGCAAACATGTTTAGCCTGCGAAATGACATTCGCATTAGGCATTGTACGTGCGATACTAAAGGCAACAAGTGCTGGTGGATGCGCATGAATGATGGCCTTAAGATCAGGTCTGTTTTTATAAATAGCCCTGTGAAAAGGATATTCCGATGATGGTTTATGACACCTGCAGGCATTACAAAACCTTGGGCTCCTAAAAAAACAGAATTACAATATGGTGAATCTCTTCAGCATTTATTCCCCTCTGTAGTATTAGACAATAGTACTGAATTCACTTTTAGGGAGGGGTACAAAGATTGGAAAGGGCTTTAACACGACAAGAAATAACTACTCTTTCGACTTTTCATATCTCCGCATAGGCATTGCATCTATCAAGTTATAGAGCTTTTCCAGGGTCAATATTGATTTTGAAGCATACTTTTCCCCTCCATCTTTTCCTGTAAGCGTTATTTTGAAGTATTCGCCCCCAAAGTGTTCCTTTACGATCAGATCTCTTTCCTTCATTCCTTTCGGGTCTGCAGCCAGCAGCCTGATTTGCTCCTTGTAGTATTTATCCGTCTTGTCTTTGGCATAGATCTCCAATACGCGCTTTTCAGATGAAATTTGAATAACCGACAATAGAATAACAAGTATCATTTTCATAACCATTTTCTAGATAATGTTTAAACAACGCACATCTCTAAATGTTGACCTCTTAACGTTTAATTATCCCTTCTGGATTTACTGTTACATCAAACGGTTTCAAATAAGCATTAAATAGCACGCAAAACTCCCTCCGTGTAACAGGCCGTTCTAAATCAAACTTTCCGGGAAGTTTTAAAGACGCCTTCCAGCCCTTCTCTACTTCTTTGTTTAACTCAGCTCCACGTTGAGCCGAAAATTTTATCAAGCTCAACACCTGGTCAAGGGAAAGTTTATCTGCCTTATTATCCAGAAACCAGATCTGACTCCTCGAATAGTATTGTTTAACAGGCAGACGAATCTCTTCGGATGATACCGTTGAATCAGGCACCAGTAAAAATTTTCCATTTTTAACTTTTCCTTTAATTATTCCGGTAAGTGCTAATTGCTGAAAAGCCAGACTACTTGAATCCGATGCAGCAACATCATCAAAAGAAATTAGTCGTAAACGATAAGTCAACAATTCATTCTGGATCAGACGAATATTCAAATGTTCTGTATTTGTATCAAAGAAAGCAGCATAAGAAGCAATTGAACCTGCCGCTTGTCCACTAGCAAAAGTTAACTTACCTGGATCCGGACCAGCGAAAACCACATTTTTAGAAGAGGACAAGAACGATTTTAATGGAAGCGTAGATGGAAAAACTTGGCGCTGACTTAATGCAACTATTCCTGTACGGTACACCTGATTAGCATAGGATACAGAATCAGCCAATTTTGAAGGTGTATCCTTTAATGCTGCCAGACGTACAACCCGTCTGTCGCTACTTGCATCCACCAGCAGATCGGTTTTAATCACGCTTTTAGCAAGGATGATTTCCCAACCTTTACCTGATTTTTTCAAACTTATAACTGGCGAATTTCTTAAAATCGTTAAGTTTTTTATAGTATCTGTCCAGCTCTTAAAAATTGATCCTGCATAACCTGCTGATATAGGCTGTGTCCCTTTCAGAGGATATTTTTGTAACTTTTCAACCGTATTCAAGAAATCCTGAAGGACCCCTGAAGCATGATCTCGCTCTTCCTGTGGAATGTTCACCGTGTTTATGGGACCGTCATCAAGCAAAATAGTCTTTACACCGGAATGAGCAGATTGTATAGCAGCAGCTAGTCCTGCTGGCGAAGCAGTCATTACAACCACACCTGATTTATACGTTTGAGCGTAGCCAGATGTAAAAAGCAGAAACAATGAAATCAAAAGAGCACCTGGTTTAGTCAATATGAAAGATTTATACATGAAAAAAAATTTATTTATTAACGTAATATATGACCAATAATTTTATCAGATCCACAGTGACCATGTGAAAATGGCTCTTGGTCTATAAGACCCCTATTGATTTAGTTTAATACTGGTAAACTTAATGACAAATATCCATAACAAGATTGTACATTACTAAAGTAGCTCAGGTTTATTTGAAGCTGTCCTTTATAATCCTATTTTTGTAAAAATCAATTTTTTAGATGGACCTGATCATACATGACGACAAGACTTTCGAAAGCATCACCTATGCCGGCAAAGTTATCAGTGGAAGGGAATTCCAAAACTGCACATTTAAAAATTGCGACTTTTCCAATAGTGAATTTTCACATAGTAAGTTTCTGGATTGCACTTTCGATGGATGCAATCTATCGATGATGAAGTTCCATGGCACTACTTTAAATAATGCAATCTTCAGAGGCTGTAAAGTTCTGGGAGTTAATTTTAATGAATGTCAGGACTTTCTATTTGGCGTCTCCTTTGATTCCTGCATGGCTGATTATAGTTCCTTTTATGGAAAAAAGATGTCTAAAACACAGTTCATAAGAACGACCCTGAAGGACGTAAATTTTAACCGGACAAACTTGTCAAATGCCCTATTTGATCAGACCGATTTGTCGGGCGCAGTATTCGATGAAACTAATCTTACATCTGCTAACCTGGTCACTGCTTTTAATTTTTCAATTGACCCGGAACTGAATACAATTAAAAGAGCCAGTTTTTCTACAAGCGGACTAGCCGGGTTACTCTCAAAATATAATATAAAAACAGTATAATACACAGCAAAAAAAAACTCCCTTTATCATCAACCAAGATGGCAAAGGGAGTAATTGTACTAAAATCAGGTAATTAATATCTGATATCAAAAAAAATTATTATTGAGCACTCTGACGAGCTTCATTTTTCAATTGATCATTTGCAACAATCACGATTTCAACTCTTCTGTTTTGAGCACGTCCGGTTTCTGTAGTATTATCAGCAATAGGTTCTGCTTTACCTTTTCCTGAAATAGTAATCCGGGAAGCACTGATTCCATTAGAAATGGCAAGAGATTTTACAGACTGTGCACGTCTTTCCGAAAGGCTGTTATTATACGAATCTGATCCAACGTTATCGGTATGACCAATTACCATAATATTTGTCTCCGGATTGTTTTGCATAGTAGAAGCCAGACTGGCCACATTTGTTACACCTGCACTTTTTAAGTCAGATTTATTAAAGTCGAATAAAATTCCATCATTGAATTTTACAATCAGACCTTCACCTGTTTTTATAACTTCTGCACCAGGAACTTTTTGTTCGATCTCAGCTGCCTGACGATCCATCTTTCTACCGATAAATGCACCTGCTGTACCACCAATAGCACCACCTATAATTGCACCTACTGCTGTATTTCCAGCTTTTTTACCTATGATAGCACCTAATGTACCACCAGCTCCTGCACCTATAGCAGTTCCCTTTTGCGTTTGCGTCAACTGACTACATCCGGATATTAAAAAAGAAGCTGAAGCAATCATTACTGTATAAGTAGCTAACTTAATGTTCATCATTTTCATTTTATATGTGTTTAAATAACAAATTCAATTATAATGCCAAATTGCTTTTTTGAGATAAAATTTTTCACACTTGTGTAAAGCATCGTTTAAGTGGTTTAAATAGTTTTCAAAATTAGAAGTTTTTGATTTATTTTGAAATAAAAAGCAAACTGACTTGTTTTTAGGTCAACTCTTAAGCCAAAATAAACGTTTCAGAAGAGTTCATGACGCTAAATGTGCTAACACATCATATGCATTTGTCTTACCTTTGCTTTCATTTAACCTGATAAGTATGTTTGTTTCTTCCCAACTATTAAATGCTTTACTTCAAATCACGCTTATTTTACCCTTGTTATTTTTTGGAAAAGGCAGGTTTAATAAAGATGAATACCGTTTGCTCGGAATTTTTGTAGTCATGTTTGTATTATGGTCAGTCATTACAAACGGATTAGGAGGAGTAGTTGTTGGTAATGGACAGAGCTGGAATTGGGTTGGAAAAGTAAGTGGATTGTTGTTGGGTGTCTTTTTTGTTTACAGAAATAAGCTTATTACACACAACGAAATAGGCTGGAAGTTAAATTTCAATCCAGGTTCCGTTAAGCCGGTGCTATTTACTCTCATTTTAATTCTTCTTGCACGCTCCATTTTTTATATCACATTTGAACATCAGGTAAAGACCTTTGATCTGGAAACGCTTATTTTCCAGGGAACATTGGCCGGCTTATGTGATGAATTACTATTTCGGGGAATTCTCCTGGCTTTGTTAAACCGGGTATTTACTGCAAAAGAGAATGTCTTTGGCTTTACACTGAGTTATGGGATTTTAATCAGCTCTATTCTATATGGTTTGAGTCAGGGTTTCCTGCTTCGCGAAGGCTTCCATCTTCAGATCAATCTCATCCGAATACTAATAGGCTTCTTTCTTGGATTGATTGCCGCGGTTCTTAAAGAACGTTCCGGCAGTTTATTGCCTGCTGTACTATTTCATAATATATGGGCACTCATTGCAAATCATTAAAATGGCGCTTTAAAATTAGATGAATAGCAAATAAACGGAACTGCTATTATGATAAGGGCATTTCCATAGCCCTGCTTTATCTTCTTCTTTCATTAAAGTCATAGAGGCCACCATATCACTAGCGTATAAAAGAGCCGTTTCCTTACCGGCCAATTTCCCTGTATTGGTTAATTTTACCGTTACCGTTAAGGCACCATTTGCATCAAGTGTAGTAGCACTGGACTTCAAATCAGAATAGGCAAATGTGGTATAACTCAAACCGTAACCGAACTCCCATTGGCGGTTATACCCTGCAGCAGGATCAAATTCCATGGATTCGGTAAATTTATGGTAGTAGTTAGTCAGCTGTTTGTATGCCTTGGGTAGGTATACGGTAGCTTTCCACTTGGATTAATCTTACCTGACAGTACTTCAGAAGCTTGTGCTTTCGCATTTGCATAATCTTTCTTAAGAATGCGTTTATAGAGAAAATTATAAGTTATAGAGAAAATTTGTGACAATAGATGTACTATTCATTGATCCACTTGAAATTCATTTCCTTATTTCATGACCGAAAAATAAGATTCCAATTCTTCCAGCGTATTCACATCCGTCTGAATATCCTTTATGATCAGTCCTTTTTCCATCAGTAATATCCGCTTGCACACATCGGTTACATGGTTTAAATCATGACTGGAGACAATTGAAGTAATTTGGCCTTCAAATGCAACCTGCTTCAGCATATTTTTTAGTCGAAATTGTGTACTTGGATCAATATTAGCAAAAGGCTCATCCAGCATAATGATTTCAGGATTCTGCATCAGGCAGGCAACTACACCAACCTTACACTGGTTTCCTTTCGAAAGATCCCGGATATACTTTTTCTTCCCGAGGATCTCCCCATTAAAGAAATCGGTATACGTTTCCAGTTTAACATCTATATCAGTACGCGAGACCTGATACAAAGAGCCTATATAATAAAAATACTCTTCCGGAGTCAGGTATTCAATCAGGAACCCTTCATCCAGGTAAGAGCCTGTATAGTCCTTCCAGGTATCTGTATCAGAAACATTAAACCCCTTGGAAAGTACTTCACCGCTATCCTTACGGATCAGGTCAAGGATAATCCTGAACAAAGTAGTTTTACCAGCACCATTATTTCCTACAAGGCCAATCGATTCACCCTTATTAATCTGCAGGGAAGGAATATCAACTACAGTTATCCCGTTATATGTCTTTTTTAAATCTTTTATCTCGATCATCATGATTATTCGTTTCTAAAACCTTCTGCAATCAGGTAACGCTTTTCACTAAACTCTTTAACCAGCAAGTTGAGCCAGAAGTTCCTGGTTATCATACCGGCCAAACCAATAAATCCAATACATAATATACCGGCCATAGGTTGCCCCAAAAGGCCAAATGGAGCGTATACAACAAATGGAAGTGTAAATAAAGGAATACTTAAGATCCACTGCGAAGCACCTACCCCTTCCCAGTTAAATGATGCGCCTTTTGTTAAGTCAATCCGCCTATAATTGCGGGTAGCAAAGTATAATACAATCGTAGTATTTACACCTAGATTCCATAAAACCATGACGGACTGCACTAATAATACCTTCCAGCCAAAGTATACATAGGGTATAGTGAGGATATAGGTAATGGAAGAAAATGTATAAAACAGGATCAGTTTAGACTTGAAGAAATCCAAAGCCTTTATTTTATGCGCCATAATACCATCAAAATGACTGGCCTGCCAGCTAAACATAAACTGCCCATAATTGATGATAAAGATCCCGGTCATGAACATGGCGGCGAAGATCTTCCATCCAAAACTGGCAGCATATACCGGGTTCGTGTAAAACAACAAACCATAAAACATCATGATGCCGCAGATTTTAAGGGAAGATGAAGGTCTTTTATTTCGAAGTATTAATTTAAGTTCTGTTGCGGCCAGTTCTCCAGCAATGCCAAATCTATTGAAGAACGAAATATCCGTACTTGTTTTTTCTCCTGAATGATCTGAGCGCAGTTCATCCAGATACAGGTTATTCTTCAGAAATTTATAGTTAATAAAAAATATGACTATCGCCATAAATAAAGGAATGATAGCCAATACCGGCTGCTGATATAAATGATTAAAAAGCAATTTGGATACATAGGAAATGGAGATCACATGCCAGTGAAAATCAAGCAATCCCAAACCTGCCACCACTCCAACAAAGGCTAACAAAAACCAGCTGTTCAGGTTCACCTTCCTTTTAAACCAAAGACTAAAGAAATGATTAAATAACGTTAAGCCTATAATTGCCAGAAGATAGCCCCAAAAGATCCCTACACCATGATAAGGCAAAACCTGTTTAAATAGGAATGGAAGGGTAAGCATAACGGGAGCCAGATTGAATCCTGTCCAAAGTGAGCTAATACTTAAATAGTTCACAATCTGATTACGGGTTACCCGCAAGGTAAGGTAAGGCCTGACACTTAAGGTAGGCAGTTCCTGCAATTGGAAACGCATCAGCAGATCAAAGAGAAAGTAATACAATATAACGCCATTAAAGGCATCGACTATGCGCTCTAAGGGGAAGAGCTCATCTAAAATTTCATCTAGAAAATACGCGACAACTAATACATTAGCAAATAGATACAGCAGTAGAAAAGCCATCACAACTCGTACTGCTATACTTTTACCTGTATTTTTAGACCGCCAGAATGCTTTCCACTGGTGCTGCAAAAAGGATAAGATCATGCATCCAAGGTAAAAATATCTTTTTAATATTTATACTTATTTTTCCACAAGGATCGGAGTTTTTCACGCAGTTTTTGCTCACTTGCATTATCACCCGGATCGTACAGTTTGGTACCACTTAAAGGTGCCGGAAAATACTCCTGCTCTTTAAAGTTGTTCTCGTACGAATGGGCATATTTATAATCTTTTCCATAACCAATGTTTTTCATCAGCTTGGTAGGAGCATTCCGGATATGAAGGGGAACAGGCAGATCGCCAGTGCTGCTCACCAGCTCTTGTGCCATTCCAATGGCCATATAACTGGCATTGCTCTTTGCAGAGGAAGCCAGGTAGGTAACCGTTTGCGATAGAATAATTCGCGATTCAGGCCATCCTATTACATTCACGGCCTGGAAACAGGTATTGGCCAACAGCAAGGCATTCGGATTCGCATTGCCAATATCTTCGGAAGCAAGGATCAGTAAACGACGTGCAATAAAGGAAGGATCTTCTCCCCCGGCAATCATACGTGCTAACCAGTAAACGGCTGCATTGGGATCGCTGCCTCGTATGGACTTGATAAAAGCGGATATAATATCATAATGATTCTCCCCTGCTTTATCATACATCGCCATGTTCTGCTGCACATGAGCCAATACAATCTCATTCGTAATCTCTACTTCGTCTTTTCCACTAGCATTGACTACCAGCTCCAGCACATTCAGCAAACGCCTTGCATCTCCCCCTGAAAGGCGCATCAGGGCTTCGTGCTCCTTAACAAGAATCTTCTTTTTGGAAAGATACTGATCCTGCGTAATCGCCCTATTGATCAGTTCAAGCAGGTCTTCTTCCGTCAGGTTCTTAAGAATATAAACCTGGCTCCTTGATAAAAGGGCAGATATCACCTCAAAGGATGGATTTTCTGTGGTCGCACCTATTAAAGTAACCAGTCCCCTTTCTACCGCCCCAAGCAAAGAATCTTGCTGCGACTTAGAGAACCTGTGAATTTCATCAATAAACAACACCGGAAGGTTATCTTCCGTTTCTTTGAGCTTAGCCGCCTTTTCTATGACTTCACGGACATCTTTCACTCCAGAATTGATGGCGCTCAGACTAAAAAAAGGCCTGCTCAATCGTTGTGATATAATGTAAGCCAGCGTAGTTTTACCCACACCGGGAGGCCCCCATAAGATCATAGAGGGAAGGTTTCCACTCTCAATAGCCTTGCGCAGCACCGCATTCGGTCCAACCAAATGCTGCTGTCCGGAGTAATCATCCAGCGTTGCCGGACGCATACGCTCTGCTAATGGAGGTATTGTAGCCATTTATCCCTTCTTAACTTCCTTTGCCCAGGTATCTTTTAATGTTACGGTACGATTGAAAACAAGATTTCCTTCTACGGAATCTTTATCTAAGGTATAATATCCTTTACGTATAAACTGATATCCACGACCCATTTCTGCATGTGCCATATCAGGCTCCATATATACTGCAGGCATCACCTGTAAACTTGCCTGATTGATAATTTCTAAAAAATCCTTTCCATTGGACATCGGATCCTCATCATTAAAAAGCCGGTCATATAACCTAACCTCAGCTTTTGAAGCATGAGGAACACTCACCCAGTGGATGGTTCCCTTTACCTTAATAGCTGATGTATCATGACCTGATTTAGATTCAGGGATATAAGAACAATGAACCTCGGTTACATTGCCTTGTTCGTCCTTTACAAAATCGTCGCATTTTATGATATAAGCACTTTTTAACCTGACCATTAAACCTGGGCCTAGTCTAAAATACTTTTTAGAGGGGATTTCCATAAAGTCATCCCGCTCAATCCACAACTCGCGACTGAAAGGAATTTCCCTTGAGCCATCTCCACCTTCTACTTCCGGATTGTTTTCGCCTTCAAAGATCTCTTCCTGTCCTTCCGGATAATTAGTAATCACCAGCTTAAGAGGATCAAGCACTGCCATCCGTCTCCAGGCAGATTTATTTAAATCTTCCCTGACACAGAATTCTAGCAGACTAACATCAATTACATTCTCTCTTTTGGCTACACCAATGCGGTCGCAAAACTCCAGAATAGAGTCACGTGTATAACCTCTGCGGCGCATACCACTAATGGTAGGCATCCGTGGATCATCCCAGCCATTTACAAATCCTTCATTTACTAATTGTAGTAAACGGCGCTTGCTCATCACGGTATAGGTCATATTTAACCGCGCAAACTCATATTGTTTGGTAGGAAATATTTCCAGTTCATCTATAAACCAGTCATATAAAGGACGATGGGGTATAAATTCGAGTGTACAAATAGAATGGGTGATCTTTTCAATGGAATCTGACTGACCATGTGCGAAATCATACATCGGGTAAATGCACCAGGCATCTCCTGTACGATGATGATTTACATGACGGATCCTATACATGATAGGATCACGCAGATGCATATTTGGTGATGCAAGATCTATTTTCGCACGTAATACACGCTCACCATCTTTATATTTACCTTCCTTCATTTCAGAAAATAAAAGAAGATTTTCTGAAATGCTGCGACTTCTGTATTCATTGGCAACACCAGCTTCTGTAGGCGTACCTTTTTGCAAAGCTATTTCATCGGGGGTACTATCGTCTACGTAAGCAAGTCCTTTTTCAATAAGCTTTACCGCGAAAGAATAGATCTGATCAAAATAATCAGAAGCATATAACTCCTGATCCCATTCAAATCCTAGCCATCTGACATCTTCCTTGATACTTTCTACATATTCCGTATCTTCCTTCTCCGGATTAGTATCATCAAATCGAAGATTGGTTTTGCCGTTATATTTACGGGCAAGTCCAAAATTCAGACAGATTGATTTAGCATGACCGATATGCAGGTAGCCATTCGGTTCAGGAGGGAAACGAGTTTGCACACGTCCATCGTTTTTCCCATTCCTTATATCTTCTTCTATTATTTCTTCTATAAAATTCAGTGACCGTTCTTCGCTCATATATGCCTTAAAAAGGCTACAAAAGTACTAAACATTTAAGCTTTAGCGATTAGAATTCTTCTATTAATAGAGAATTAGGTTTAGCATCAAAATTTCAGGCGTATAAGTTACGATACAATCACGTTCGCTTAAGCTAGAAACCGTCTCGAAGGCAGCTGGCTTGGTGGTTCGATATATAGCGCTTGCTTGTTCGTTGCAGCTTCGCTGTTGTTCTGTGTTTAGTCGAAGAACCAGCGAAGAAAGAAGGAGCATAACATGGAAAAACAGCCTTGTACTAATGCACTCAGTACCTGGTTGAGTTCAATATGCTGTAACAAAGATTAAAAATAATTATATAACGGAGTGTGATTATGGTTAATATTAATTATAAAACGGTGTCTACCATCGAAACTGTGGCAAAATTGGTTAATCTTTACATTAGTTGTAGAAATAATTTCCCATATTAAATATATAATTTATCTTTATTTCCGTTTGTGGAATTTATTATGAAAAGGATTTTAATAGTTGATGATGAAGTAAATATTGGCCTTTTATTATCGAAGTTCCTTACAAGGAACGGATTTGAGGTAAATACAGCGTTAAGTGGGGCTTCAGCTATGGAATTACTTTCCAAAGAAACCTATCATTTGGTATTATGCGATTTCCGCCTTGAGGATACAGATGGAAGGGAAATTTTAAAGAAAATAAAAACGCTTTATCCAGGTACAGGAGTAATTATTATAACGGGCTATTCAGATATTAAACTCGCCGTTGAATTAATAAAAATGGGAGCTTATGATTACATCACGAAACCATTGTATCCCGATGAAATTTTAAATACAATCAATAAAGCTTTTGAAACACAAGTCGCTTTATCAACTCCGAGAACAAATATAAATCCCGATTTTAATCAGAGTGAAAGAAGCAACAAGACAGGAGATTATCCCGAACAATATGTTATAGGCGAGAGCACTGCTTCTAAAGAATTACTCAAGCAAATTGAATTAATCTCTCCAACAAACTACAGCGTTATTTTAACAGGAGAAAGCGGAACAGGAAAGGAATCTATTGCTCATGCGATCCATTTAAAAAGCAATCGAAGAGATAAGCCCTTTATCGCTATGGATTGCGGTTCACTTACTAAAGAATTGGCTGGAAGTGAGTTCTTTGGACATGAGAAGGGTTCATTTACAGGAGCGCTGTACACTAAGATTGGTCATTTCGAACTGGCCAACGGAGGAACTCTTTTTCTGGATGAAGTAGGAAATCTATCTTACGAGATTCAAGCGGCCCTTTTGCGTACCGTGCAGGAAAGAAAAGTTAAACGAATTGGTGGCAATAAAGAGATTGATCTTGACGTACGTCTTATCGTTGCGACCAATGAAAATCTTCAGGAGGCCATTCAAAAAGGCCGTTTTAGAGAAGATCTTTACCATCGTTTTAATGAATTTAATATCCTTCTTCCCCCGCTTAGAAATAGAGAAGGCGACATTATGATTTTTTCTCAAAACTTTTTAAAGTTTACCAATATAGAGCTGAATAAAAACGTAGAAGGGTTCTCAGATGAAGTTATAGAATGCCTGATGACCTACAACTGGCCAGGAAACGTGCGTGAACTAAAGAATGTGATTCGAAGAGCTACACTATTATCTGAGTCCAGTAAAATTCAACTGAAGTCTATCCCTCTGGAGATATCAACTTTTGCAAAAGTAACAGCAATTGAAACAGCTGTAGACAGTATTCATTTACGTGACCATAAACGCGGACTGAAGGATGCTGCACTTGAAGCTGAATATGAGACTATATTACGGGTCCTTAAAGAAGTAAATTTTAATAAAACTAAGGCTGCACAGCTACTAAATATAGACAGGAAGACGCTATACAATAAGATGAAAGCCATTAATCTGGAATAAATTCAGCTTATTATGCATCCCTGTTTATTTGCCTATTTCTATTTCTTAACTGAACTTTCCGAAACTTTCTCTTTCCTGTTATACAAGTTATCTATTTTTATGCAGATCCCTACTTATCGGATTCTTTAACAGCTTGGTTAATCAATGCTTAATGGCATTAAATTTGACTACAATTATGAAAGTATGTTTCATAATTTATATTCAAAAGAGCTATTAGCAGGAATTAGTTTAAATGGCTTAAAATCTAAATGGGAACTTATCATTTCAAAATCACTTTCTTTCGTTAAATAATACAAGATGCAAACCATTAAAATATTGTTTGTCGATAACAATGAAGATGATTATAATCTTGTTCGTGATTATTTAACTTTCGGAATTAGCCAAAATTTTTATGAGCTGACCTGGTGCAATAATTACAAAGAGGCTATTAATGCCATGTTAAAGTCTTTCTATGACCTTTATCTGATTGATTACAATCTGGATAACAACACTGGCCTTGAACTTTTAAAGGAAGCATTAAAATCAAATTGCAATGAACCTGTCATTATGCTAACCTCTCAGGAAAATAAAAAAATCGACGAACAGGCTTTAAAAAATGGTGCTGCGAACTACCTGATCAAACAACAACTAACGACTGTAGCCCTGGAACGGGCAATTTCTTATGCAACGCAACAATCGCAAAACTTAGGGAAGTTAAAGCAAAGTGAACATACATTTCGAAAACTATTTGAACGCTCTAAAGAATCCATACTGATAACGGATAATAATGGGCGTGTGTATGGGGCCAACTATTCAGCAATAACCCTGTTGGGTATAGCGGAAAACAATCTGTATACTATTAATTTTGATACCTTTTTCCAGGATCAGTATTCCTACATGAAGTTAATGGAAGCAATAGAAGAACAAGGCGCGGCAAATAATATGATCATTAATTTTGTCACACTTCTGGGAGAGATAAAAAAATGCAGAGTAAGCGCATTTTCAGAGATTCCTCAACATGGCGAAATCGTGCTTCATTACGTATTTTTAAACGAGATTTTATCAAATGCTGAAAACTCGCTGACCGTTAATCCCTAAAAAAAACGTAAATCCTCTTCTTTCTTCGCTATTAATTGATACCTTGTCCAACAGGCATAATGGTATTATAATACCTCCCTAAAGAAAATTAAATCAAAACAGTTATTAGCTTTCATTGTATTTATAAAAGTTAATTAAATTACCATCAAAACTTAAACTTTGAAGCCATGAACGATAATTCAAAAGTATTAGTAGCATTATTAGCAGGAATAGCAGCAGGCGCAGCACTAGGAATTCTTTTTGCTCCAGAAAAAGGAACAGAAACACGGGACAAGTTAAATGATGCTTTAAAAAATCTTGGTGATACGATAAAAGATCGTGCTGCTGAAGAAATCGATAATCTTGCCTCTCTTAAAGATAAAATAGTTGATAACATAAAAAGTACACTGGGAACGTTAGAGGATGATATTGATGAAGTAAAGGATCCGCAATCAGAGCCCGCTTAGGAGTTTGCTTATTAGAATTTGTTCATTTATTATACGCTTATGCCCGAATCTCATGATCAGAAACAAAGTGAAGACTTTGTTTCTTTAATAAAAGAATACATCGCTACTAAAGTAGAACTTACCAGGCTAACCGCTATTGACAAACTTACTGTTTTAATAGCGAGTTTAATAACTGATGCCTTCATAGTAATTGCTATGTTATTGACCTTTCTTTTTGCGTCTCTAACACTTGCTCTTTTTATAGGTGAGCTATTAAATTCGTATGCAGCTGGTTTTGGAATCATTGCACTTCTTTATCTTGCAATAGCTTTAATTGCCAACTCTACTAAAGAAAAATATATCACTAAATTCCTTCAGGATTTTATGGTCAGAAAAATATTTAATAAAAAGGGGAAATAATGGAAAAGAGCTTTACTAGTCTGGCAGAGTTACAGACAGAGATTCAACTCCTTAAGGTTAAAAACTTTCAACAAGAAGAGGTTATTAAAGAAAGGTTACATAGTCCTTCTGCTATATTTCACACCATAACCAGCTTATTTAAAAGCGGGAGCAGTAACAATCAATCACTTACAAAAACGCTGTTAAACCAGGACTTGTTTACCAATTTAGCGCGTGTAGGGATTCCTTTAGTAATGAATGGATTCCTTTTTAAAAAATCAGGATTTGTAGCTAAGATGTTAATTACATTTTTGTCGCAAAAGGCTGCTAAGCAGGTTACTTCGAATACAGTAACGGGTATTGTGGATAAATTTCAGGGAATACTTAAAAAGTTTATCCCTATTACTAAGAAAAAAGCAGCTCCCCGTGATTATGGAATACCTCCCGACAGTGAAAGTTATTAGGTTATAAAAAAAAGCATCTACGATTAGCAGATGCTTTTTTATTATGTATTGAGTTTGATTTTCGAATATTAGAGACTAAACATCTTTTTGATGTGTTTTGATACATAAACACCAACTCCAACGAAACCCATTAGAGCAATAACATCAAAATAAATTTCATTATCTCTATTCTGAGGTAAATGACCAAATGAACAGATGAATACAAAAAGTGCAGAGCTTAAGAATAAAATAATTATAATTTTCATAAGTCAGTTGTCGTTGAGGAATTAATATAAGGTTAATCAATCTGAAATAATTTACATTCAATAGAAATATAAATTATTTTTAGAGAGAAAGACTTTTTTAATTATGTCTTCATCGTAAACTATTAAGCAAATTTTATTCCATAAGGGAATATTTCTTATAATCGCTTTGATTGGAGCACTCAGGCAGGCAGAATTTAATAAAGTTTAATTTATATGGGGATTTTTTACTATTTGTTTCCCCAATTGGGCAATTCCTTCCCAATAAATAAAACTCTATTTTTGCACCGAATTTAAATCAATGGGCAAAGATAAATTAAGACGATTCGCTGAGATAGAAACTTTCGCGAACGTAATGCAATTAGATGAAGGAAAACCGTTTAAGGGAAACTGGAGCAAAGATCATTTCAAAAATGATAAACCACTTATTTTAGAACTTGCATGTGGTAAAGGTGAATATACTGTGAGCCTTGCAAAGCTATTCCCCGACCATAACTTTATTGGGATAGACTACAAAGGCAATCGCATTTGGAGAGGCGCTAAAACCGCAATAGAAGAAAACATCAGCAACGTAGCTTTCCTGCGTATTCAGATAGAAAATATCCTGGATTATTTTGATGAAGGTGAAATATCTCAAATATGGATCACCTTTCCAGACCCACAACCACAGCTTAGCAGGGAGAAAAAAAGACTTACCTCCACTCGTTTTCTTAATAAATATAAAATCATTTTTAATCCTGAAGGGATTCTACACTTGAAGACCGATAGCGATGCTTTCCATGAGTTTACACTCAAGATGATCGGGGAACACGACATGAATTTACTGAAGCGCACGGAAGATCTATATAACTCTGACCTGGTAACAGAAGTTCTCTCCATTAAGACCTATTATGAAAAAAAATATCTGGCTAATGATAAAAATATCAATTATTTAAGCTTTAGCTTTAAGTAATGGACCAGATCAGCTTTTTCGACAAGGTATATGAAGTAGTCAGGCAAATTCCTTATGGAAGAGTATCCACTTATGGCGCAATAGCTGAAAGTCTTGGAACAAAAGGCTCCTCCCGTATGGTTGGCTACGCAATGAATGCCTCCGGAACAGCCAATCCTCCAGTACCTGCCCATCGTGTAGTAAACAGACAAGGACTTTTAACAGGCAAGAAATCATTCGCTACCAATAGCCTTATGGAAGAAATGCTAAAAAGTGAAGGTGTCGAAGTGAAAGATGATCAGGTAGTTAACTTTAATGAATTATTCTGGAACCCCCTAAATCAATAAAGAATGGGAAAATTAGTAACCGAATTTAATGATTACCGCAGCCGGATGAATGACCGGGTAATGGAAACTGCAAATACAAATATTAAACGCTTTTTTGCTCTTGATACCACATCGTATGCAGAAGGTGCTTTAGATGTAAAAACGAAAGAGATGTTAGGCCTTGTGGCATCTATGGTTCTGCGCTGTGATGATTGTATCAAATACCATCTTGGCAAATGTTACGAAGCTGGCCTTAGTACGGCCGAATTGAATGAAGTTTTCATGATTGCAAATCTGGTTGGAGGTTCAATTGTAATACCACATTACCGCCGTGCAGTAGAATATTGGGATGAACTGAATGCATGATGGAAACACCTGAGGACCTAATTCGATGCAGCTGGTGTGGAAAAGACCCCTTATATATCGATTATCATGATAAAGAATGGGGGAAAGCGGTATCAGATGACCGTATACTTTTCGAATTCTTAATTCTTGAATCTGCACAAGCAGGCTTAAGCTGGATCACTATTCTCAAACGCCGTGAAAATTACAGGAATGCGTTTGCACAGTTTGATGTGGAAAAGGTGGCCAACTTTGATTCTTCAGACATTGAAAAGCTGATGCACAATGAAGGCATTATCCGCAACCGGCTAAAAATCACCTCTTCCATAAGTAATGCAAAACTGTTTATGCAGATTCAACAAGAATCAGGATCATTTTATGCGTACTTGTATTCCTTTATGCCCGCTAACCAAAGCATTCAAAATAAGTGGGAAACGCATTCCCAGGTACCCGCAAGTACAGAGTTATCTGATACTATTTCTAAGGATTTAAAGAAAAGAGGACTTAAATTCTTTGGAACAACTATTTGTTATGCTTTCATGCAGGCCACGGGCATGGTAAATGACCATATAGAATCTTGCTCTTTCCGTTAAATTGTAACAACAATCTATTGCGTAGTTTTTACATTTGTAAAGGGTGCCGCTATTGGATCGCAAAATAAATATGTTTTGCTGATTAATAATTAAGGCAACTTAAAAAATAAAAGGTATACATGAAAAAATTATTTCTATTAGATGGTATGGCTCTTATCTACAGAGCTCATTTTGCACTTAGCAAAAATCCCCGATTTACTTCCGATGGTGTAAACACTTCCGCTGTGATGGGATTTACCAATACATTACTGGAAATACTTAAAAAAGAAAGTCCTACACATATTGCAGTTGTATTTGACACCGAAGCGCCAACTGAAAGACATATTGAATTTACTGATTACAAAGCCCACAGACAGGCAATGCCTGAAGACCTATCAAAAGCTATCCCCTATGTATTTCGGGTTATTGAAGGTTTTGGAATTCCGGTAATCACATCTGATGGATATGAAGCAGATGATATCATTGGAACACTTGCTAAAAAAGCGGAGATAGCAGGTTATACGGTCTTTTGTATGACCCCTGATAAAGATTTTGCTCAGCTTGTATCTGAAAATATATTTGTCTATAAACCTTCCAGAATGGGCAACGATATGGAGATTATGGGTGTCCCTGAAGTATTGGCAAAATGGGAAATTGAGAATGTACTGCAGGTGATCGACATCTTAGGGATGTGGGGCGATGCGGTAGATAATATACCAGGGATTCCAGGGATAGGAGAAAAAACTGCCAAATTGTTGATTAAACAGTTTGGCTCCGTTGAAGGTGTAATTGCCAACAGTCATCTGCTGAAAGGCAAAATGAAAGAGAACGTGGAGAAATTTGCCGAACAAGGGCTTGTATCAAAAAAGCTGGCTACCATTTTACTGAATGCCCCGGTAGAATTGGATGAAGATGCCCTGCTCCTTTCGTCTCCCAGTAGAGAATTGCTTGAACCTTTATTTGCTGAACTTGAATTCCGAACAATAGGTCGCCGTGTTTTTACTGAACTGCTTCATGAAGAGATTCCACCAATCCTGGGTTATGGACAGCAGACCGATCTTTTTGGACAACCTGTAGCATTACCGGAGCTTAAAACGCTTATCGAAGAGCCTGAGCAGGATCCCCTGGTCATGAAAAATATTGAGAACACTCCTCACACTTATCATCTGGCTGACAGTCCTGAAACAATAACAGAGTTAATAAATATATTATCCTCTTCTGAATCTTTCTGTTTCGATAGTGAAACTACTTGTCTGGATGCTAATAATTGCCAAATTGTAGGACTCTCCTTCTCAATAAAAACTAATGAAGCATGGTACGTACCTGTTCCTGAAGATCAGGTATTGGCAGCGGCGTTGATCTCTCAGTTCAAACCTTTGTTTGAGAATGAAAATATAGAAAAGACCGGACAAAATTTAAAGTATGATATCCTGGTATTGAACTGGTATGACGTACATGTAAGGGGTAATTTATTTGACACGATGCTTGCGCATTATCTGTTAGATCCCGACACAAGGCATAATATGGATATCCTGTCCGAAAACTATCTTGGTTATAAACCCGTAGAAATTACCTCACTGATAGGGAGTAAAGGGAAAAATCAGGGAAACATGCGCGACGTAGAGATCGAGCTCATCAAGGAATATGCAGCAGAAGATGCCGATATTACTTTACAACTGAAAGGAGTATTTGAGCCAAAGCTTCACACGTCAAATGCCGATGCTTTATTCAGAAACGTAGAAACACCTTTAATTTATGTACTTGCCGACATGGAAAGAGAGGGTGTTAGGATTGATAAAGTTGCTCTTGCCGAATACTCTATTCAGCTTGAAACAGATATCCGCATTCTCGAAACGACTATTTATGAAAAGGCAGGCGTTCGGTTTAATATCGCATCGCCAAAACAGCTTGGTGAAGTGCTGTTTGACAAGTTACAGCTAGACCCTAAAGCAAAAAAGACAAAAACAGGGCAATATCAAACAGGAGAAGATGTGTTAAGCGCACTGTCTAATAAAAGTGATATCGCCAGGGATATCCTTGATATCAGACAATTGCAAAAACTTAAATCCACTTATGTGGACTCATTACCATTATTAATCAACCCCAAAACAGGACGCGTCCACACTTCCTATAACCAGGCAGTAGCCGCAACGGGACGATTAAGTTCAAATAATCCCAACTTGCAGAACATTCCCATCCGTACAGAACGCGGAAGAGAAGTACGTAAAGCATTTATCCCCAGGGATGAAAATCACATCCTGCTATCTGCAGATTATTCACAAATTGAATTGCGCTTGATTGCAGAAATAAGCAGGGATGAAAATATGATGGATGCTTTTGCTCAGGGATTAGATATTCACACTGCTACTGCTGCAAAAGTATATGGTATTGCGCTGGAAGAGGTTGATTCAAACAAGCGCCGCAATGCAAAAGCAGTAAACTTTGGTATTATTTACGGACAGTCTGCTTTTGGACTCTCCCAAAGTCTCAACATTCCAAGAAAGGAAGCTGCTGCTATTATTGAAGAATATTTCAATCAATACTCAGGCATCAAACAGTATATGAACGATACTATGAACTTTGCACGTGAGAATGGTTATGTGCAAACTTTAATGGGAAGAAGAAGATATTTAAGGGATATTAATTCAGCAAACGCTACAGTACGTGGCTTTGCCGAGCGGAATGCTATTAATGCACCCATTCAGGGTTCAGCTGCCGATCTTATTAAAGTCGCTATGATTCATATTCATCAGGATTTTCGCGATCAAAAACTAGAGTCAAAGATGACCATGCAGGTTCATGATGAGTTGGTTTTTGATGTTGTTATCCCTGAATTAGAACAAGTTAAAATGATCGTTGAAAACCGGATGAAGAATGCTATTAAAACCACTGTCCCTATTCTTGTAGAAATGGGATCGGGAACAAATTGGCTCAAAGCACATTAAAATTTTAATTCATCAAAATGTTTTTGTACAAGTAAAATAATCAATACATTTAACTCGTTAACCTTTCAATACGTAGGAATAAGCCATATTTATGTTGAATATGACCTTGTTTGTCAGGTTTACATTATCAAACTAAATAGTATAATTAAATCCTTATTTTACAATGGTTGTAATTCATTTGAGCGCAGAATGTTACCCCTTAGCTAAAGTGGGTGGATTGGGTGATGTAGTTGGTTCATTACCGAAATACCAGCAAGAACTGGGTATTACAGCACTTGTAGTAACTCCTTATTATGACAGGAAATTTACCAGGGAGAACGACTTTGAAATAGTTTATGAATCAGTAGTAAGAATGGGAGACAGGTATCTCCCTTTTCAGGTATTAAAAGAAACCACTAATAAGTTAGGCTTCTTCCTACATACGATTCGCATTCCAGGACTTCTTGACCGTTCTGAAATCTATTCATATCCAGATGAAACAGAACAATTTATTGCTTTCCAACTGGCCTTTCTGGAGTGGTTATTAACCTTTACCACTAAACCGGATATTATACACTGCCACGACAACCATACAGGTCTTGTTCCTTACCTGTTATCTCATGCTTACCGTTACCGATTCCTTTCCACTATACCTTCTATTCTGACCATACATAACGGACAGTATCAAGGCTGGTTTGGCTGGGATAAGTTTGATTACCTACCGGCAACAGACCCATGGACCAGAGGAATACTCGATTGGGGAGGTGCCATCAATCCATTGGCTGCAGCGGTTAAAGCATGCTGGAAATTTACTACGGTATCACCAAGCTATCTTGAAGAACTTAAAATCAATTCAAAAGGACTTGAGACTCTGTTTATTGCCGAACAAAGAAAAGGCACAGGAATTCTTAATGGAATAGATACTGAAGTATGGAACCCGGGCACTGACCCGTTGATACCACAAAACTATAATCTGGATAATGTAAGTAAAGGAAAGCAGGAAAATAAAAGGGCGCTCTGTAAGGAATTCGGTTTTACTTTATCGAAACCAATAGTCGCTTTTATTGGAAGACTGGTAGATGAAAAAGGCGCCGATCTGCTCGCTGCAGCAATAGAACAAATTTTAGACACATCAAAAGGAAAAGTAAGTATTCTTATTCTTGGATCAGGAGATCCGGTAATTGAAGAGCAATTAACGGTATTAAAAGAAAAATACAAAAAGGACTATGCTATTTTTATAGGATATGATGAAGCACTATCGCATCGCATTTATGCAGGTGCAGATTTTCTGCTTATGCCTTCACGTGTTGAACCATGCGGGCTGAATCAGCTGTATGCATTGAAATATGGAACAATGCCAATCGTCAGAAGTACAGGTGGACTAAAAGATTCAGTAATTGACATTTCAGAGCCTGAAGGTTACGGCATTTGCTTTGAAGATCTGGACACTGATAACATAACCGAATCAGTTAACCGTGCAATTGAATTATATTCAAACACAGGCGGCCTTCGCTTGTTACGTAAAAGAATGATGTTACTTGATTTTTCATGGAACCGTTCTGCAAGCCAATACATAGATCTTTATAACAGCCTTAAATAATACAGATATGTCTAAAGTTATTTCAGTAATCCTGGGAGGCGGACAAGGGTCCCGGCTTCATCCTCTTACTGCAACCCGTTCTAAACCAGCGGTTCCCATTGCAGGTAAATACCGCTTAGTTGATATTCCAATTTCCAACTGTTTTAACTCTGGAATCGACCGGATATTTGTCCTCACGCAATTCAATTCGGCATCTCTAAACCAGCACATCAAAAACACGTATCACTTCAATATTTTCAGCAGTGGTTTTGTTGATATACTTGCAGCGGAGCAAACCCCGGGTAATAGTGGTTGGTATCAGGGAACAGCAGATGCTGTAAGGCAATGTCTGCATCATATCGCTCCTTTTGAGTTCGAATATGTATTGATTCTCTCCGGAGATCAGTTATACCAGATGGATTTCAATGATATGCTTGAAAAACATACCGCCAATAAAGCAGATATCTCGGTAGCTACTATTCCTGTTAATGCCAAAGACGCTTCTTCATTCGGCATCATGAAGATTGATGAAAATTCGAACATTACTTCTTTTATCGAAAAACCTAAAACAGGATTAGAAGACTGGGCATCAGAAGTTGGCGACGAAATGGAAGCACAGGGCCGTCTGTACCAAGCCTCTATGGGAATTTATATCTTTAATAAAGATGTAATTTTTGATATCCTAACCAATGATCCACATACTGATTTTGGAAAAGAAATTATTCCTGAAGCCATCAATAAGAAAAAAGTAGTGAGTTATCAATATGATGGATATTGGACAGATATAGGTACAATTGCATCCTTCTTTGAAGCGAACATTGGCTTAACTGACGATATCCCTTCATTTAACCTATTCGATAAAAAAAGTATCTTTTCCAGAGCGCGTATGTTACCTCCATCCAAAATAATGGGTACCACAATGGAAAAAACTCTTGTTGCTGACGGTTGTATTATAGATGCCAGTCGCATTGAGCGGTCAGTTATCGGCATTAGAACGAGAATAGGAAGTGGAACGACCATAGAATCCACCTATGTGATGGGAAATGATTATTATCAAACACTGGATCAACTCGAAGAAGCCAAAGCTAGTTCTTCACCTATAATGGGAGTTGGGGAAAGATGTTGTATTAATAATGCCATCCTGGATAAAAATTGCCGCATTGGCAATGACGTCCGCATTAACGGAGGCCCTCATCTGGAAGATGGTGATTATGAAACCCATACCGTAAGGGACGGAATAGTAGTCATTAAAAAAGCAGCTATATTACCTAATGGAACTATAATAGCATAAACAT
>NZ_AQPN01000106.1 GCF_000403135.1 Arcticibacter svalbardensis MN12-7
ATAGCGATAGAACTAAAGTTAGCAAAGCCACATAAAGCAAAACTAGTGATCACCAATGTTTTAGGTTCTATAACTCCTTGAACTTTAACAAGGTCTAAATATGCAACAAACTCGTTTATAACCATCTTGGTACCCATAAGCGATCCTGCAGTATGGATATCTTTAAAGGGTACACCCATTGCCCAGGCAAAGATCGAAAATAATGAACCTAGAATTTGATTCAGACTTAAGTGATTGATGTCTATTCCTACAAATGAAAGCGACAAACCAATACTGCCCAGCATAGAGCCAATTCCACCCAGTACATAATCTACCAAGGCGATGATGGCTATAAAACCGATTAGCATAGCAATTACATTTAAGCCCACTTTTAAACCATCACTGGCACCATGCGATATAGAATCAACCAGGTTAGCGCTAGTTTTTTTAATCTCCAATGATACTGCACCTTTCGTTTCTGATATTTCAGTTTCAGGCCATACAATCTTAGAGATTACCAACGCTGCCGGAGCTGCCATGATGCTTGCTGCTAATAAGTATTCGGCAGGTACACCAAATGATATGTAAATGGCCATCACACCACCAGCGATACAAGCCATACTTCCAGTCATGGAGGCCAGTAATTCGGACATGGTCATTCCTTTTAAATAAGGCTTAATCATGATTTGAGCTTCAACCTGTCCCACAAACGCACTGGCAATATTAGATAATGCTTCAGCACCTGATACACCCATAAGTTTGTAAACCCCAAAGGCAAGCACCTTCACGATCCTTTGCATGATACCCAGATAATAGGCCACACTAACCAGTACAGCCACAAAGATTATGGTAGGAACGATGTTAAAAAAGAATATCGTATTTACACCAAATGCAGTATTAAGCGCTAGTCTATTGGCTAAAGGACCAAAAACAAAATCTGCTCCAGCATGAGAGAAATCAAGAATCTTGGTCACACCTGCTCCAAGCCAGGAGAAAATTAATTTTCCTGCAGGAACTTTAAGAATAAAAATAGCCAGAACAAGCTGAATGGCTATACCAGAGAAAACTAAACGATAATTAATTGCCTTACGGTTGTTAGACATTAAAAAAGCAATGGCGAAAATTAGTAGTATACCAATCAAGCCGGTGAATCTTTCCATTTATTATTTGTATAAGGTTATTTTATGCTGTAGGAATTGGACTAAGTTATGAAGACTTTCTTTTGGATAGTTCATCTCTTATTTTTACTGCTTTTTCATAGGCCTCCTCCAATAAGGCTTGTTGAAGTTTCTCTTTTAGCTCTTCTACGCTGAAGGACGAGTATCCCTGGGGTGTTACTTCAGGTTTATCATCAGCCGTATTCGGATCAATATTTTCTAGAAAAACAAAATCATTTCCCTCAATCATGATTCCCGCAGTGGCCAAAATGAACTCATATGTATGTATAGGACATTCAAAACGAACGGCTAGAGCCACTGCATCCGACGTACGTGCATCAATTTCATGCAAATGTTCCCCGTCACTACAGATTAACTTGGCATAAAAGATCCCATCTACCAGATTATAAATAATTACTTCTTGTACATTGATATGAAAAGATAATGCAAAGGACTTAAACAAGTCATGAGTAAGAGGACGGGTAGGTGTCATCTTTTCAATTTCAACAGCAATAGCCTGAGCCTCAGATCCCCCAATAATAATAGGAAGGCGACGTCTACCGTTGACTTCCCCCAAAACCAAGGCATAAGCGCCAGATTGAGTTTGACTATACGATAACCCTACAATATCTAATTTTATTTTTTTCATTCCGTTTACCCTTAATCGCCTGTTTTGTTTTATTTTGCAAAAATAGATTAAAAAAGCATTTAATTATAATGAACAACGACCGATTACAAAAGCTTTTAGCTTTTTTAGATAATGATCCTGCTGACCCTTTCATAAAATACGCCCTTGCAACTGAATATATGAAACAAAAAGATCAGAAACAAGCTCTTATTTATTATGAAGATCTTTTAATGAATAATGAAAATTACGTGGGAACCTATTATCATGCAGGAAAATTATACGAAACGATGGGCAGACCTGCAGAAGCCATCAAAGTATATGAAAAAGGAATGGCTATAGCAAAGACGGCTAATGATATGCATGCATTTTCGGAGCTTCAAACCGTATATTTATCCGTAACAGGGCCAGATTACGAGAATGATTAAGCTTAGCGCAAAGAAAATTTTATTCCTCAGAGATGTAACACTTTTTACATTCACTGCCTTTGGTGGTGCTCAGGGTCATTTAGCAATTATGCTCAAAGACTTTGTTATGAAGCGGAGATATATTTCTGAATCGGAACTTTTAGAACTAAATGCCATGACGATGGTGCTTCCCGGACCATCGTCCACGCAAACACTCGTCGGAATTGCCTATAAAGTAGGAGGGTTTTGGTTATCCATATTGACCTTTCTGATATGGGTTACTCCTTCCGCCGCTGTACTATGTGGTGTAGCCACCATGTATTCTTTCCTGGGAGCTAAAAATGAGTTCAATCAGGTAATGACTTTCATTCAACCTATTGCGGTAGGAATTGTAGGGTCTGCCGCCATCACTTTAGGACTTAAACAGCTCAAATCCAAGCTTTCCCTATGGCTTGCCTTTTCTGCTGTAGTAGCTACACTGATCTTAAAAAATGCATTCGTTTTCCCTATCCTAATCTTGTTAGGTGGCATTTTATCCTCAGCGATTGAGGATACACAGGAAGAACCAAATCTTCAAAGCAATTTGTTTAAGAACATCAATCAGAAAAAAATCTTTTACTTTTTAGGCGTACTGCTTCTTTTTGCTTCCCTGGGAGCTATTATTAACCAAACATCGCCCTTTAGTTTACCAATAAGACTCTTTGAAAATTTTTATAGAAACGGTATTATTATTTTTGGTGGAGGACAGGTTCTCGTTCCTTTGATGTTTACGGAATTTGTGGAAATGAAGGAATACCTTACTGCCGACCAGTTTCTAAGTGGTTACGCATTTCAGCAGATCTTACCCGGACCAACCTTTTCTTTTACCTCATTTGTAGGTACTATGGCGATGCAAAATTCAGGTAGTGGACTTGGCGGACAGATTATGGGAAGCATTGTTGCCACTTTAGGAATCAATTTGCCAGGCGTAATTCTGGTTCTCTTCTTTGTTCCATTCTGGAATGATTTAAAGAAGATAGGAAGCATTAAAAGATCATTGTCGGGTATAAATGCAGTTGCGGTAGGTTTCGTAATAGCGGCCTTTATTTTCTTACTTCGGCCTTTACTGGCTAATTCTACTTCACACGCACTATTAGACCTGTCAATCGTTAGTGCTACCATCTTGATTTTACACTTCACCAAAATCAGAACCCCATGGCTAATCTTAGCAGGATTCCTTTTAGGTCTCCTGATTTAAAATGGTGCTTCATCTTCCATATCATCCATTCTTGATGGTCTGATGATGAAGTTTCCAGGCTTGTCGAAGTCAGCAGAAGGAGCCATACCCGCAAACTGATCATTGCTTTTAGCAGGGGAAGAGCCTACATTAAAATCATCTTCTAAATCGGTAAATTTCACATACTTACCTATAAATCGAAGTGGAACTGTACCTGTTTCTCCATTACGGTGCTTCGCGATAATTACTTCACCTACACCAATTGTTGATCGTCCTTCTTCATCTTCAGTCAACCCGTAATATTCAGGGCGATATAAAAACAGTACCATGTCGGCATCCTGTTCAATTGATCCAGACTCACGTAAATCGGATAACATCGGCTTTTTATTTGCACCCGGGCGACTCTCTACCGCTCTACTTAACTGAGACAGGGCAATCACAGGAACGTTAAGTTCTTTCGCAACAGACTTCAAAGCCCTGGAAATACTACCAATTTCCTGCTCACGATTTCCACCTTTACCTTCTCCTTTTCCATGCATCAGCTGCAAATAATCCACAATAACCATTTGTATATCATACTGAGCCTTTAATCGACGACACTTCGCTCTGAATTCAAAAATATTCAACGCAGGCGTATCATCTATAAATAAAGGAGCTTCAGTTAAGGTACCAATTTTTGAGTGCAACTGTTGCCATTCCCATTCAGCCAGACTTCCTTTACGTATTTTTTCCTGTTCAATCTCAGTTTCACCGGAAATTAAACGATTGACCAGCTGAACAGAGGACATTTCTAATGAAAAGACGACTACCGGTTTATTGAACTGAACAGCAGCATTACGGGCACAGCTTAACACAAACGCCGTTTTACCCATCGCTGGACGTGCGGCTATAATAACAAGATCGGATGGTTGCCATCCTGAGGTGATCCTATCCAAAGCGGTGAATCCCGATGGAACACCAGTTAAACCGTCTTCCTTATCGCGCAATTTTTCAAGAGAATCTAATGATTCACGAATGATATCATCCATTTTTCTTGAATCTCGACGCAGGTTATTTTGTGCAATATCAAACAGGTTTTTTTCTGCGTGATCTAATAAGTCAAATATGTCTGTTGTATCTTCATACGCGTTCTGAATGATCTCCGTAGAGATTCGGATCAATTCACGCTGAATAAATTTTTGAGATATTATACGTGCATGATATTCGATATTAGCAGCCGAAACAACACGATTTGTCAGTTCTGTTATATAATAAGCACCTCCAACAATCTCAAGCTCACCTTGTATTCTAAGCTGTGAGATGACGGTTAGAATATCAACTGGAGATGATTTTTGAAATAAAGTGGAGATGGCCTGAAATATTTTCTGATGCGTTTCTTTGTAAAAAAGCTCAGGTTTTAGAATATCAATAACGGCGGACAGAGCATCTTTTTCGAGCATTAAAGCACCAAGAACAGCTTCTTCAAGATCAATAGCCTGAGGAGGCAGCTTTCCAAGGCTACTCACTGTATTTGTAAGACGAGTTCGCCTGTCTGTACCAGTACCGCTTTTAAATCCTCCGTTCTCCATTTCTAAACTCATACTGCAAAAATACACAATCACGTTGTGTAATGTGGTATACAACTAATAAAGTCATTCAATTTTTTATATACATTTTTAATCACTGAGGTTTGAAAATTGATAATTAGTATGTTGATTCTATTCCTATTATTGCTTCGAAACTATTAGTTTAGCAGGATTTGAAATATGAATAAGATGTGTATAACTATTTCAGGATTATGATGGGGTATAGAGACAAGGGGAAGCGAGGGTGTCAGGCAAAGGAAGGGAAGCACTCTGTTACGTAATGTGTAGATATCTGCTGCGATGTTTGTTCGTTAGCACTCCCTTGGTGCACCCTTGCTCGTTCGACTCGAGGCGAAGCTTTGAGGGAGCACGAAGGAGCATGTAGCGAGCATGGTTAGACTTTTGGATACAGCTGGGCCGTTCTTAGGATACGGCCGTATGGAAACAATATAGTGTTACCTCTTATTAAAAGAGGGTTAATAAGGTGTTGAAGTAAAGCTCTTAAAAGGTATTCAGATGAAGCTTTATAGAAGTTGAAATATTATATTACAAGTTATTTAAGCGTTATATGGTCAAAAAATCGGTAATTTGTTCCATAATTATTTTTGAATGTATACAAATTCTGAAAAAGTCCGTAGAGAGCAAAATCAAATGATCTTTGGCATACGTGCTTTAATTGAAGCGATTAAGAGTGGAAAAGATATTGAAGCGGTTTATGTGCAGAGGGGCCTTACAGGGGCACTTTTTAATGAACTACGCGTACTGCTAAAGGAGGCGGAGATTACCTACCAGCAGGTTCCGGTCGAAAAACTAAACCGCATTACAACTAAAAACCACCAGGGTGTGGTAGGTATGATATCACCGGTTACCTATCAGAATATTGAAGATATTGTTCCTCAGATTTATGAAAAAGGCCAAATTCCACTATTGATTATTTTGGATGGAATAACGGATGTGAGAAATATGGGAGCTATTGCCCGTACGGCTGAATGCTCTGGTGTGCAAGCGATTATCGTTCCGGTTAAAGGCTCTGCCCAGATTAATCCGGATACTATTAAAACCTCTGCCGGTGCATTATTCAATATTCCTGTTTGTCGTCATGAAAGCCTTTTAAAGGTGGTTCGTTTTCTGCAAGCTTCAGGAATACAGATTGTTGCCTGTACGGAGAAAACAAATGACCTTTTATATAAAGTAGATTTTAAAGTTCCTACAGCTATTGTAATGGGATCGGAAGAAGATGGGATTTCTTCTGAAATCATTCGCATTGCTGACCATTTATCAAAAATACCAATGAGTGGTACAATTGGATCTTTAAATGTTTCTGTTTCGGCTGGAGTAATCCTTTACGAAGCAGTGAGACAGCGATTGGACTAAAACCTAAAGGCTTTATTGGAAGGATAGAGTCAATAAATTTTATTGAGTTGAAGGATTTTTATTTATTTATAGATACTGAAACGTCTGGGTTGCCTAAAAAATGGGATAAACCTTACTCGAAGATAGGCAACTGGCCTTATATTGTCCAGGTATCCTGGGTGGTATATACTAAAGATGGCCATGAAGTAATGCGCAAAGATCATTTTATAAGTGATGATGACTTTGTGACCTCTTCTGCGTCTTTTAAGATACATGGCTTCTCGGACGAGTACCGTAAGAAAAATGGTCAGCTGAGGAAAGAGGTAATGACTGATCTTTCTTCAGATCTGATGACTTATCAGCCAATGATCGTGGGGCATTTCACAGAACTGGATCTCCATATGATTGGATCAGACTTTTATCGCGCACATGTAAAGAATCCGGCACCGGATTTACCTGCATTTTGCACCATGATGGCGACAGTAAAACTGGTTAAAAATCCTAGAGCTAGTTTTTTAAGATTAGGTGAGCTGAATGAAACACTCTTCAATAAAAGTCTTGAAAACCCTCATAATGCCTTAGCCGATTCAATAGCAACGGCTAATTGCTTTTTTGAATTACAAAAAAGAGGACTGATTAATGATGAAATAATTGCATCACAGGAGGCTGGCTTGAATAAGGTGAAGTTGAATTCTAAACGATTTGCTTTTGTATTACCAGTTCTAATTGTATTTATTATTACCATACTAATATCTTTCCTTATATGACACGGGTCGAATTTTTAAAAAACGTTATCCCTTTCAACCTATTACCAGAAGAAGTTTTAGTTGGAGTTGCCGACTTATTTCATGAAGTGAAATATGTAAAGGATACGGTCATTTATCAGCAGGAACTGACTAAAATGAAAGGCATTGATATCATCGTTGAAGGTGAGTATGAGTCATTTTTTTACGATAGCTCACATTCCCGCCGACTGCTGGAGCACCATCATGGGGGATTTTGTTACGGGGGCGTGTCCGTTCTGCTGAACAGAAAAAGATCACTCCGCACAGTAATTGCAAAAAAAGGAACGGTTATTTACTTTTTACCACGAAAAGATTTCAGGGCATTATGCAATGGTTACGAAGACTTTTTCCATCATTTTACAACTGATTTTGGGAAAAGGATGCTCAATGAGGAGTTTGCACATTTTGCAAAACATCCTACCTCTTTTGAAGAAAGTTATATTGCATCCGAGCAGCTATATTCGCGTAAGATAGAAAGTATCGGGTATAAGGATATTGTGTATTGTGATTCGCTGACGCCAATTTTTGAAGCTGCATTAATAATGGCTGAACAAAAAACAAGTTGTCTGATTGTTAGAGATCAGGAAAATAAAGTTGCTGGATTTATTACCGACATCACCTTGCGCGACAAGGTCATAGCGAATAAGAAAGATCCAAACGGACTTGTAATTGATGTTGTAGATAACCCGGTTATGACCATAAACAGTCAGGCCTATGTGTATGAAGCCGTATTAATGATGTTTACCACCAAGACCAAGTATCTTCTTGTTGAAGATAAGGGTTCATTGAAAGGTATAATAAGTAGAAATAGATTATTAAGTGAGCAGGCACAGTCGCCATTGGTTTATATACAATCTGTTAAACTAGCCGTATCATTGGAGGAATTGAAGTCTAAGTGGGAACAGGTCCCTCAAATGATCACTCAATTACTCGGCAGGGGAGTAAATGCGGAGATTATCAATCAGATCATCTCCACTATTGCAGATACTATTGCTCAAAAGGTGATTGAAGAGGTGATCAAGGAAATTGGAACACCACCTGCGGAGTTTGTATTTATGGTTTTAGGAAGTGAAGGCCGCAAAGAACAAACACTTAAAACGGATCAGGATAACGCTATCATTTATGAAGATAAGGCAAATGAACAAAGGGAACTTGTAAGGGAATACTTCTTGAAATTTTCTACAATTGTTTCTGACCGATTGAATTTTATTGGATTTGTGTATTGTACGGGAGGTTTTATGTCAAGCAATCCAAACTGGACCCACTCTTTGTCGCATTGGAAACGTAATTACGAGAGCTGGATTGAAGATTCTTTGCCTGAGACTGTAATAAAATTTTCTACTTTTTTTGACTGCAGATATATTTATGGCAATAAGAAGATCATAGATGAACTTCAGGAGTTTCTGGATGAAAAACTGCAACAGCCAATGGGAAAATTATTTTTCTACATGGCAAATAATGCCGTTCAGTATCAGCCACCTTTAACGTTCTTCAAAAACATTAAAACGATAACCATTGGCTCGCATGAAGTGTTTGATATCAAAAAGTCAATGACACCCATAGTTGACCTGGTTCGGTTATACGCTTTAAAGAACAGGATCTTTAAAACCAATACAGGCGAAAGGATTAAAGCATTAAAGGATGCAGGTATATTTTCGGAAACGGAATATCACGAACTTACTCAGTCCTATTATTATCTGATGGCAATGAGACTAAGAAAACAGGCCAGTCAGATCATTCATGATAAATCTCTTCCCGAGAATTACATTGATCCGAATAACCTGACAAAAATTGAACAGGTAACACTAAAAGAAATATTTAAAACCATTGAAACTTTTCAATCTAAACTAAAAGTGGAGTACACAAACAGCCTGTTTGGCTAATAAAGAGGTTTATGATAACCATCATGACGATTCCTGATGACTGTCACTGAATATTTGCTTCTATAAAAATACCTTTATAGCACAAATTACTCATTGATTATTAAAACCAGTAATATCATGAAATTAACAAATGCAGAAAAGCTTCTTCAAAAAATTGAAAAAGTCCGTGAAGCACAACGATTATTCTCCACTTACACACAAGTACAGGTAGACGAAATCTTTAGACAAACTGCGATTGCAGCAAACAACGCCAGAATTTCTTTAGCTAAAATGGCCGTTGAAGAAACAGGGATGGGAATAGTGGAAGACAAAGTAATTAAAAATCACTTTGCCTCTGAATATATCTACAATCAATATAAAGACACATTAACTTGTGGTGTTATTGAAACAGACGAAGCATTCGGAATAACCAAAATAGCAGAACCAATAGGAGTTATTGCTGCCGTTGTACCAACAACAAATCCTACCTCTACAGCTATTTTTAAGGCGCTTATTGCTTTAAAAACCAGGAATGGAATTATCTTCTCTCCACATCCAAGAGCTAAAAACTCTACAATTGCAGCCGCTAAAATTATTTTAGATGCAGCAGTAGAAGCAGGGGCACCTAAGGACATTGTCGCATGGATTGATGAACCAACAGTTGAGTTATCTCAAATATTAATGGGAGCTTGTGACTTGATCTTAGCTACTGGCGGACCAGGTATGGTTAAAGCAGCATATTCATCAGGAAAACCTGCCATTGGTGTAGGAGCTGGTAATACACCTGCTATTATTGATGAAACAGCCCATTTAAAAATGGCTGTAAACTCCATTCTTCTTTCAAAAACTTTTGATAACGGAATGATATGTGCATCTGAACAATCTGTTATTGTTATAGATAGTATCTATGATGAAGTAAAACAGGAATTTGAAGATAGAGGTGCATACATCCTGAAACCAGATGAAGTAGAGAAAGTACGTAAGGTCATCGTTGTAAATGGTGCCTTGAATTCTCAGATCGTTGGACAATCAGCTTTTAAAATCGCACAATTAGCTGGTGTTTTAGTTCCCGAATACTCTAAAATTCTTATTGGAGAAGTAGAATCAGTAGAAAAAGACGAAGAATTTTCTCATGAGAAATTATCTCCGGTTTTAGCTATGTATAAGGCTGAAAGTTTCGAAAAGGCACTTGACAAAGCAGCGCGGTTAGTACAATTAGGTGGTTTTGGCCATACATCTGTTCTTTATACAGACGAAAATAAGTCTCATGACCGTATCGAACAATTTGGTGCAAGAATGAAGACCGGCAGAACAATCATTAACATGCCATCATCTCAGGGTGCAATAGGGGATATCTTTAACTTTAAGTTATCACCTTCACTTACATTAGGATGTGGTAGCTGGGGAGGAAACTCTGTTTCAGAAAATGTTGGTGTTAAACATTTATTAAATATTAAAAGCGTAGCAAGTAGAAGAGAAAATATGTTATGGTTCAGAGTTCCACCGAAGATCTACTTTAAATATGGCTGTATGCCTGTTGCTTTAAGAGAGCTTAAGGAACTTGGTCGTAAAAAAGCATTTATCGTAACAGATAAAGTGTTGTATAAATTAGGCTTCATCGATCCCGTAGTTAAGGTTTTAGAAAGTTTAGGTATTGAACATACCGTATACTTTGATGTAGATCCAGATCCAACATTGGATACTGCACGTAGAGGAGCTGCTGAGATGGCAATTTTCCAACCGGATACCATTATCGCACTAGGTGGTGGTTCTCCAATGGATGCTGCAAAAATCATGTGGGTATTGTATGAGCACCCTGAGGTTCGTTTTGAAGACCTTGCCATGCGTTTCATGGATATTAGAAAAAGAGTATATCATTTCCCTAAAATGGGCCAGAAAGCAATGATGGTGGCTATTCCAACATCTGCTGGTACTGGATCTGAGGTTACTCCATTCGCAGTAATTACAGATGAACATACTGGAATGAAATATCCATTAGCTGATTATGAGCTTACTCCTAATATGGCAATTGTGGATGCAGAGCTAATGATGAAAATGCCAAAGGGCTTAACTGCTGCTTCTGGTATTGATGCGATGACACATGCTCTTGAAGCGTATGTTTCTGTTTTAGCATCAGAATATACAAATGGCTTAGCACTAGAAGCAATCAGATTGATATTCAAATATCTTCCTCAGGCTTATAATGAAGGAACTACTAATGTTAAAGCAAGAGAGAAAATGGCTCATGCTGCAACTATTGCAGGTATGGCCTTTGCGAATGCATTCTTAGGTGTTTGTCACTCTTTAGCGCATAAACTTGGTGCAACTCACCATGTACCTCATGGTGTAGCTAATGCCATGTTAATTACTGAAGTGATCCGTTATAATGCTGTTGATAATCCAAGAAAACAAGCAACATTCCCACAATATAAATATCCGAATGCTAAATGGAGATATTCAAGGATTGCTGATTACTTGAACCTGGGTGGCAATACAGAAGATGAAAAGATTGAATTGTTAACTGCTGCTCTAGAAGATCTGAAAACTAAAATTGGTATTCCTACTTCAATTAAAGAGTTTGGTGTAACTGAAAAAGCTTTTTATAGTTCTTTAGATACCATGTCAGAACAGGCATTTGATGACCAGTGTACTGGTGCAAACCCTAGATATCCATTAATAAGCGAACTGAAACAGTTATATATTAATGCATACGAAGGAAAACAAAATGATTTGACTAAAGATGAGCTCAAACTGGAAACAGAAATTGTAGCCTAATTATTAATTATTAAGGAAAAAACCGGGAGCCTAGCTTCCGGTTTTTTTGTACCCTTTTTGGGCTTTTTTTTAAATTTTTTGTTCATTATATTTACTATAAATTAAATGAGCAAACAAAACTATATGGCCTACAACTTTTTCATTGTTCTTATTGATAACATACCAACAAAGTTTGAAAAGAACAGAATTATAGAAATAACCCCTCAGGATAACGGTGGTTCAAAAATCATAATGGACGCTTCTCATGAATCTGAAGAACCTATCATTTATTTCACTTCTGAGGCTTATGATGATGTAATGAAGTCTTTTTTGTCTTAAAAATTAGTAGTTTTATCTATCGTATGGATTTAAACTACAAAAGGATTGTAATAAAAGTTGGGTCAAATGTTCTTACTCAAGCAAATGGACTTCCGGACTTACATCGCATTGAACATTTAGTTGAACAAATTGCAGCAATTAAGAAACAAAATAAGGAAGTGATTTTAGTTTCATCGGGAGCAGTAGCCTTTGGAAGAAGTTTGCTTTCTGTATCTGATAAATGTGATGCTGTGGCAACACGCCAATTATTTGCATCAATAGGACAGGTTAAACTGATTAATACGTATTCAGATCTATTTAAAAAACAAAATCTGGTATGTGCCCAGGTATTGGTCACCAAAGAAGATTTTCGGGATAGACTTCACTACCTGAATATGAAAAATTGCTTTGACATATTAATTCAACATAATGTAGTCCCTGTTATAAATGAAAATGATGTCATATCTGTAACCGAACTTATGTTTACAGATAATGATGAACTTGCAGGGTTGATTGCCTCCCTGCTTAATGCAGATGCCTTAATCATTCTAAGTAACGTGGATGGAATTTTTAATGGTGATCCTAAAAACCCAGACTCCAAAGTAATAGAGCATATCGATCCTGATTTCAACAATTTCTCTGAGTTTATTTCGGCCAAAAAGTCGCAGTTTGGAAGAGGAGGGATGATTACTAAGTCAAGTATGGCTCATAAAATTTCGGGACTAGGCATCGCTGTTCATATTGCGAATGGTAGTACCGAAAACGTAATTGCTAAAGTTTTAAAAGAGAAGGTCATTAACACCCGATTTGCTCCACAGAAAATTGCTTCGGGTAAAAAGAAATGGATTGCCAACTCTGAAAATTATGTAACAGGTGTTGTTCGCATTAATGATGGGGCTAAACTTGCACTGACTTCTTCTAAAGCGAGTAGTTTACTGCCTGTTGGTTTGATTGGGATTGAAAAAGATTTTAAAAAAGGGGATATCATCCGCTTAATCGATCAGGACAACCTTGCTATAGGACTTGGCATTGCTGAGTATAATTCCGAAAAAGCGAAAGAAAGAGTAGGCTTAAAAAACCAAAAAGCTTTAGTACATTACGATTACTTATTTTTGACTCACTAAATTAATAACCATGAATCTTCAGCGTAATTTCGAAAATGCTAAATATGTCACCAAATTCTTATCTGAATTATCTGATGAAAAAATAGCTTCTATATTAGTTCAACTTGCCGATGAATTGCTGAAAGAGCAATCTTATATTATTGAAGAAAATCAAAAGGATCTTTTATTAATGGATCCGGAGGATCCTAAATTTGATAGGCTTAAACTCACAGAAAACAGGATAGCAGCTATATCAAAAGATTTGGTGAACGTTGCTAAGCTTAAAAGCCCTCTGCGAAAAGTATTGATGGAAAAAACATTACTCAATGGTTTGAATTTAAAAAAAGTGAGTGTTCCCCTTGGTGTGGTAGGTGTAATTTATGAAGCTCGTCCCAATGTAACTATAGACGTATTTTCTCTATGTATTAAAACTGGAAATGTTGCTATTTTAAAAGGTGGAAGTGATGCATACTTCACCAATCAAGCACTTATTTCAATGGTTCACTATATACTGGAACTAAATTATGTAAGTAAGTTTATAGTTCGATTACTTCCTCCAGAGAGGAGTTCTACTGAAGCTCTTTTAAATGCGGTTGGCCTTGTTGATGTGATTATCCCCCGAGGAAGCAATAGTTTAATAAAATACGTAAGGGAGCATTCAAAAGTACCGGTAATTGAAACAGGTGCTGGAATTGTGCATACTTTTGTTGATGAAACAGCCGATATTAAAAAGAGTCAGGCTATCATTTTCAACGCAAAGACAAGAAGGGTAAGTGTTTGTAATTCACTGGATTGTTTAATAGTTCATGAACAAAAGCTTAATGATCTTCCATTTCTAACCGAACCACTAAGTAGTGCCAACGTAATCATATATGCAGATGAACAATCTTTTGAAGCATTAAAAGATCATTATCCAACCCATTTACTTTTCCCGGCAAAGGAAGAGCATTTTGGTATTGAGTTTCTGGATTATAAACTTTCTATTAAAACAGTAACTGATTTGGAATCAGCTCTTGATCATATTGCAAAATACAGCTCCAAACATAGTGAAGCTATTCTTTCAGAAAATGAAGAGAACATTAACAGGTTTCTTTCTCGTGTAGATGCAGCGGCAGTCTACGCGAACGCATCAACGGGCTTCACAGATGGCGCACAGTTTGGACTTGGTGCCGAAATCGGTATAAGTACTCAGAAGCTACATGCAAGGGGCCCTATGGGCTTAGAAGAGCTCACAAGTTATAAATGGATTATTGTAGGAACAGGACAAATAAGGAATTAACTTGTTATTACATTCGAAAGAATTTGTATTGGACCTTAAAGATGGGATAAACAATAAGGGTTTTACTTCCTATTTTACAATAGCAAGTTTAGGATAACTTTTTTCCAGTAAATAGAAACTTCCAAACAATAGGGTTCCATAAATCGCATCAGCAATCAGCATGTTTCTTAAGAACGGCAAGCCCATGATATAAGATTGAGCAATTCCACTTAAGTTATGCGGATACCAAGGGTAAAGAAATGCAAAATTTGTGATTAAAAAGAATAGGATAGAACCTACTATTGAGGCGATAGCTATTTTCGCAGGAGTAACCTTATTTTTAATTGCTACTCCACAAAGCACCATAACGATGAAACCGATGTAAACAACGGCATTGAATCCACTACCTAGAAAAAAATCAGATATGGCCATTGCTGTTAATGGAACGATAAAGCCCATTGCCCTATTTTTAAATTGAGATCCAGCAAAGATAGCTAGAGCACCTACAGCAGTAAAATTCCAAATATGGGGAATATAAACAGGTAAAGCCCTTGTACAAGCGGCAAGTAAAATAAGAAGGCTTAGCACTATATATCTGGAAGAATGTACCTGTTTTATCATGTTCAAAGTTAAATGTAAAAAATCAAACAGAAAAGGGTATTCATGCATTTAGTGGTTTCATAGCGCAAATATCAACCGTATAATTGAATAATCGATCCTTTTTTAACCGGTTAATGAATTCTAATCGACCTTTTATAAGACAAATTTATATCCCTTTATTGTTTTAATTCCCTTTAATTAATAGCGACTATAAACTATTTTCAATCACCACTAATCGGAGCGTTTCAATCCATATTTCTCTATTTTACTATATAGATGACTTCTTTGAATATCAATATCGTCAGCTGTTTTTGACACATTCCAATTATTCTTTTGAAGCTTATATTTAATGTATTCTTTTTCTGATTGATCTTTATATTCTTGAAAATTGGAAAACTGATCAAAATTAACCTGAGGACTTTGTACAGAAACAGGAACTGCAACTACATCCTGAGGACCGGATGGATTAGCGAAAGTGCGCACATCATTTTCAGTGATTACCTTTTCACTCAGAATAATTAAGCGTTCAATCATATTCCTAAGCTCTCTAATATTACCGCTCCAGGGTAGATCCATTAATGCGTTCATTGCTCCGTCGCTAATCTTTTTAACAGGCATTCCATAATCAGAACAGATTTCATTACAAAAGCTATGCGCTAAGATTGGGATATCATCTTTTCTATCACTCAAAGGGGGAACATGAATCAGGATCACGCTAAGCCGATGATAAAGGTCCATACGGAAATTGTTGGCATCAATCTCTTTTTGAAGGTCTTTGTTTGTAGCAGCAATAACACGTACGTTTACTTCTATTTCTTTTTCGCCGCCAACACGTGTAATCTTATTCTCCTGTAAAGCCCGAAGAACTTTTGCCTGAGCTGAATGGCTCATATCTCCAATTTCATCAAGAAAAAGTGTACCACCATTGGCCTGCTCAAATTTTCCTATCCTTTGTTTTACGGCAGAAGTAAAAGAGCCTTTCTCATGCCCGAATAGTTCACTTTCAATCAATTCTGAAGGGATTGCAGCACAGTTGACTTCGATCATAGGTCCATTTAAACGTGAAGACTTTTCATGGAGCCATCGGGCTACGAGTTCTTTTCCACTACCATTAGCACCGGTAATTAACACGCGGGCATCAGTAGGAGCAACTCGCTCAATCGTATCTTTAATTTTTGATATGGCTGCTGAATCACCTAATATTTCGCGCACCTTACTTACCCTACGCTTCAGAACTTTAGTTTCGGTAACTAGGTTTCCTCTTTCTAAAGCATTTCTAACTGTAATAAGTAAACGGTTTAAGTCGGGGGGTTTAGAAATAAAATCATAGGCTCCCTTTTTACTGGCTTCAACAGCTGTTTCTATAGTACCGTGGCCGGATATCATGATAAAAGGCAGGTCAGGTCTTATGGAAAGCCCCTCAGATAGTACTTCCATACCATCCATTTTATTCATCTTTATATCACAAAGAACCAAGTCAAACTCTTCCTTTTTAATTAAAGAAAGACCATCAATTCCATTGTCTATATCCTCAACTTCATAATTTTCATATTCAAGTATTTCCCGTAATGTGTTACGAATAGCACGTTCATCGTCAATTATTAAAATCTTTGCCATAGTGTTCTTCTTTCGAACGTAGTAAAAATAAATTAGTTTGCTAATGTATACAAATATATACAGTTTAGATATGGATTTTTGCTATTAATTAAGAAGCTGTCCATGTGAGACAGCTTCTTAAAATTTAAGGTCTGTAAGCCGGGTTCTGTTCCTCAAGTAAATGAGGCTTCTATCATTTATCTAGCCTTGCCATCGCTGACAAGTTCAAACGACCTACCCACTGATGTATTCGCAAGAAGCAAATAAAGGACGAGCAGCCCTTAAACATCAGCATATTTGGTCTTTCAACTCCTGGGGTTTACCGCAATGCTTGTTACCAAACAAGGCCGTGAGCTCTTACCTCGCGTTTTCACCTTTTCCAACGATGCATAACACCTTTGGTAGTTTATTTTCTGTGGCACTTTCCGTTCATATTACTATGCCCTTCCCGTTAGGAAGCAGGATGCTCTGTGTTGCCCGGACTTTCCTCCTGATAATGTATCCGGCGATAGAACGACCTTAAGACACAAAGTTAGTTTATTTATTACTCATTTATACACTTCTTCACACTTCTTAAGATCAACTGATGCCTGATTTACCTCATATAAGCCTTGCTGATTTCCAAAGCTATTACTAATGTAGGTCACAAGAGCAGCAATATCAATATCGGCAAGCTGTGAATTTGGAGGCATTTGCTCCGCATAAGTAACTCCATGCACTTTAATTATATCGTTTATTCCGAATTTAATTGTGCAGGCAATACTGTTTATATTTTTCTGAATGTACAGGGTATCAGTTAGTGGCGGAATTAGCTGACCAAGCCCTTCACCATTTTTTCCATGACAATTCTGACAACTTATATCATACAGTTTTTTACCGTTTGTATAATATCGGGCATAGTTTAATTCACGTTCAGACTGGCAGGAGTATACCAAAGAACAAACCGCAGTAAACATGAATATTATAAATAAACCTCTATTTTTATTCATCTTTTTCTTTAAGAAGTATATCCATATCATCCATTAAAGTCGAAACCTGATCTTCTTGTGTGCCATCATAGGCCCCGCGTAACCTTCCTTTGCCATCTACTAATATGAACCAACCTTGATGAACGAAACCTCCAGGCGCATTTTTGTCTTCGTTTACAGCAACCAGATAGCTCTTTTCTGCCAAAGTATAAACTGAATCCCTGCTTCCCCTTAAAAATTCCCATTGAGTACCCTCAACACCTAGTTTAGTGGCATATGCCTTTAATTTTTCCGGAGTATCTGTTTTATAGTCGATCGTGTGAGAGGCAATTTTAACCTGATCGTTCCCTTTATATTTATCATAAAGCTTCAGCATATTTCGATGCATCACCGGACAAATAGAAGGGCAGGAGGTAAAGAAAAAATCAGCTACATATATTTTCCCTTTGAAGTCCTTCCCTGTTACCACCTTTCCATCCTGATTGATAAATCGAAAAGATGGAATCGTTTGGTAAACAGTATCCGTATACGATTTGCCATCAACAATTTTCGTAACTGCTTCCCGGTTTCCTAAAATTGGCAACCTGGTTGAATCTGAATTACACGATGTAAAAAAACTAAAGAAAATAAAGCACAGAAATGTAAAAGCAATGGAGGTACGATTATTCATATGAGCAAATTTAATGTATTTAACAACAATGCAGAATGATTGGTTTAGTTTATCTTTTCGATAAGTTCTACATTTGCATTATGTCAGCAACAATCAAAACAATCAGTCTGGAAGGGATTCGTTTCTTTTCTTTTCATGGATTCTTTCCAGAAGAGCAAATTTTAGGAACACCTTTTCTAGTTGATGTTTTAACAGAAATGAACAGTAAAGATGATGATTCAGATGATCTAAACCTAACGGTCAACTATGGGCGGCTTTTTGAGATCACTGAGGAAGAAATGAAAATACCCAGAAAACTATTAGAAAAAGTTGCATCATCCATCCTAAATCGCATCAAACATGAATTTCCGGAGTTAACTAAGATTAGCGTAATTATTAAAAAACTAACTTTACCTGTTAGAGGAGAAATGCAAAATGCCAAGGTCATGTTAACTTATACCAGGTAATTTAGTCATCGGGCCAAAGTGCACGATTGTTCCTATAGCTAAATTCAGAAAACAGAGGAAAAAAAGCTATTAATAGACTTAAACATATCTAACTAGATACTCCTAAAGTTATAATAATATTTCCCCTATTCCAGATACTGATTAAATAAAAATTTAAATTTTCAATTGTATAAATCACCTAATTCTCGTCAACTTGGCTCCTTATATGAACAAAAAATTATTAAACCTTATAAATATATAATAAGCTAATTCTCTTCAACTTGGCTCCTCATATGAATAAAAAGTTATTAAATTCTATAAATGTTCAATCAGATAGTTTTTGTCAACATGGTTCCTGATCTGGATAAAAAACTGTTAAACTTTATAAGTCTTCAATCAGATAGTTCTCTTCAACTTAGTTCCTGATCTGAATGAAAAACTGTTAACCTTTATAAGTCTTTAATCAGCTAGTTCCCATCAACCAGGTTCCTGATATGAATGAAAAATCAGTCAAATTTATAAGTCTTTAATCAGCTAGTTCTCGTCAACTTGCTGATTAACATAAATTAAAACATCTTACTCCCATAGTCAGCTAGTTTCCCCAATGAAATAGTTTAATAAATATACTTCAATTTTTGACTACAGCAGTCGGCAATCCTCATTTCTCTGCCAATCTTACCTCTTCGTAAACCTTAATAAACAAGAGCCTCAAAATCAATCATTTTCTGTCGTTCTATAGCAGGGATACGCTCAGGCTTGTTTGTATTATAATTAAAAAAAACACATACTGTCTTGCCCGTTGTACACACATCTTCTTCGCCTGCATGTAGAATGGTTAGAATATAGTCGACTTCAAAGCTGCAATTCCTCAGGTTTGATATCTTCACATAAGCAAATAACTCATCATTGAAACGAACCGGTTTTTTATAGTTAATCTCTGCATTCTGAATAATTATTCCTTTTGAAACACTTTTCCAATTGACTATTTGTCGCCAGTACCCCGAATGAGCCATTTCAAAATAAGTCAAAAAAACATCATTGTTCACAACGCCAAAGGCATTTAAATCACCAAAGCGGATAGGAATATTGGTTTTATAATGATATGAATCTATGTTCATAAAATTGAGATGAAGGGGGTTACACTTATATTTAATCAAATACGAATCATTTAATTGTGTAAATCATAAACGATAGATCATACCCCTTTGTTTCATTAGATTCATTTTCTTTTAAAAAATTAAAAACACTTCTCTTTTTTGCTTCTGATAAATCAAAAAGGTAATTTTGGGAATGCTGAATGATATTCCAGAAACAAAAAGAAAGGCACTTAAGATTAATTTAGACCCAACAATCTATGGCACATTTGCTGAGATTGGTGCCGGACAAGAAGTTGCAAGAAACTTTTTTACAGCAGGTGCAGCCTCCGGAACCATTGCAAAAACAATGTCTGCTTATGATATGGTTTTTAGTAATGAGATCTATGGTGCAGAATTATCAGGACGGTATGTAAGCAAATCGCGCCTGAACAGAATGTTAAGTCATGAGTTCGATCTGCTTGCTGAAAGATTGGACGGTAAATTATATGATAGAAGACGTTTTTTTTCATTTGCTAATACCGTTACCACTTTAAATTATAATAAAACAAACGACCCTCATGGTTGGGTAGGCATCCGGTTTCAATCAGAGCCTCATGGAGAAGCCAATGATATCATCATACATATCCGATTGCTGGACAGTGATTCAAGTTTACAGCAAAATGTACTTGGCGTTCTTGGTGTGAACTTGGTTTATGCTGCCTTTTTTTTAACAGATGATGTTCAACTCATGATTGAATCATTAGTGCACAACCTGTCAGTGGGATCAGTAGAAATTGATCTTATCAATTTAAAAGGACCTGTATTTAAAAATGTAAACGACTGTTTAGTCAACTTATACCTAATTGCCAAAGGTTTCTCAAGTGCTGCTATCTTTAATGAAATAGCAGAAATTCAGCAATCAAAAGATCTTTTGTACAAAAAGAATATTATGATTCTACGTACTAAGTTCCGACAAAAATCTATCCCTAACTTTGATCTTTTTAACCGTGCTGTAGAGCAATTCAAACGGACAGAAGGAATTGACGACTCCAACCTGATCGTATTAATTGAAGTGCTGATGTCTAACAGGTTCGATCAACAAACAGAAATAAGCAGATCAGATTTAGAGGAATTCGCAAAAAGAGCACAAGAACTGAGCGCAACGGGGAACCATGTCATCGTTTCTAACTTTTCCCGAAATCATAAACTAGCCCAATACCTTGCTAAATGCAGTCCTAGCAGTGTTGGAATCTCCACTAATATTGCCAATTTAAAAAAGATCTTTGATTCCAATCAATATGAAAAGAATTACACAGATGAACTTTTAAGTTACATAAGCGATCTGTTTAGTAAAAATGTGAAGCTTTACGCTTATCCCTACTTAAATAAAGACAATAAGGAAATCATTACAACCGCTAATATGCCGGTATCCCCACAGGCAAAACCCTTGTATGACTTTCTTATTCTGAATAATTACATCACTGATATTGAAAGCTACGATACCAAGGACGTGAAGACCATTTAAACTCAACTTCTTGGATGAAATTGCCTGATCGTATCTTGGAGATAGCTCTTTTCCAGGTGGGTGTAGATTTCTGTAGTGGTAATACTTTCATGCCCAAGCATATCCTGTACAGCTCTTAAATCTGCGCCACCTTCAACTAAATGCGATGCAAAGGAATGCCTGAAAGTATGCGGACTAATATTTTTATTTAAATTAATCTTCTTAGCCAAATCTTTAATCATAATGAAAATCATTACCCTACTCAGTGCTGCACCTCTTCTGTTTAAAAACACATAGTCCTCATAACCATACTTCAGTGTCTGGTGAACTCTATATTCATTGATATAGATTTGTAAGAACTTTATAGCTTCAGTGCCAATAGGGATGACACGCTGTTTGTCACCCTTTCCTATAACTTTAATAAATTCAATCTCCAAAGACAAATCTGAAAGCTTCAAATTAACTAGTTCAGACACCCTTAAGCCACAACCATACAACACTTCAATAATCGCTTTATTACGCATCCCTTCCGGTTTAGAAAGATCGATAGCTGCTATTAGGTCTTGTATTTCAATAATATTCAGGACATCAGGGAGCTTCCGTAATAACCGTGGACCTTCCATAAGTGCAGCAGGATCTGCAGTCAGGTTATTTTCAAATACCATGTATTGGTAAAATATTTTTATAGCTGATAGAATTCGGGCTTGTGATGACGCAAGTATGTCCAATTCGCTAAGCAAGCCAAAGAAAGACCTCAGATCATTTGTAGTAATAGATTCCGGTGTCTGATTCTTTAATCCCTTACAATATTGAGCCAGCTTCTTAACATCACCTTCATATGCTTCCAATGTATTTGATGATAATCCCCTTTCCAGCATCAAGTAGGATAAAAATCCTTTAATCGACGTATTCCAATCCATATGAACTTATTCTTACTCTATATTTCGATTAAACTAGTATGTTTGAAAATAATATAAATGTCAAAGGCGAAACAGCAATAGTAATGAAACTATACATCATTAATGGTCCCAATTTAAATTTACTGGGAATCCGCGAAAAAACAATCTATGGAGAATCAGGCTTTGAGCCTTTTTTCAATGGCTTAAAGGAACTATACCCTTCTGTGCAGTTTGAGTACTTTCAAAGTAATTCAGAAGGTGCCCTAATCGATAAAATACACGCTATAGGCTTTGAATATGATGGTATCATACTTAATGCAGGAGCTTATACTCACACTTCACTTGCTATTGCTGACGCAATTGCAGGCATTACTACCCCTGTAATAGAGGTACACATTTCCAATGTACATGCAAGAGAGCCTTACAGGCACCACTCTTACATGGCAAAAAACTGTAGAGGTGTCATATCAGGGTTTGGCTTAAACAGCTATCGCCTGGCTGTAGAAAGTTTTATTTATTAAACATACGACCAAACTGCCAGGCTAAATGTAAAATCAATTTAACAGGCATACACCCTGACTGTCAAGCTCAATGTGAAAGCTTTTTATTAAGCATACAGAGCAAACTATCTGGCCCAATTTGAATGGTTTCTTCTAAAATTCCGGTTAAGGAGGGTGCTTTTATGCCTTCCTGCCACAATTGAGCGCTTTTAAAGATCCTGGCTTCATCCCATAGATCAGCTTCTATAAATTGATTGATTACATGAACCCCTCCTTCAACAATCACCGATTGAATATCCATCAGGTATAACTGATAGGCAATCATCTGTACCAGATACAAATCAAATTCTTCGATATGCAAGTATTTAATCTTGTCCTTATATTCCGTTTTAATTGAATTAAATACAATCGTTTCCTGCGACTGATCTAAAATAGCGAGCTCATCTGTCAGTTCCAGATTCTTATCAATCACAATACGAACGGGATTACGGCCATTCCACAGTCTGACGTTTAATTGAGGATTATCCACTAAAGCAGTTGTTTTTCCCACCAGCACCGCATCTTCTTCAGTCCTCCATAAATGCGAAAGAACCTTAGCATCATAGCCACTAATCCACTTCTGTGCACGATCTAAAGGAGCAAAATAAGAATCTGCTGTCTGGGCCCATTTCAATATAATATAGGGACGCTGTTTCGTAACCCGTGTAAAAAAACGCCTGTTAATAAAGCTGCATGATTGCAATCCAAAGTTTTCAATCACCTCTATACCAGCATCCTTTAATTTCTGAACTCCTTTTCCATTTACGGGATCAAAAGGATCGGGAGCACCAATTACAACACGGCGAATCTGGTGCCTGATGATCAGATCTGCACAAGGAGGTGTTTTCCCAAAATGAGAACAGGGTTCTAAACTTACGTAAATAGTAGCCTCTTTCATTAACTCCGGATAGGAGTCAGGGTACTTACTAATCACCATGTTAACTGCATTTACCTCTGCATGTGCTTTGCCATATTGCTGATGATAACCCTCACCAATTATTTTATTATTGTAAACGATTACAGCACCAACCAGAGGGTTCGGACTAACATTCCCCTTTCCTAATCGCGCTAACTCTAAACACCGGTTTATATATTTAATCTCTGTTTTAAATTTCAATTTCAGCTTTATTTGAAAAACAAATTTAATAATTCAAATAGATAGGATTAAATAAAATACAATCCTTTATTTTGCGCTTGATATGCAAACAGGGGAAATAGAAACAATTTTTGTTCAATCATTAAACGGTATGTACGACGATAATGAGTCCAAAGCCCTTGCATCCATTGCTATTCAGGAAATCTGCCATCTAAGCTATGGGCAGCTTATGCTGCATAAACAAATCCTAATTTCGCCCGATCATCATGCAGAAATTCTCCATATTCTTGATGAACTAAAGAAAGGCATTCCCTTACAGTATATCTTGCAGATTGCTGATTTTTATGGACACCGTTTCATCGTTAAACCTGGTGTTTTGATACCTCGCCCTGAAACCGAAGAGCTGGTAGACTGGATTTTAAAGGAAATTCAATTCCGTAAATGGACTAACTTCAAATTAGTAGATATCGGCACCGGAACAGGCTGTATTCCAATAAGCATAAAGATTAAAAATCCGCACAGCAGTATACTGGGAATTGATATTTCAGATGTAGCATTGGAAATTGCCAGACAAAATGCAATAGCATTAAATGCTGATATTCAATTCCTTAAAGTCGATATACTAAATGAAAATATCAATTTTGAACCTCAATCATTTGATATCATTGTAAGCAATCCACCCTATATCACAACATCCGAAAAAAGCTCCATGCACATGAATGTCATTCAAAATGAACCACACATTGCTCTTTTTGTAACTGACGAAGATCCATTATTATTTTACCGCAGCATTATTCAATTTGCGCTACAGTATCTGAAACCTACAGGATTGTTGTTTTTTGAAATTAATGAACATCTGGGAGATGAAACGATCCAATTATTGAAGCAGTATAATTTCACAGCGGTGCTAAGAAAGGATATTTCAGGGAAAGATCGGATGATAAAAGCTCAAATAAGCTAAACGATTTAATTTACTTCTCTTATTTCTTCCCAATACATGCTTTCCAGGTAATCCTGTCTTTGGATTGCTAGTTTACAACGCTCTCTTTCAAGAAAACTCTTCAATTGATTCTCATCCTTCATGTTATCCACTGTCAGGTATGCAATAACACTCCCGTTTTGCACATTAAGAAATCTGAAATGTTTTGATTTACTCTTCATGGCGATATTATTAATTGTTTAAAATTAGCAAGCAAAAATATATCTGCCTGCTTAAATCATTAATCTATCATCAAGGTATATTGAGATAACACATTCAATTTAAATAATGTTATCAACAACTGTGATTATCTTTACTTTACATAGAATCAATGTCCACTAATTCACACAATGTACGAAAAAACGGACAAATTTTCACACAGCTAATTCATCTAAATAATTTGAAAGTAGCGGAAGATGAATCACATTACTATGCAGAACTGATTCCATAGACCAAAATGATCCAGCTAATTTAAAGATTTTAAAAAGTTGAGTCGACTCATGAAGCAGAAAAAACTCAGACCATTGGTCTATTGTCATTCTACCCAAAACTTCGTGAATCCCAATACGGGCGAAATCTTCTGATGGAATGGCTTGTAAAAAACCACACAATTCATCCCTCACCCGATACATTTCGTGCAGTAAGGAACCAGTTGATTTCGCACAAGTAAATCTAAACTCAGGATCCCGATCTGGCTTATAGACCTCAAAATAAGGATTTATATCCTGTATAATCATATGAAGCCTGTTCATAAACACATGATGATACCGTGTTAAATAAGCGATGGTTTCATGTATCGAGAATTTATCCGGATTGAGCCTTCGGTATATAGCTTCCGGTGGAAGATCATCGATATAATTTTTAATCGTTTTATGTTGATTACAAAAACGCTCTATGGTTTGCTGATACATAGTTTTAAGAATAACTTAGGTCTTATCTATTTTTACAAAATTTATAACGCATAATATATGCCATATATTTTACCAAAAATAAAACCACCCTGTTAAATTCTTACATCCTTACCGTTAAGCTTTTAACCACCCTTCAAATAGGCTAAGAAACCCGTAATACTATTTTACCAATATGTTTGCTACTTTCTAAAACAGCATGAGCATCAGCCGCTTCATCCAGTGGAAAAACTGCGAAAATTACGGGTCTGAAAGTCCTGTCACGAAGCAAAGGCCATACCTTAAGTTCTATTTCTTTCGCCAGAGCCGCTTTAAAAGAAGTGTCCCTACCACGCAATGTACTTCCCGTAATAACCAGTCGTTTTTTCATAACCTGCATTATATCGATCTCTACTTTCGATCCTTTCATTGCATTTATAAAAACAAGACGGCCATCATCATTTAAAAGCTGCAAATTTTTACTCATATAATCACCGCCAATCATGTCCAGAATCACATCAAATTTCAGGTCACTCAACACAGTAGAAAAATCTGCCTCTTTATAATTGACGCAAATCTCAGCACCAAGTTGTTCACAAAAAGCACATTTTTCCGCTGTTCCTGCTGTAGCATATACCTTGGCACCCATAGCAACAGCCAGCTGTATAGCAGTAATACCTATTCCACTACTTCCACCATGAACCAGAAAATGCTCATTTTCCAGCAGTTTCCCGCGTTGAAATACATTCTGCCACACCGTAAATACAGTTTCTGGTAGAGATGCAGCCTCTTCAAAACTCCAGCCATCCGGAACAGGCAGACAGACCTCAGCGTCGGCCACCACATATTCGGCATAACCACCACCAACTAACAGCACACATACGGCATCGCCAACAACCCATCTGCTCACACGCGCCCCACAAGACTCAATAATCCCCGAAACTTCCATTCCTGGAATGTCAACTGGCGCACCGGGAGGAGCAGGGTAGAGCCCCTTCCTTTGCATCACGTCAGGCCAATTCATACCCGCAGCAACTACTTTTATTAAAACTTGATTATCAGCACAGACAGGCAATGGTCTTTCGGCCACCTGTAGAACCTCTGGCTCACCTGGCTTAGTAATGACTACAGCTTTCATTTTCCTAAAATTATAGTGTTTCTTTAAGCCACTTAAAAAACTCGGTTTGCCATACCAGCGCATTTTGCGCACTCACTACCCAATGATTTTCATCAGGCAAATAGAGCAAACGACTTTTAATTCCTTTAAGCTGAGCCAACTGAAACGCCTCAAGTCCTTGTTCAATAGGCACTCTATAATCTTTTCCTCCCTGAACAATCATAATAGGTGTATTCCACTTACCTGCATATTCAATAGGACTGAATGTCTTGTATCCTTCAGGTACATTAGCACCCCAGTATGGGCCCCCTATATCCTTATTGGCAAACCATAATTCTTCTGTCGTTCCATACCAGCTTCTCAGGTCAAAAAGCCCATCATGTGCTATAAACGTTTTAAATCTTTTTTCATGGATCCCGGCAAGCATATATACCGAATAGCCTCCATAACTAGCACCTACAGCACCTAGTCTATCCTTATCTACATAAGGCTCTTTGGCTATATCATCAATTGCAGCAAGATAATCGCGCATAGGTTGTCCGCCCCAATCCCCACTAATTTGTTTGTTCCATTCCACACCATAACCCGGCATACCTCTTCGGTTCGGAGCAATAATAATATAACCGTTTGCTGCCATCAACTGAAAGTTCCACCTGAAAGAATAGAATTGACTAAGAGCCGATTGTGGTCCCCCCTGACAATATAATAGAGTAGGGTACTTTTTAGAAGGATCAAAATCAGGCGGATAGATTACCCAGGCAAGCATATCCTTGTTATCGGAAGTACGTATTGTCCTTTCAGTAATCTTACCCATGGCTAGCTTATCATAAACCGCCTTATTAACTGTTGTTACAGCTGCAAGCAACCCAGTCTTCAGATTTAATTTAAACAGTTCTGAAGCATGATTCATGTCCTCCTTGCTCAGTACCAGCTGATTGCCTGATTGACCAATGATTGACGTAATATCAAATTGCCCCTTCGTTACTTGTTTCAATGACTTTGCAGATGCGGCATCCACCTTACTTATTTCAAATAACTGTTCTGTTCCCTTTATCGCCGCTAAAAAATAAATCTTCGTTCCCTTTTGATCCCATTTAAAGGAAGCAACTGTACCGTCCCAATCCTTTGTTACATTGACTGTACTTTTACTCTTGAAATCATATACAAGCAGATCGTTTTTATCCGATTCATTACCATCTTCCGACATGCTCAACCAGCTTATTTTGGAACCAGCTTTATTGAACTCCGGACTAGTATCATATCCTTTTAAGTTTGGAGTTAAATTTACTGTATTTCCTGCCGCAATCGAATACAGATATAAATCAGTATTGGTACTCTGGGCATATTCCTTTCCCACTTTCTTTTTTGATACATAAACAATTGACTTGCTATCCGGACTCCATATCGCGTCTTCAGAACCTCCAAAAGGCATTTGAGGACAATCATGAGGCTCATTAGGCATAATATCAACAGGACTACCTATTTTCCCCTCAGCGTAATCAGCAACGAAAATATGCTGATACTTACCATCTTCCCATGTATCCCAATGCCTGTAATTCAAATCGTCAAACACATAAGCATTCGACTTTTTCAGTTCAGGATAACGGTCCGGACTGTGGACTTTAGAAATTAAAACCTCTTTTGAAAATAAGATATGTTTACCATCGGGAGAGATCCTGAGGTTGCTTAACTCTGATTCAGAACTAGTCAGCTGAGATTTAGATCCACCATCACTGTTCATCACCCAGATTTGTCCTTTATACAAATACGTAATTTTTCCAGACGCATCATCAACAGCAATCGCACTTTTGGCACCTTCTTCTCCATTTAATTCAACAGCAGGTCCACCAGAAAAAGGAATCCGATATAATTTTTTATTGCTTTTGTTCTCCTCAATATTATAATGAGTCACCCCATATAAGATACTTTCACCGTTATCTGATACCAATTCACCAGATACCCTACCTAAACCCCACAACAATTCAGGAGTCATTCGCTCTTGAGCAATTGCAGCATGAGATGCCATAATAATACTCATTATAACTAATTTTTTCATTTTAAGTATTTAATACACCCCTTAAAGTGTGCTTTCTTTCTCTTCTATAATTCCAAGGAGAAGGTATCTCGCTGAAGCCGGATTTGTAGCCAAGGGAACGTTATGTACATCACAAACCCGCAATAACATTTGAATATCAGGCTCATGCGGATGCATACCTAAAGGATCTCTGAAAAAAATAATAGCATTCAATTTTCCTTCCGCAGCCATAGCTGCAATCTGAGCATCACCACCAGCCGGACCACTTAATTTTCGGGTCACATCCAATCCGGTTGCCTGAATTCTGGATCCCGTGGTTCCAGTAGCAAACAGGTTCATTGGTTTTAAAATATCATGATATGCTGTAACAAAAGCCACCATTTCATCTTTTTTACCATCATGAGCAATAAGAGCAATCGTTTTTTGAGACATAATTTTAATCTGTTTATAAATCAAGGTCTATTTAAAAAATATGTAGCCGATAAAGATAGCAGCTATAAGTCCTACTAAATCAGCAATTAATCCACATGCAAGCGCATATCTGGGTCTTTTAATGTTCACAGACCCAAAGTATACGGCAAGAACATAAAATGTAGTTTCTGTCGATCCCTGAATAATACTAGCCAGGCGACCTTGAAATGAATCCGGTCCGTAAGTAGTCATCACATCAACCATAAGACCACGGGCACCACTGCCACTCAATGATTTCATGATCCCTACAGGAAGGGCAGGAACAAAAGCAGTATCCAAACCACATGCTGCCACAACAGTACCAATACTGTTGACCAGGTAGTCCATACAGCCAGTAGCCCTGAACGCACTGATAGCAACCAGAATAGCAATTAAAAAAGGAATGATCATCACCGATGTTGTGAATCCCTCTTTAGCACCATCAATAAAAGATTCATATACATTGATCTTCTTCAGAGCTCCATATCCAATGAATAAAGCGATGATAGAAAAGATCACAATACCCCCTAACAGGCTGGTGTACGTTTGAATTTGTGCTGGAGGCATTCCTCCAAGCCAAAAGTACAAACCTGCCATCAAGGCAATGAACCCGCCGATAAAAGTTAATATAGGCAGTTTAAAGAGGTTTATTTTTTGATACATAGCCACCGCTATCATTCCCGAAACAAAGGAAATAAACGTACCTATAAGAGAAGGAATAAAAATGTCCGCAGGATTTGCAGCACCATTTGCCATCCTTAACGCAATGACTGAAGTGGGTATAATGGTTAATCCGGCGGTATTCAACACCAAAAACATGATTTGGGCATCACTTGCTGTATCCTTATCCGGATTAAGCTCCTGAAGTTCTTTCATGGCCTTAAGTCCCATTGGTGTAGCCGCATTATCCAATCCCAGCATGTTAGCCGAAAAATTCATAATGACCGATCCTGAAGCAGGGTGGCCTTTAGGTATTCCAGGAAATAACTTGCTAAAAAAAGGACTCGCTGCTTTGGCAAACTTGTTGATCATGCCTGCTCTTTCACCAATTTTAAGAATTCCAAGCCAAAAAGACATGATCCCAATAAGTCCTATTGAAATCTCAGCACCAGTTTTTGCACTATCAAACATTCCATTCATTACGAGAGTAAATACTGTCGTATCTCCAAAGAATATCATTTTTATCAGTGCAACAACAAAAGATATTATAAAAAAAGCAATCCAGACGTAATTGAGGGCCATATAAAATAAAAATTCACATTTTAAACGGTTAAATCTACTAAATTTCCAATCATTCTATTAAATATTGTCATACTTTTACTGCGAAGCGCTAAAAATTAAAAGAAATCCAATTCTTACATAAATTTCAAATAAATTTACGGATGAGCAATAGAATACTATTAATTATCCGAACTAATATTTAAAATGTTCATAATATAAGAGCCAGGTCTATTGCGATATTTATCAAAAATAATACAGTTTCTCATTGAAATTACATCAAATAATGACCTGCGTCATTTGCTAACCAGCAAAGAATAGTTACACTTGTATTATAAAACATGGTTAGTTTATTAACCTGTGATAACGCATATGGAAAAATCCCTATTTAAAAAGTTTATTCTACCCCCAGAGCTCGAGCGGATTGTAGAAAACAAAGAAGTTATCCTTGCAGAAAGCAGAGAGGACCTTAGCGATTTATCTCTAGGAAGAATTGAAGGAAATACTTTTGAAGTTGCATACGATACTCCAGGAATTGGAAGAGTTGTTGAAGCTACAGTAATTCGTTGCAAGAATGGAATATCAGTTAATTATGCCGATCCATATCTACGACGAAGAGATCCTGATTGCATGGTAATTGCGGATCACAGACCCACTGATAAACCAAAATTTATAGATAAATACGGTACTGAGTTCACAGATTTACGTAAGGCAACTTTCGATTGGCTCGAAGAACAAGACGAACTAATCATTGTTCCTTTTATGTCAGGCGGCGATGAAACAGGTTATCCATCTTTACTTGTTGCTCCCGCTAATGCAGGTTTCTTTGCTGCAGGTTTAGCAGATTTACAGGGATTTATTCCAAGAAGTAAGATACCTCAGGATTTCACTCCACGTGCAGTAATTTATCTTGCACCACCATTCAGACATACGCATTTTAATGGAAAACAAGTAGTTGTTCACAACAGGTTAGATAAAATGCATGAAATGTTTGCATACAATCTATATCCCGGACCAAGTGCTAAAAAAGGCATCTATGCTGTATTGCTTGATATAGGCGAAGAAGAGGGATGGACAACACTTCATGCCTCTGCTGTAAAAATCACCACTCCTTACGAGAACGTATTCACCATCATGCATGAAGGTGCTAGTGGAAGCGGAAAAAGTGAAATGACAGGTGCTATACAAAGAGAACAAGATGGCAGGGTATTATTAGGTACTAACATTAAAAGTAACGAGAAATACTACCTTGATATTAAAGATTCATCCGAATTACAGCCGGTTACTGATGATATGGCAATCGCTCTTCCAAGTTTTCAAAATGGAAAGAAGCTTGTTATAAAAGATGCTGAACATGGCTGGTTCTTAAGAATCAATCACATTACAGAATATGGCACTGATCCAGCTATAGAGCGTGCAACCATACATCCTAAGGAACCATTAGTGTTTTTTAACATCGATGGAAAACCGGATGCTACCTGCTTAATCTGGGAACATACACTGGATGCTCCAGGAAAACCATGTACAAATCCAAGAGTAATCTTACCTCGTAAATTTGTTCCAAATACTGTTGATGAACCAGTTGAAGTTGATATCCGTAGCTTTGGAATAAGATGTCCTCCTAGTACAAGGGAAAACCCTAACTATGGTATCATCGGAATCTTCCATGTATTACCTCCTGCTTTGGCTTGGATCTGGAGACTTGTTGCTCCACGTGGACATGCTAACCCAAGTATTGTAAGTGCTGAAGGAATGATTAGTGAGGGCGTAGGTTCTTACTGGCCTTTTTGTACCGGACGTCGTGTTGATCAGGCAAACATATTGTTAGAGCAGATCTTGAACACTCCACTAACCCGTTATATTCTAATCCCCAATCAGCATATTGGTGCTTACGAAGTTGGGTTCATGGGTCAATGGATTGCAAGGGAATACATTTCACTAAGAGGAAATGTGAGTTTCAAAAAAGAACCATTAGTTCCTTCAAGATCTCCATTATTAGGCTATGCGCTTGAATCTTTGAAAATTGACGGTCAGGTGATTCCTAAACATTTCTTACAGGTTGAGTTACAAAAAGATAATGGTATTGAAGGTTATGACGCAGGTGCTAAACTTTTAACAGACTTCTTTAAGGTGACTTTGGAACAATATTTAGTTCCTGACTTGCATCCTTTAGGAAGAAAGATCATTGAAACTTGTTTAAACGATGGTACACTGAATGATTATGTTGATTTAATTCAATATCCTATAGAAAGTAAAATTAAAGAAGGTCCTATAGCTTAATTAATAGCTAAATATGGGATTCCATATATAAGATCATTTAATCCCCCTTAAGCATAATAGTGGTAAGGGGGATTTTTTTTACTATAATCTAACTACCTGGAATGCCCCTAATTGGAGCATGCTGTATGATGTCCGGTCTTTTGCTTCGTTGCTCCTTCGATACTGCACCTTTGGTCGTTCGACTTCAGGCGAACAACCAAGCCACAGTAAAGCATGATAGAAGCTGCAATGCTCGATCAGGTATCCTACATTACTCCTGAATAGTATAAACTTGCCATCTTCATTTTAAGAAACAGACAAAGATATTCTGATACTTAATTATAATTTCGCAACACTTCGCAATTATTTAATAAATAATTCACATTTTTGTCATAATAATTAAAAAGAGTTAGCGTTAACATTTTAGAAGAGCAAAACTATACGTGCTAATCTTTTTTTACGCAACGCGTACGTATCAAGCGATTCGTATATTAGCTCCATCATTTTAAGGCAGACACCTGATTTTTTTTGAAACATCTGGTTTGTTAGCAAAATTCCGCAAACAGTAAAAATCAAATGAATCAAAAATTAAAGTTCTCCAGTAACTCAAAATCTCAATTTCTTTCTACCGTACGCAAAAGAGTTGATAGCTATTTTAAAGAAAATAAAATAGGCCGAAATGCAAATAGTGCCATGTGGTTCAAAACATTTGTATTTCTTAGCGGATACATCACACTTTACTTGCTGATCATTTTAAATATTTTCAGTCCCCCTGTCATGCTCCTCCTTTGTGTGCTACTAGGAGTTTGTTGTGCATTTGTAGGATTTAATATTTGTCATGATGCTATTCATGGCTCATTTTCCGGCAACAAAACAGTTAATAAAGTATTTAGCTTCCTGTTTAATTTTGTTGGCGCCAACCCCTATGTGTGGAGTATAACGCACAATATTGTGCATCATACCTATACCAATATACCGGGACACGATGAAGATATAGAAGTAGCGCCCGGACTTATACGCATCTCAGAGGAAGAAGAAGTAAATAGCATCCAACGTTTCCAGCATCTTTACGCACTTCCTTTATATAGCCTGGCTTCCATTTCATGGGTATTCAGAAAAGACTTTAAAAAGTTTTTCCAGGCAAAAATAGGGGAGCACGTAATGATTCATCCCCGGGTAGAGTATTTCAATCTTTTCTTTTATAAGGCTGCTTATTATTTCATGTTTATCATCTTGCCACTGCTTGTGCTGGATGTAACCTGGTGGCAATTCATTATTGGCTTTTTAGCACTTCATTTAGCTGAAGGTTTAACAATGGGGTTAGTTTTCCAGCTGGCGCATGTGGTAGAAGGCACCCTTTTTCCTGTACCGGATGCTAGCGGCAATATGGAAGAAGCGTGGGCCGAACATCAGATGCATACCACTGCTAATTTTGCCACAAACAGTAAATTGGCTGCTTTCTTTTTAGGCGGTTTGAACCGGCAGATTGAGCATCACTTATTTCCTAAAGTTTGCCATATTCATTATGGGCCTATTTCTGCAATTGTTAAAAAGACTGCAAAGGAGTTTAACCTGCCTTATATCGAAAGTAAGACTTTTATTTCTGCGCTCCGCTCACATTTGTTTATGCTTAAAAAGTTCGGGAAACAAGCGGTAGCCTAAATTGGCACATCATCCCAACATGAAGTTTATGTTAAGCTTAGGTTAATAAATTGTGCTTCATTTATCACTATGCCTCATCTTAAGCAGGTTATACCCCTAATTTTCAAATTAACATTCCAATTCCTTACGGGATGGACCTTGCAAAGTTGTTTCGGCATCTACCTTCCATGTATTCTAAGTACATTTGCACACAGCAAGGGCATCTGCTTCAAGAAAAACTTATAATAATGATGAACAAGTTTAGATTTGAATATTGTTTATTGATAGGTACACTCTTTTTGTGTTCATGTTTTAAAGAATATAAGGGGAAAATTAATATTGATGGATCCAGTACTGTTTATCCATTAACTGAGGCTGTAGCAGAAGAGTATAGAAAGGTTGATCCTGACATTAGGGTTACCGTAGGGATTTCAGGAACCGGTGGAGGATTTAAAAAGTTCTTACGAGGCGAAACTGATATCAGCAATGCCTCACGTCCTATCAGTAAAAGCGAATTAGAAATAAGTAGACAAAACGGCATTGAGTTTATAGAAATACCTGTATCTTATGATGGTATGGCAATAGTAGTAAGTCCTAAAAACACTTTTGTTGATTATTTTACGGTAGATGAATTGAAAACAATGTGGTCTCCGGAAAGCCAGGGTAAAATCAATACATGGAAACAGGTGAGGGCTTCATGGCCTGATACTCCACTGAAGTTATATGGTGCGGGAACTTCTTCCGGAACGTATGATTATTTCACTGAAGCCATAAATGGTAAAGCAAAAGCATCAAGGGGGGATTATACAGCTAGTGAGGATGATAATGTTTTGGTACAGGGTGTATCTTCTGATGTGAATGGAATGGGTTACTTTGGACTTGCCTATTATATCGAAAATAAAAATAAGCTTAGATTGGTTCCGGTTAAATTAACAGCAGATGCTAAAGCTATTTTGCCTAGTGAAAAAACAGTTCAAGACGGTACTTATCAGCCTTTATCCCGGCCTGAATTTATTTATGTCAATGTGAAGTCTGCTTCTAAACCTTTTGTAAAAGATTTTATTAAGTTTTATTTAGCGCATGCAGCTCCCTTAGCTACAGAAATTGGCTCTGTTCCATTACCTACTGAAGTGTATCAACTATCCTATAAAAGATTCTTGAAACATACAACGGGATCTATGTTTGAAAACAAGTCCACTGTTGGCGTTAATCTATTTAAACTATTATCAGATAAAAATTAAAATGTCGGGCATAAAATTCAAGTCGGAAAAAGTAATAGAACTTGTCATGCTGTTATGCAGCTTAGTTTCTGTGATCACGACCATAGGTATTATCCTGGTGTTATCCATTGACACCTTTAAATTCTTTCAGGAAGTTTCTTTGTTCGACTTTCTTACCGATACACAATGGACACCTCTTTTTGAAGACAAACATTTTGGAATACTATCCCTGCTTTCAGGCACTTTGCTCACTACGACAATTGCCGTCATTATTGCCGTACCGGTGGGGATCACCATTGCCGTTTACCTGAATGAATATGCATCCAAAAAGTTTACATATCTCGTTAAGCCATTGCTAGAAATTCTGGCCGCCATACCTACCGTAATCTATGGTTTTTTTGCCTTGCAGTTTGTGACCCCTTTGCTTCAAAAGTTCATTCCGGGTCTATCTGGTTTTAATGCTTTGTCCCCAGGTATTGTGATGGGTGTAATGATCATCCCTTATATTACTTCTTTAAGTGAAGATGCTTTAAGGGCAGTTCCTAAATCGTTAAGAGAAGCTTCATACGGATTAGGTGCAAACCGTTTTCAAACCGCATTTAGTGTACTGGTTCCAGCAGCCAACTCCGGAATTATCGTATCCGTGATCCTGGCTATCTCCAGAGCTTTAGGGGAAACCATGATTGTAGCTATAGCAGCGGGACAGGAACCAAAACTCACATTTAACCCATTGGAATCAGTGGAAACGATTACGACCTATATTGTGCAGGTCAGTATGGGCGATGTTCCACAGGATTCAATGGAGTACAGGACAATTTTTGCAGCAGGTATCACACTTTTTATGTTTACCTTTTTGCTCAATAACATCAGTTTTTGGATAAGAAAAAAATACGAGCAACGTTATGAATAAAGAACTATTTTCCGCCAATGTGAAAGATAAAGTCTTTAAGATCTTTGCTATTACCTGTACAGGTATGGCACTATTGACCCTTTTAATCTTAATTGTTGATATTCTGATTAAAGGTCTTTCCAGAATAAACTGGTCATTTTTTGTTAACCTTCCATCCAGGCATCCTGAACAATCAGGAATCTACACGGCATTGGCAGGTATGGTTAGTTTGTTATTTATTACCTTAATCATTGCCTTGCCCATAGGTATACTTTCAGGAATTTACCTGCAGGAGTATGGCAAACGAAATAAACTGGCTAAATTTATAGAAATTAACATTTCAAATTTAGCGGGAGTACCTTCCGTTATATATGGGATCCTTGGTTTGGAGTTATTTGTGCGGATGGCTGGCTTTGGAAACAGCATCCTTTCAGGAGCATTGACCTTAGCTTTATTGATTATGCCAGTGATCATCGTTTCAACAAGGGAAGCGATTAAAGCGGTGCCCGACACGATGAGGGAAGCGGCATTCGGATTGGGGGCTACTAAATTGCAAACCATTTGGCGGGTTGTATTGCCAGCCTCTTTTGGGGGAATCCTTACAGGAGTCATATTATCCATTTCGCGTGCGATTGGCGAAACGGCTCCATTAATTGTGGTAGGAGCATTAGCGTATGTTCCATTTATTCCTGAAGGACCTATGGATCAGTACACTTCATTGCCAATCCAAATATTTAACTGGACATCCCGGCCACAACAGGGTTTTATTGATAACGCAGCTGCAGGTATTATTGTATTACTTGTATTTACATTTTTATTAAACGGCATAGCCGTAGTATTAAGAAATAGATGGTACAGAAAAACGACAGCTTAGCAAAGCAAAATTATGGAATGTATAAACTGAGGGCAAAAGACCTGAATTTATATTACGGTAAAAAACAGGCATTAAAAGATGTTACTATCAATATTACAGCGAATACGGTAACTGCTTTTATTGGCCCATCCGGTTGTGGCAAGTCGACCTTTCTACGTTGTTTCAACAGGATGAATGATCTTATTCCCGATGTTACCATCAAGGGCGAAGTGATGATTGATGATGTTGATATTTATAAAAATATCATTGATGTATATGCTTACCGGAAACAAATTGGGATGGTATTTCAGAAACCGAATCCTTTTCCTAAATCTATATTTGAAAATGTAGCGTTTGGATTAAGGATCAATGGAGAGAAATCTAAATCGGTATTGGACGAAACGGTTGAAAATGCATTGAAACAAGCGGCATTGTGGGATGAGGTGAAAGACAATCTTCAAAAATCCGCAATGGCTTTATCTGGTGGTCAGCAACAAAGACTTTGTATCGCCCGTGCTATTGCAGTACAACCATCTGTTTTATTAATGGATGAACCTGCTTCAGCTTTGGATCCTATTTCAACTGCTAAAATTGAAGAATTGATATATGAGCTAAAAAATAAGTTTACGATCGTAATTGTGACTCATAACATGCAACAAGCTGCCCGTATCAGTGATAAAACCGCTTTCTTCTATCTGGGTGAATTAATAGAGTATGATAATACAGATAAGATCTTTACTAATCCGACTAAGAATGCGACACAAAACTATATTACAGGAAGATTTGGGTAGTTAAAAAAACCTGAACTCATCTATATAAACCTATTACACTATGACACATTTAGAATCTGAACTTAAGTCATTAAAAAAAGATACCACAGAAATGTGGGAGCTTGTTATTAGCCAACTAGAAAAAGCATATCACTCACTTAAAACTTTTGACAAGGATTTTTCCAGGGAAGTTGTGGCGAATGAGAAAAGGGTCAATTCCATGGAGCTTAAAATTGACCGGGATTGTGAGAATATTATTGCGCTGTATAGTCCGGTGGCCATTGATTTAAGATTTGTATTGGCGACTTTAAAAATAAATAATAACCTGGAGCGGATCGGTGACATTGCCGAGAGTATTGCCAAATATATCATCAGTGAAAAGGAGCCATTTGATGCAGAATTATTAAAATCTACTGAGTTTCTTGAAATGTACCAGGGCGCGCATAATATCGTACGGGATGTACTTCTTTCCTTTGAAAGAGAAGATACCAAATTGGCCAGAAGTATCTTTAAAAAAGATGAGGTCCTTGATGACATTAATGGAGACGTCAATGATAATATAGTCGCTTTTATAAGTAAGTATCCAACTAAAATGGAACAAGCTTTAAACGTTCATTCTATAATACGTAAGCTGGAACGGGTAGGGGATCAAAGTAAGAACATAGCGGAAGAAATAATTTTTTATATGGAAGCTAAAGTTTTAAAGCATCGAAAATAATTTATTTTTATAATTTATAGGTGATACCTCTTTTAGGGTACCTTGGCAAGCAATAAAATGGCGTTTTATCTGCAAAACATAAAATAATTCAGAAATAGTACATGATATTTGATTGAATAAAATTATTTTAGCACTCTAGTCAAAAAATTCTCCTAATTGAGAGCGCTTTCTTTTTTTTATGTAAGCAATAAATGACCTGACCTTAAGTATGAACAAGCTGTTATTTTCAATTATTTGTTACTTTTCATTGCAAAGTGCCTTTTCAGAAATCCAACAATATACAGGAATAATTAAAGGAAGTATAGTTGATTCAGCTAAGAATATGCCGCTAAAATATGCTACCATTTCATTATTTGAAGATACTAAACTGAAACCTATCAAGAATGTATTAACCAAAGAGGATGGGACTTTTCAAATCAGTCAGCTTCCAATTAAATCCTATTCCCTATCCATATCCTGTGTAGGTTTTAAAACAAAAATCATATCTATTGCGACTATTCCTGCTACGAAAACACCCTTATTAAATTTAGGATTAATCTATTTGTCCGCTTCTTCGAGAGAACTAAACGAAGTGACGGTGAATGTATCGAAACCATTAGTACGACAGGAAGTAGACCGGATAAGTTATGATGTGGCGTCTGATCCTGAAAAAGAAGCGCTTAATGCGCTTGACATGCTCAGAAAGGTTCCTCTACTTTCTGTAGACGGTACGGATAACATTAAATTAAAGGGAAGCGGCAACTATAGAATACTGATTAATGGCAAGACATCTGCAATGATAACCAGGAACCCATCGGATGTATTTAAATCAATGCCTGCCAGTAACATTGTAAAAATTGAAGTAATCACCATTCCTCCAGCAAAATATGATGCAGAAGGCTTAGCTGGTATCATCAATGTAATAACTAAAAAAGCGGCTGATGAAGGGTATAACGGTAATGTGAGTGTTCGGTATAATACAGTAAATGGTCCGGGAGTGAACTTGAATGGTACAGTCAAACAAGGAAAGTTTGGATTTAGTGGATACCTGGGAAGTAACGATCAAACCAGGCAAACTGTGGCTACAGGTTCTACCAATACCACAGGCGATCCTATATCATCGATTTTAGAGCAGGATGGCAAACGTACCATACACAATATAAACACCTATGGAAGTGCCGAGTTAAGTTATGAAATAGACAGCTTAAATTTGTTAACAGGCACCATTGAACATTCGGAAGGCAGTTATGATCAGAGCAACAATCAGCTGTCTACGCAGCTAAATGGAGATCATTCTTTAAATCAATTGTTCCGTTTAGTAAATCAGATGGACAATGATAACCAATCAACAGATCTGGGAGTAAACTATCAGCTTGGATTTAAAACAAATAAGGATCGCCTGCTTACCGCTTCCTATAAATATAATTCATCAGGGAGCAAGCAAAATCTGGATGCAGCCTATGCCGAACAGATCAATTATCCGTATCCTGATTATCGGCAATATAACAGTTCGGGAACTAAAGAACAGACCATTCAAATGGATTATATCCATCCTTTAAAAGGATTAAACATTGAGATGGGGGTAAAGGCCATATTAAGGGATAACTATAGTGATTTTAAAAACGACAATTTAAGCGCAAATGGTCAATATACTAACGATCCGGCCCAGACCAACAAATTCAACTATCAGCAAGATGTATATAGTATTTACAATTCCTATCAATTTAATCTGAAAAAATGGGTGGCTAAAGCTGGTTTGCGATTGGAGCGTACAGAAGTAAAAGCAGATTTTATTTCCTCAGACCGTTATGCCGACCAAAACTATAACGACTTTATCCCTTCCTTTTCCCTGCAATATAAAATGAATAAAAAAAATAGTGTAAACGCAGGTTTTACAGAACGGATTCAGCGTCCCGGAATATGGCAATTGAATCCATTTATTGATAAATCAAATCCGAAGTTTATCAGTACTGGTAATCCGGATTTAAGCCCTGTTATCAGCCATTCACTTGAATTGAATTATAGCAACTTTTCTAAAGGAACCGTAACCTTTGGATTAACCTATTCTTTTGCCAATAACACCGTTGAGAATTTAATTAGCCCTAATGCTGACGCTGTTTTATCATCTACTTATTTAAACATTGGGAAAAACAGAGGATTGGGTGTATTAATAAATGCCAACTACCCTGTAACAAAAAAGTTAAGTATGAATGTCAACGCCCTGCTTTTACATGTTTGGTTGACAGGAAGCTCGGAAGGCCAATTGTATAATAACAATGGCTATCAAGGAAATATATTTGGAAACTCAAGCTATAAATTTGAAAAAGGATATAGCATGGGATTCGATTTTGGCTTTGATAGCAGATATGTTATGCTCCAGGGCAGAGACAATTATTTCATATATACATCATTAAGCGGGTCAAAAAGTTTATTAAAAAATAAAGCTACTATCTCTTTATCAACTAGTAACCCTTTTAGTAAATATAAAAAAATAGACTTTTATAGTGCCTCAGCTAATTTCAGTCAGAGCAATTATTATGATATCTATTATAGAAGATTTAATTTGCGGTTTAATTATAAATTTGGAAAATTAAAAAGCAGTATAAAGAAAAATCAAAGGGGCATAACCAATGATGATACCAGTACGAATAGGAATAGCCAGCCCTAATTGATACTTAAATTTACAACTACAACACGTACTGACCTATTCATTCTAACCAATTGCTTGCAAATATTAATGGGGTCTATGTATATTTGCACCTTCTTTCGAATACAGAGGTATAAATACAGGTATGCAGATAAAACGAGTTGTTATAACAGGAATGGGCGCAATTACTCCGCTTGGAAATGATGTCAAAACTTTTTGGAATAGTCTCATTGAAGGTAAAAGTGGTGCTGGACGCATTACTAAATTCGACCCAAGTGCTTTCAGGACTCAAATAGCATGTGAACTGAAAGATTTCGATCCAACTGTATACATGGATAAATCCGAAATTAAAAGAACAGATCCTTTTACGCAATATGCCCTTGGAGCTGTGGAGCAAGCAGTTGCAGAATCAGGATTAGATTTCTCTAGTATGAATCCCTATGATACGGGCGTAATATGGGGATCAGGTCAGGGTGGAATGCTTACCTTTGAAGAGCAGGTTAAAGAATATGCGGCAAATAATTTCGTTCCACGCTTCAGTCCTTTTTTTGTACCCAAACTAATTTCTAACATGGCCGCCGGATTAATTTCTATTAAATACGGCTTAATGGGTATAAATTACACGACTGTTTCGGCCTGTTCCACATCCAACACAGCCATTATGGATGCATTAAATTATATCCGATGGGGAAAGGCTAAGGTGATTATAACAGGTGGATCAGAAGCACCTATTACTGAAGCATCCATTGGAGGATTTTGTGCTTTAAAAGCAATGACCGTTCATAATGAAAATCCTCAGACTGCCTGCCGGCCTTTCGATATTGATAGAGATGGATTTTTAATGGGCGAGGGTGCAGGTGCATTGATTTTAGAAGAATATGAACATGCAAAGGCAAGAAATGCATTTATTTATGCAGAAGTTGCAGGTGCAGCTATGACCGCAGATGCGTTTCATATGACGGCAACGCATCCTGAAGGTGAAGGTGCTTATATGGCTATGCGTTTTGCTTTAGAAGATTCGGGCATTGCTCCGGAATCTGTTGATTATATAAATGCCCATGCGACATCTACTCCAGTAGGCGATATTAGTGAATTCAAAGCATTGAGCAAGCTTTTCAATGGCAAAAATGACCATTTACATATCAGCGCTACTAAATCTATGACGGGTCATTTACTTGGTGCGGCCGGTGCAATTGAAGCTATTGCGAGTGTTATGAGTATTTGTAATTCAATTATTCCTCCGACAATTAATTTAGTCACGCTTGATCCAGCCATATCTTCCGATTTCCATATTGTCAAGGATCATGCTTTTGAGAAGGATATTAATGTAGCCATGAGTAATACATTTGGGTTTGGCGGTCATAATGGAATTGTAGTTTTCAAGAAACTGATATAATCTTAAACAAATTCCCATGCACTCTGATAGCCATTGATCTGCTCAGCATAAGTAATTAAATTAGCATAAAAAGGCAATCGGGCCAACGTTGCACTGTCGCCTATAATAACCAATTTCTTACGTGCCCTTGTCATGGCAACATTCATACGCCGTATATCAGAAAGGAAGCCTATTTCACCTTCGTTATTGCTTCTGGTCATGCTGATATACACTATATCGCGTTCCTGGCCCTGGAAACTATCAATTGTATTGACTGAAATTTTACCCAGACCCAATTGCATTGCTGGAGAATGAATCAGCTGCTCATTCAATAACCTGATTTGTTCCTTGTAGGGAGAAACAACAGCGATTGTTGGGAAATTCTCCATGTTATACTTCGTATTCAATTCAGCAATAAGCTTTTCTAAATGTCTGAATAAAAACGCAGCTTCTTCAGGATTAGATGAACTTGTACCCTGCAGTTTCTCATCAAAGCCACAGCCTGCGGTATCAATAAAAGTGAATGGTTTGTCGCCCTCAAATAACAGATGCTCTGCTACAGAAACATGAGCTTTTAATTTATTTTGATAAAAGACTTGGGAGGAGTAATTCATAATGGCATTATTCATCCGGTACTGCTCCTCTAATAGCACAACGGCATTTGGATGATACGCTACATTTTTTTCAAGCAAAGTCACACTTAAACCTTCTTTAGCAGCCTCCCGGGATTTAATAGTAGGGGATAGCTGGAAATGATCGCCAGCTAAAACAACCTTTTGTGCTTTCAATATAGGAATCCAGCAGGCAGGTTCTAAAGCTTGTCCAGCTTCATCAATCACCACGGTATGGAACTTCACATCCCGTATGGTATAATGGTTTGACCCAACCAAAGTAGCCGTAATTACCTGAGCAGTAGATACCAATGCATCAATAATATACTGCTCCATTTTACTTACCTCTTTCATTATCTTATGAGCTTCATCAAAAAGCGCTTTTCGCTGATCATGTTCAGCTTTACCAAAGTTCCGCTTGTACTTATGAGCCATATTCTTGTATTCAGCAGCCTGCTTTTTAAGCTTTTTCATATCTTTCATCAAGCTATGTTCGGTCATTTTACTGTCCAGCGTTAAAGACATCAACTTGTCTGACACTCTAGCCGGATTACCTATTCTTAATACACTTAATCCCTCATTCGTTAGTTTTTCACTGAGTAAATCTACCGCTGTATTGCTGGGAGCCACGACCAGGATTTGTTTGTTATCCAAACCGATCATGGCCTTTATAGCTTGTACCAGGGTTGTTGTTTTACCTGTTCCCGGTGGCCCATGAACAATAGCTACATTCTGAGCTGTAGTAATTTTTAACACTGCTTCCTGTTGCGAGCTATTTAAACCTGTTGGATGGAGATAAGGGGGCTCACTATAAAAAGAAGGACTTTTACTCCCGGTTAAGATTTGTATTAATCGCCCTTTTTCATCATCCGCCATAAGCATGGAAGCAGATTTAATGGCATTTTTCATTTCATCGTAACTATTATTATCAAAAAGCAGATCAATGCCAAGTTTACCATCACGACACCAATCAGGTAATTCGTCAGCGAATAGCGTAATTTTTAAGTTATTTCCACTTTGATGAGAAATGGTTCCCTCCAGACGATTATTTTTAATATCATGGTTGGAGAAAAGAGCGATTGAGGCACCAAAGCGAAGCTGATGAGCAAGATCCTGATGTGTAGTGCGCTCAATTTCAACTGTTAAATAATCGCCCCGACCTGGTTCTGTACCTCTGATTGCAATAGGATACCAGGTGATACCGGAGGCCCTTCGTTCGGCAACTGAACTGGATTCTGTTAATTTGCTATAAGAAATTCGGTCTTCTTCACGCTCTATTTTCAAAAGAGACAATAGCTTATTAAAATAATCCATATGTAAAGGTAATAGGTTCAGGAGTCAATGAAGAAAATCGTTAAAATAAGCTTAATTTGCGTTCATATTAATTCAAAAATGAACAAATTAATTTTTTCAGCCTTTATTATATTATTGGCTACTTCCTGCAGCAACAAGGTACGACAAGCTCAACTGTTTAACGGTACAACACTTGATGGCTGGTATGCCTACGTGCAAGGAGAGAAGCATGAAGACGCTTCCACTATTTTTAATGTAATGGATAGCATGATCCGGTTGAATGGCGAAAGGCCAGGCTATCTGATGTCTAAGCAATTATACTCCAATTTTGAGCTGACACTGGATTATAAATGGAACACAGAGCCAAAGTACGAACGAGGAAAAGGGAATAAGAACAGTGGGGTGATGTATCAGGTTCCAGTTAGAGCTGATAAACTTTGGCCAGAGGGTATTCAGTATCAGATTAAGGAAGGAGCAACCGGCGACTTTGTGTTATTAGACAGTGTAACGCTGGAAGTAAGGGGCGAACGTAACCTACCCGGCAAAAGTGTAGTGATACCCCGCTTATCCGAAAATGAAAGGACAGTAGGTGAATGGAATCAACTGGTAATAAAATCGTATAAAGGGAAATGTTCCCAGTATCTCAATGGAAAATTAGTAAATGAAGGAATAGCATCATCATCTCTTTCTGGAAGGATCTTATTGCAATACGAAGGTTCACCTATCGACTTCAGAAGATTGATCATCAGGAAACTATAAAGATTAAAAGGTGTTTTAACTGAAAAATTTCAGCTGAAGTTTTAGTAACAAGGCCTGATAGAATTATAAAGAAAGCTTAAATGAAATTAAAACTCCTGAAGGAGTTTAATTTCATTGCGGTATAAAAGTATTTTTCCATCATTTTCTAATTGTTTTAAAAGACGTGATACCACTACCCTTGAGGTAGCCAGGTCATCAGCAATCAAATAATGAGAAGCTTTAATTAAGTTTGAACCTGAAAGACGTTGTTTTTCCTTCAGGTAAGCAATAAGACGCTCATCCAATTTATGGAAAGCGATACTCTCAATAGATTTTAGCAATTCTAAAAACCGCTCATTAAAACTCCGCATAATATAGTTTTTCCAGCTTGGATATTTACACAGCCATTCATCCAGTTTAGCATGAGGAATAGCTATAATATCCACATCTTCCTCTACAATAGCCTTCACTTCACTTTTTTTAGCCTCTAAACAACAGCTATAAGCCATGGAACAACTTTCATTACTCGATAAATAATACAACAGAATTTCATTCCCTGTATCATCTTTACGAAGCACCTTAAGGGTTCCTTTGATTACGATGGGCATCATACGGATATACTTACCGTAATCCATCACCACATCGCCTTCTTTGAAGTGTTTCAACTCTCCATACTGATGTATTTCCTGTATTAAAGCGGGTTCGAATGTTGAATCGAAATTAGTGATCTTTTCCATGTAAACGGCTATTTTCCCTTTAAAAGAGGATGACAAATATAAAGTTTATATCTGCCTTAGCTTTAATAAAGCTATAATAGAATGAGACAAAAGGACACTATTGACTTTTTGAACCATATTGTTAATATATTCGTATAAGTAACATGATCTGTATACGTGAAAAAACACCCGGTTCCCTATAATGAGCAAGAAAGACTTAATGCACTCCAGAATTATGAGATTCTTGATTCATTAAGCGAAGAAGAATTTGACAGGGTAACAGAGTTGGCCTCTATAATATGTGATGTTCCCGTTTCATTGATTTCATTAATTGATAAACACCGGCAATGGTTCAAATCAAAGGTGGGTTTAAATATTACTGAAACTCCAAGGGATCTTGCTTTTTGTCAATATGCAATTATGGACGTAGGGATCTTTGAGATTGAAGATGCCACAAAAGATCAGCGATTCATGGAAAATGAGCTGGTCACGGGTTTCCCGAACATTCGTTTTTATGCTGGTCAGCCTTTAATTGATCCTAATGGTTACGCGCTGGGAACCTTATGCGTCATAGATCATGAGCCCAAGAAACTTTCTGATACTCAAAAAAGAGCATTGCAATTACTGGCGCAAAATGTCATTACGCTTATTGTAGAAAGACGACAAAAAATTGAACTTAAAAACTTTCAAAAGCTGTTTCATCTTTCTAATGATTTAATTTGCATTGCAAGTGTAGACGGTTTTTTCAAGAAAGTTAATCCTGCCTTTGAAAAAGTAATGGGGTGGAATGCCAATTTATTAATGAACACCTCTATTTTTGATTTGATACATACAGATGATATAGAAAATACGAAACACGAAATAGAACGGTTAATACAAGGACACGATACCATAAACTTCATTCATCGCCTTAAAACAAAAGAAAATTGCTATAAAACTTTACAATGGGCAATCAGTCCTGAACCTTTAACCGGTAACCTTTTTGCAATTGCGCGTGACATTACCCTGGAAAGATCGAAAGAATTAGCGCTGATTCAAAGTGAAAAAAAAGCCAATGCCTTTTTTGATAATTCACAAGGATTTATGTGTACACATGATTTAAAAGGAAATTTTTTATCGGTTAACAGTGCGGGAGCATCAATATTAGGATATACCCAGGAGGAGATCTTAAAAAGCGGTTTATTTGACATTATTCCTGTAACGCGTCACGCATTTTTGCAAAATTACCTGGCAGAAATAGAACAAGAAGGAAGTTCAAAGGGTCAAATGGTTACTCAACATAAAGATAAATCTTTTCGAATCTGGATGTACAATAATATACTGGAAAAGAATCTGAATGGCGAGAGTTATGTGATTGGGAATGCAGTAGATATCACAGAAAGACATTACCTGGAAGAAGACCTTCGACATACTAAAGATATGCTGGAACAAACCAACAAAGTAGCACGTGTAGGTGGCTGGGAAATGAATGTTCAAAGTCAAAAAATTTCATGGACTTCAGTAACCCGTGAGATACATGGTGCTGATCCAGGTTTTGAACCTGATCTGACTAGCGGCATCAGTTTCTACAAAGAAGGAAAGAGCAGGGATGACATAACAAAAGCAGTAAACGAGGCTATAACAGAGGGAAAATCATGGGACCTCGAACTTCAAATCATTACTGTACAAGGAAAAGAAATATGGGTTAGAGCTTTAGGCGATGCCGAAATAGAAAATGGCACTTGCAAAAGAATCTATGGCACTTTTCAGGATATTAATCTTAGCAAACTCATTGAACTTGATTTAATGAATGAAAAGGCCCGCCTATCTGCATTTGTACAACATGCACCCGCAGCGGTAGCCATGTTGGACAATAAGATGTGCTATATCGCAGTAAGTAACCGTTGGTTGGAAGATGCCAATGCAGTTGGCCAGAATATTATCGGCACCTCTCATTATGACTTAGCGCTGGGTATGACAGATGAAAGAAGAGAAAGGCATAAACGCGTATTAAATGGGGCAATAGAAAAAAAGGAAGAAGATACTATTTCACTTGTTGGCGTAGCGGAAAATCAATATATCACCTGGGAAATGAGGCCCTGGTATCAATATAATGGTCAAATTGGTGGCATGATGATATTTACCCAAAATATAACATCAATCATCAGGCAAAGGGAAGAACTTAAAGTTGCCAAGCTATTGGCAGAGCAAGCAAGTGTAGCCAAGTCTGAGTTTTTGGCCAATATGAGCCATGAGATCCGAACTCCTCTAAATGGAGTGATCGGTTTCACTGACTTAGTGCTGAAGACCAATTTAAATGAAACACAGCAGCAATATTTGTCAATTGTAAATCAATCTGCAAACGCCTTATTAAGTATCATCAATGACATTCTTGATTTCTCTAAAATAGAGGCCGGTAAATTGGAACTGGATATTGAAAAATGCGACTTATATGAAATGAGCTGTCAGGCTACTGATATTATTTCTTATCAAGTGCAAAAAAAGGGTTTAGAAATGTTGCTTAATATATCACCTGATTTGCCTCGTTTTATCTATGCCGACACCATGCGGTTGAAACAAATTCTAATTAACCTTTTAGGTAATGCATCGAAGTTTACCGATAAAGGTGAAATTGAATTGAAAATAGAAACCTTAATTGCACAAGCAAATCAGACCATGATACGGTTTGAAGTACGGGATACAGGTATTGGTATTAAACCCGAAAAGCAAAGTAAAATATTTGAAGCATTTTCTCAAGAGGATGGATCTACGACAAAGAAATATGGAGGTACAGGACTTGGGTTAACGATATCAAACAAATTATTAGGGTTAATGAATAGTCGGCTTCAAATAAAAAGCTCGCCAGGGAAGGGGAGTATATTTTATTTTGATGTGAGTTTTAAATCTGAACAAGGTGATGCCATAAACTGGGAAAACATCGACCAGATAAAACAAGTATTGGTTGTTGATGACAATGACAATAACCGATTGATCATCAGTCAAATGTTGTTATTAAAGAACATTCGAACTACGGAAGCCAGGAATGGCTTTGAAGCCCTGCAACTCCTTTCAAAGGGGGGAAAGTATGATGTAATTTTAATGGATTATCATATGCCATTTATGGATGGATTGGAAACGATCAAAAAGATTCATGATAGTTTCCATACTTCCCCTACAGAGCAATCAATAATCCTCTTGCATAGTTCGTCAGATGACGGAAAGATTATTAAAGCTTGTGAAGGGCTCCAAGTGAGTCACCGCCTGGTTAAGCCAGTCAAAATGCAGGACATCTATAATGCATTGTCACGGCTCCATAAAAAGGAAATTAAAATAACTCCTGTTAAGGACCAGTTAGCTGAGATATCAGAGCACTATTTCAATGTGTTAATTGCAGAGGACAATATGGTAAATATGCTACTTACTCGAACTATCATTCATAAATTTGCCCCTAATGCTATTATTACCGAGGCTAATAATGGAATAGAAGCCTTGAATATTTTTAGGCGAAACACCCCTGACCTGATTCTAATGGATGTTCAAATGCCTGAAATGAATGGCTATGAAGCGACAAAAGCAATCAGATTAATCGAAAATGGGATTCATACACCAATTGTTGCTTTAACTGCAGGAAATGTTAAAGGAGAAAAGGAGAAATGTCTGGCGGCTGGTATGGACGATTTTGTTGTAAAGCCTATTGTGGAAGAGATGCTTATTGCTGTATTTAACAAGTGGTTGAAAAATACCCATCAAATAGGTAATAAACCTAAGCTGGAAGAAGATATAGATGAAGCTTTACATTTTAACATCAATAAACTCATTAGCTATGTTGGCGATGATGAATCGATATTAAAAGAAGTACTATCTCTGGTTAAGGAAGAACTGATCGTTTCAATACAAGTGATGGAGAAGTGTATACATGCAAAAGATCTGAAAGGCATTAATGAAGCAGGGCATAAACTCTATGGAACGGCAGTATCATCTGGTTTGAATGCGCTCTCAAAAATAGCAAATGAGTTTGAGCATCTTGATACTTTTTCCTTGCCTGATTTACAGATCCTGGTAACCAAAGCACAGGATGAGATTAAAATAGTGTTAAAACTGGTCAATAAATTTTACCACAATAAATAGGTATGCTGGCCGGGTTGATATTTATTCCTATATTAAAAAACTAAATATTTTCAATATTTACTAAATTATTATCTTTATCACGGCTTTAGGGGTATTCTGATATAGAATTGAGATAGTCCCTTTGAACCTGATGCGGCTCATACCGTCGAAGGGAAAAGCGTAGCAATACACTTTATTCAACTCTGATCCGGAGACTCTTTAGCCCTATTTTATCAATAAATTAAAAATATGGAAAAATCGCTTTGGAAATCAATCCTATCTGTTAGGACGGATGCTCCTTTAATACATAATATCACCAATTATGTGGTGATGAACAATACCGCTAATGCTTTGCTTGCTATTGGTGCCTCTCCAATTATGGCACATGCACATCCTGAAGTAGAGGAGATGGTGAATATTTCAAATGCTTTGGTCATTAATATTGGCACACTGGATGAATATTGGTGCGAGAGCATGGATCGTGCTGCAAAAAAAGCGAATGAACTTCATAAATCATGGATCCTTGACCCTGTAGGTGCCGGTGCAACGCTATTTAGGGATCAGACGGTGATCAATCTGATCAACTATAAACCAACAGTGATAAGAGGTAATGCCTCTGAAATTATGGCTATAGCCAAAGTGAGTCGACTACATACAAAAGGTGTCGATAGTGTATATCAAAGTGAGGAAGCAATTGAAGCGGCACAATGGCTGAATAGCAGCACGGGTAGCATTATCTGTGTATCAGGGGCTGTTGATGTGATCATTTCAAGAAAACAAAAAGCATTTATACGAAACGGGCACCCGATGATGCAACAGGTTACCGGATTAGGCTGCACAGCCACTGCAATAATTGCGGCCTTCTTGGGCAACGATGCGAGTGATCCATTTCATGCCACAGTCTCGGCTATGTGTTTATTGGGCATTGCAGGTGAAATTGCACAGAAAAACTCCAATGGTCCCGGTAGCTTACAGATGAACTTACTGGATAAATTATATAACCTAACTGAGCAAGAGTTCTCCAGCTACCTTAAAATAGATTTTCAAAATGATTGAGTGTTTTTCAAGTCGTTTGTACCTGGTTGTATCTGAGGATGCCTGCATGGGAAGAGATTTGGTATTGGTTACTGAAATGGCTGTTAAAGGAGGTGTAGACCTTGTTCAGATCAGGGAAAAACACAAAGACTTTGCTGCCTTTCAATCCGTCACATTGCGTTTAAAAGAAATGCTCGATCACTATGGGGTTCCTTTAATTGTTAATGACAATTTAGCTGTTGCACGATCCTGCTGTGTTTCAGGGATCCATGTTGGCAATTCAGATATGCTGCCTGCTGACATTAAAAAGCTATGGCATAATGATGTCTTATTGGGTTATTCGATCGAATATGAAGAACAGCTATTCAATTCACAAATTCAACATACTGATTATTTAGGCGTCAGCCCTGTGTTCAATACCCTAACTAAGAATGATACGGTGACAGCATGGGGACTGGATGGCATCTCGAAGATTAGAAGCCTCACTGACAAACCACTGGTTGCAATTGGAAATATACATGCAGAAAATACTTATGATGTGATACGGGCAGGTGCAGATTGCCTGGCGGTAGTATCAGCTATTTGCGGAGCAGAAAATCCGGAGCAAGCCGCAGCGGAAATAAGAAATCAAATTGAAAAGGCAATATGACTACAAAGTATAAATATACCACTGTATTAACTATTGCAGGTTCGGATAGCGGGGGAGGTGCAGGCATACAAGCCGATTTAAAAACCTTTTCCGCTTTGGGCTGCTATGGCATGTCGGCTATAACTGCCTTAACTGCACAAAACACCTGTGGTGTCAGGGCAATCCATGCTATTCCTCCTGCATTTGTACAATCTCAGATACAAGCCGTAATGGAGGATATATTACCGGATGCTATAAAAATAGGTATGGTACATACGACAGCACTCGTAGATGTAATTGCAAAAATCTTACAACAATACCCTAAAATCCCTGTCGTATTTGATCCTGTTATGGTAGCCAGTAGTGGCGACAGGCTAATTGAAGAAGATACTATACAATCGATCATTAAAAAGTTATTTCCGCTTGCCACTTTGATCACACCCAACCTGGACGAGGCCTCCTTACTGACTGCTTTACGCATTGAAACCCTTGAACAGATGTATGAAGCGGGTTCTGAAATTATGAGAATGGGGTGTAATGCCCTGCTGCTAAAAGGCGGGCACCTGCAATCAGCCCAGCTCAGTTCCATATTATTCAGGCGAAATGCTGAGATAGGAGTTTATATGTCAGAAAAAATAGATTCCAATAATACGCATGGTTCTGGATGTACGCTATCATCAGCCATAGCTTGTTATTTGGCTGAAGGGATTGAGCTAACGGATGCTATTACACTGGCTCAGGATTATGTGCATAACGCCATTTTTTACGGGAAGGATGTAATTACAGGCAAGGGCCATGGCCCATTAAACCATTTTTATAATCCATATAAACTGACACAACATGAACTGGACTGACAAAGCCTGGGAAAAGGCAAACCCCATATATGAAAAAATCATCGGTATGCCCTTTGTTAAAGAGCTACTGAAAGGCACACTGGATCCTGAAAAGTTTAAGTTTTATATTGAGCAGGATTCCCGTTACCTGGAGTACTTTGCAAGGGCCTTATCCATCATTGCCGCAAAAACTGAGGATGTAAACATCATGCTTGATTTTATTCGCTTTGCCGAAGGAGCTATTGTGGTTGAAAGATCTTTGCATGATTCGTACTTTAAACAGTATGAGGTAAAGGGGCAGATTAGTATGTCGCCTACCTGTCACCATTATGTCCACTTTTTGCAGAGTACTGTATATATGTCACAATCTTCCGTAGGAATTGCTGCTGTACTACCTTGCTTTTGGGTATATAAAAAAGTAGGGGATTATATACTTTCGAATCAAAACGCGGATAACAATCAATACCAGAACTGGATTGATACCTATGCAGGCGAGGAGTTCGGTTTACTGGTTAAAAAGGCCATTTCAATTTGTGATAAAGCAGCGGCAAGTAGTACTGTAGAGCAACAGGAAAGCATGACTGAAGTTTTTCTTACTGCCTGCAAGTTGGAATATAATTTTTGGGACAGCGCATATTTACTTGAAAGATGGAATAGTGATTGAGTTAAAAAGCATAAAATCTCGAATTAATGATCTTGCTTACTAATTCAGTTTTTATCATTATAAAGATTCATATTTGATGACATAAACCAAAAGAGGCTGAATCTATTGATTTCAGCCTCTTTTTTTTAAATTAAAGAAATTATGAAGAGGGTTTTATTGAAAGCCATCAATCCTTTAAGGATTTTAATTAATGATACCCGTTTTATAGGTTTAATGCTAATTACGTGTACCTTAATCTCCATTTACCTGGCTAACACTGTCATGTTTGCTTCTGATTATAAGCAGCTCTGGAATCGATCCTTTCCTATATTTTCTTCATTATCCCTCCCAGAAAGCTTTTTAAGCTGGATTAATAATTTTCTGATGGCATTCTTCTTTCTGATGGCTGGAATGGAAATCAAAAGAGAACTAATCAAAGGTGAATTATCCTCCTTTAAAAAAGCTGTTTTACCATTTGGTGCAGCCTTAGGGGGAATGATTGTTCCTGCTTTAATATTCGTTGCTTTTAACATTCATACCAGTTACATCCATGGATGGGGGATACCTACTGCTACGGATATAGCATTTTCTATTGGAATAGCCTCTTTATTGGGTAAACGCATTCCTGATGGCCTTAAAATATTATTAATGGCTTTAGCAATTATTGATGATTTGGGTGCAATAATTGTAATTGCCCTATTCTATGGGGGACAGGTGAATTGGCTATTTCTAGTTGTTGGTGTTATTTTTTTCCTGGGTCTTTTTGCCTTAAATTACTTCAAGGTTAAATTTGGACTCATACAAATTGCAATGTCACTTTTCTTATGGTATGTTGTATTTAATTCGGGTATTGAGGCCAGCATCACAGGTGTATTGGTCGCATTCGCTATTCCAGCTACTAAACTACCTAAAATTGTAAGAGCCATTCACCGTTATGTTAATTTTTTAATTATTCCTTTATTTGCATTGGCCAATACTGCTATATTATTGCCAGACCATATTATGAGTGCTTTAGGTACCACAGTAGGATTAGGAATCATCGTTGGGTTAGTATTAGGAAAACCTATAGGCATTTACTTATTTAGCTGGATATTAGTCAGATGCAAAGTAGCTAGTTTACCCAAAAACGTAAATTGGAAGCAGATATTTGGAATGGGAACATTAGCTGGTATCGGTTTTACCATGTCTATATTCACTACTATGCTAGCCTTTAAAGATGAGGCTATTCGGGATATTGCTAAAGTATCCATCCTTGCCGGCGTTGCAATATCCTTAGTATTCAGTTTAAGCTATTTCCTATTGATTAGTAAACATAAAAAGCAACATGCGAAATTAGATCATAAGTCATCAAAATCGGAAGGTAAGCTAGAACTGGATGTAAGATAAGAGATTGCGACTATCGTTTTCTGATGAGCTCTAACAAGCCATTGATAAAGGAAAGCGGGTGTATCGGGTTTCCAGGAATGTATAAATCAATAGGATAGAGGTCGAGAAAGCTTCGGTTAACAGCGTCGCTATGGTTAAACATACCACCGCTTATTGCATCCGTTCCTGCCAAAATAATGATTTTAGGGTCGGGGATTGCCTCATAACATAGCTTAAGAGAGGCAGCCATATTTTCAGTAACCGGACCAGTAATTACAATTCCATCAGCATGTCTGGGTGATGCTACAAACTCAATACCAAAGCGACTCATATCAAAATTCACATTTGATGCTGCATTTAACTCCAGTTCGCAACTATTATCACCTCCTGCACATACCTGCCGTAATTTTAAAGACCCTTTAAAATAAGTAGAAATTTCTTTACGGATTAACTCCGCATGAAGAAGTATAGGTTGATCTTCACTTTCTTTTATGATAAGAGCATTCCTATCATTTGTAGCCATTTTATAATCGTTGCTGAACTTAATTTTCTCAGGACAGGCAATCGCGCACTGCCCGCAAAAAACACATTTCCCTAAGTCTATACTAAAGGGCATATTGCTAATAGCTCCCGTAGGACATAGATTTATCAAATGCTGTTCATCGACCTGCAGTTTAGAAATGAGGGGACGCCCACGAAATGTATCTGAGATGACCACCTTGGTTACATCCGGAATATATTGTTTACCCTGATGGAATAATATTTTTAAATGATCAATCATAATCAGTTCAATAAAATTTGATTCAGCTGCATCATATTATAAATCATGTCCGCTGTAACTTAAATTAAAGCTTTTATTACAAATCGGAAAGTCAGAGATCTCATTATTCCTTACGGATAAAGCTACTGCAAGCCAGTTATGAAATGAAGGGTCTTTAATCTTATAATGCAAAAGATCGCCATTATCATCAGTAACCGCACAATGACAGATTTCACCACGCCAGCCTTCAACCAATGAAATAGTAAATGTATTTGCTGCAGGCAGAGGCAATGCAGTGGGTTGCTTTTCTTGTTCAGGAATATTTTTCAACCATTCCCGAATGTATTTGATAGATTGTATAATTTCCTCTTTACGGATTTGAATGCGAGATGACACATCCCCATGATTCTTAATGACCGGCTCATGCGATATACCTGCATATAAACCAAATGGATGAGAGCTACGCAAATCACGAGAGAGTCCGGAAGCCCTTGCTGCCATTCCCACCAGTCCTATTCTATGCGCTTGTTTTTGAGTAATTACTCCGGTTTTTTCTAAACGTGCAAGCACAGTAGGAAGACTTTTCATTTCTTTATACATCTCCATAAAATCAGGCTCGTAAGCATCTAGAAGCTGTGTTAATTCATTTGCCAGAGCCGTAGTAAAGGGAAAATTACTTTCTCCAACACGAATTAAACCTTTAGACAAACGACTTCCACACCAATGCTGCATAAAGTTAATAATAGGGGTACGTAAGCGGCCATAAACCGCACCGCCTAACTGATAAGCGATATCGGTACAAACAGCGCTTAGATCGCCTGTATGCATCGCTAAACGCTCCAGTTCCAGAGCCAGTGTTCTTTCGTAAATCAATTTATCTCCCGGATGAAAGCCAATAAGACTTTCCCAAAGCTGTACAAAAGCAGTAGTATGCCCAACTACGTTATCACCTGCTATCGATTCAGCTAATATATTTCGTTGCAGTAGTTTTTTACTGCTTACAAAAAGGTTTTCCATACCACGATG
>NZ_AQPN01000107.1 GCF_000403135.1 Arcticibacter svalbardensis MN12-7
GAATTCTCCGCACAAACACGTATCTTTATTAAAAATACACTTAGTATGACAACAAAGTTGACATTAACCGTAGATGAAACCGTCATTAAAAAAGCGAAGTCCTACTCCAAGCAAACAGGCAGAAGTTTATCAGAGTTAATAGAAAAATATTTAGAAACACTTACAGATGAACACCATGATGCAAAGCACATTTCCCCTAAGCTGAAGAAAATAGTGGGTGCGGTTAAGCTACCTGCCAATTTCGACGAAAAAAAAGAACTTGGAGCTTATTTCGAAAGCAAGCATTTATGAAGAATGTGTTTGTTGATACAAATATTCTGATTGATCTTCTTGCCGACAGGCCCCCATTCAGCAAGTTTGCAATAGAAATTTTCAATTTGGCTGAAAAGAAGCAAGTCAGGCTATTTACCTCCTCTCATTCATATGCAACTACACATTACTTACTTAAAAAACACGTCGGCGAAAAGGAATTAAGAGAGTTACTGTATTCTCTACTAGATTTCATTGATCTAATTTCCATCGATAAGTCCATTATAAAAAAAAGCTTATTATCAAATCATAAGGACTTTGAAGATGCCATTCAAATATTTGCTGCAAATTCCATAGTTGGTATGGACTTTATCATAACCAGAAATTTAAAAGATTTCAAAAACGCCGGGATTATTGTTTTACCGCCTGATGAGGTGATCCAATTTTTATAATCGGTAACTTTTCTAGAATAACAATTGAAATATAAACAGCTAGCATTGAACCTATTGTTTGCCAAAATAAATTCGCTCTTTTAGCAAAATGCCAGTATTTGCTTCTTTTTCTTTAAACTTAGGACTGGGTAGTACAGCCCTTTTATTGCTTTCTCCAGTTTGTTTGTTAGTTTTATTTACCAGTACCATCACGAGTAAATTGCCTTTATAAAACATTCCTTTGATTTTCTCTTCTCTGCCTGGGTAGTGAGAGGGTTGCATCTCAACTTCTTTCAATGGATACTCAGATGGCTTTTCGGATTGAAACACACCTATAATGGCACAAGGGCTGAACGCTACACTATTCAATAAGATGCTTTCATTTGTTTGACTTACAGTTGAGTACAACATAAGTGACATACTGACTAGTGCCAAACAGTCTTCAGGAATCTTTTCTGTAAATGTGATTACTTGCCCTTCAAAACTTTGATACCCTTCCAGATCCATATCCTGAAAGCCCAGGTTTTCATAATACTCTTCCCTGAAGTTAAAGGCAACCAACATTAGCCTTATGCGATGCTTCATATAGGCTCCGCTTGCATTTTTGGGCCTTTTGATCCCTGTTTTTGTGTTCAAGGACCCTAATGTAACACGTACCAAACCCTCTTCACTTTTACTTACCGAGTGGCTCATCTGCAAAAATTCGTTTAGTTTACTGTTGGCATTAAAATCCAATCCCTGTAAAAAAGATAGGTCACCATCATGCAGATCCCTTTTTCCCTTCTCTCCGCTTACATTGTTCAATATCGACCGGTACACCATTTGCGTACTCCTGTAAGCTGCCGTCCCATCTTTGAAAAAATAAGCCGGTTCAAATGCCGTCCTGAGCACTGCTGCCGAAGAACTTGAAATTCCAAACTCGGTAGCACTCCTTTTAGTTTTTTCAGTTTGCTTAAATACTTTTGCTTTCCCTTGGATGATATTCTTTCCCCGGTAAGTACGGTAGATTACAGAACCTGCTGTTCCGTGTACCATTCCTTTATTGTCTATAGTTGCCATGCTGTTATGTTATTTGTATAAAGTAACAGCTAAACATTTTTAAGAGCGAAAAAAACTCTAAAACTTCTTAAATCTTCCTTAATACGACAGTTATTTCCAATAAAAGGTAATCTGATCCGTTTAACTCAAAACTCCAAACTAAAATAAAGCAGCATAACAACTATATTGTATGTACTTTAAAGCAAATACCAACTAGTAAAAATCTGGTGTAAGTCCGACTTAAATAAGCTACAACTGGACTTATCCTGGACTCTTATCCCAATCATATCAGAAGCATATGTTAAAAGATAGGTGTCTGTTTTTAACTAAAAATAAAAGGAAAGCCCATCGAAATTTCATATCATAGGATTCTCCTATACCTAATCCTAAATGAGCCAATCAACATCCTATGCCCATAATATTTTAAAATCTATCGATACAAAATGTTCATTGATCGGTACTTGTATACACTAAAATTTAATCCTTCGTTAACTTTGTTATGATGTATTATTCCTTGTTCAACAGGTACTTGGTAAGATATTTGATCATAATACAGTAATTACTGAATTTATTGTAAATATAATTACGATATTTAATACACTAAGTCAAGGTTTATCACGTATATACTAAAAAATATTTTTAAACTGTAAAACATATTTCTGATCAGGATAACTAATTTATATGAACAAAAAAAAGGCTAAGTCCTTAACCTCCATCCTTTCTGTAGCAGTTATTGCACTGAGTATCATCACAGGTTGTAAAAAAGATAAGGAAACAAATTCATCACGAGTTGAGCTGATTACTGATTCTGTTTTTCTTTATGCAAAGGAAGTTTATTTATGGAACACCTCATTGCCTACTTATGATGCATTTAACCCCAGGAAGTATGTTCAAACGGATGAAGAAGCTGGATTTAATCAAGAACTTTTTGCGATTACACGATATCCAATAAATTCGGCTACTGGTCTTTCTTATGAATATAATTTAGGCAGTGTCGATGACACAAAATACAGTTTTATCAGCAACACTGATGATGATAACCCAATCGCTTTTGTTGGTAATGCTCAAAGTTCTGTAGATCTGGAAGGTAATGGCTACGATCTTGGTATTGATATTACATTAGACGGAACTGCCAAGAATTATACACCATATGTAACAGCAGTTGCGCATAACTCACCGGCAGAGAAAGCAGGGATAAAAAGGGGGGATAAAATTACCTCTATTAACGGTACAGCTGTTGGTTCTAATTTTTACGGTAGCGAGGAAGATTTGTTAAACAATACCTTTTTTAATAATACAGTATCGCCGGCTACATTAAAAGGAACGACACGTGATGGTACAGCTTTAAATGTAACACTTAATGTGAGTTCATACAAGAGTACTCCCATTATTTGCGATACTGTTTATACTGCAGGTGCTAAAAAAATTGGATATCTGGCTTATTCCGCGTTTACTACTCCAACGAACTCTGAGTCTGCTCTTGCCGAAGTATTTACTAATTTTGCTACTGCTGGAGTTACTGATTTGATCATTGACCTGCGCTATAATGGTGGTGGTTATGTTTCTACAGCTCAATATTTGGCTAATTTAATTGCTCCATCCAGTATCAATGGAAGTGTTATGTTTACAGAACATTATAATACGATGATGCAGGAAAAAAAGGCAACTATCCTGAAGAATTTACCTTATCGGGATGATAATGATAAAATTCAATATAGTAATGGCAGAATGAAAACCTATTATGACGATATTGACTATACCGTGGCAGGTAATACAACTTTGTTTGCTAAAAAGGGATCATTGAGTAATATAAGAAATGTGGTATTTATTGTCACATCCAGTACTGCTTCCGCTAGTGAACTCGTCATCAATAGTCTGAAACCTTATATGAATGTCCAGCTGGTTGGGGAGCAGAGTTATGGGAAACCGGTAGGATTTTTCCCTATAAAAATTGATAAGTACGATGTATACCTGAGTATGTTCGAATCCAGGAATAAAGAAGACAAAGCAGATTATTATGCAGGTTTTACTCCTGATGCTTTAGCAAAAGATAACTACAGTTATTTATTGGGCGATAAAAATGAAAACTCTATCAATGCCGCTTATCAATATTTGGTAGATGGTGTTTTTCCTGTCAGTACTTCAAGTACTACTTCATCAATGAAAACGTCAAGAGGCGCTGTACTTAAGGCTTTTGAAGCAGGAAACAAGAAGCTTCCTGCTAAAGGTTTCAGGGGTATGATTGAAGACAGGATAAAAGCGAAATAACCATTATAAATAATTGCTAAATTCATCAAACAAAAAGAAGGTTAAAACTTTCTATGTATGCCTGATAAATTGTGGCTGCAATGATCATCCCTCCTATTGTAAATCAAGTAGTATCTCTTCAGGATCTTTGTGATAAGATCGCTCAAAACGCTGTACATATAGATCAGGAGGGTTGTTTTCCTGAACATGAATTTAAGTGGATGAGTGATGCTTCCTTAATGGATATTACTTTGCCGGGTAAACCGCTTTCTTTTGAACAGGATCATACTGCAGAATTACTGGATCTTTTAAAGCAAATAGGCCGTGCCAATTTACCTGTGGGACGGATCTACGAGGGGCACATCAATGCGCTATATCTGATACATTTATTTGGTACTTTGGAACAGCAGGAACGTTGGTTTTCTGATGTAACCACATATGAAAAACTTTTTGGTGTGTGGAATACTCAGGATGCTGGTGGCGTGCGGATTCATGATTTGGGTGATGGGCAATATCGGTTGGAGGGTTCTAAAACTTTCTGTTCGGGTGCTGGATGGGTGGAATGCCCGCTGATTACAGGTGAATTGTTATCCGCTGATGGAAAAGGCTGGCAGATGTGTATCCTTCCAAAGGAAAAAGTTCAGCTTCTTCAGGTGGACAGCAGTTTTTGGAAACCACTTGGTATGCGTGCCTCTGCTAGTTTTAAAGTTGATTTTACGGGAATTGAAATTGAGGAGATTGATTTGCTCGGCCCTCCGGATGCTTATTATAGACAACCTTATTTTAGTGGTGGCGCAATTCGTTTTGCTGCTGTACAACTGGGAGCGGCGGAAGCAATATTAGAGGAAACGCAGCAATTTCTGAGAAACGCTCATCGTACGGAGGATGCTTTCCAAAGGGCAAGAGTGGCAGAAATAAGCTTTTTAGTGGAAACCGGAAACCTGTGGATCCATCAGGCTGGGATTAAGTATGACCTTTGGGTGAAACAGGCTGATAAATGCGAACAGCTTCTGGCTTATGCAAACATGACGCGGACGGTGATAGAGGATGTTTGTTTGCGCGTGATGCAGTTAGCGGAACGTTCTATTGGTTCACGCGGACTAATGCGCCCGAATAATCTGGAGCGGATTCATCGCGATCTGACTACCTATTTAAGACAACCCGCACCTGACCAGACTTTAACAGCTATTGGTGAATATGTGCTGAATCAGGATACTACAAGAGGACTTTGGAATGAACAATAAGCTTAACTGGATTAATCAAGCGCAACTAATTTCATCTGCAGAACTATTGAATTTCGGACAGACTTTAGTCATAGCGCCACACCAGGATGATGAGTCTTTGGGTTGTGGTGGTACTATTGCTTTATTGAGACAGGCTAATATCCCTGTTCAGGTTGTATTTATGACTGACGGAAGTATGTCTCATCCAAACTCTTTGCTTTATCCTGCTGAAAAGCTGATACTAACGAGAGAGATTGAAGCTGTAGAAGCATTGAAGGTGTTAGGTGTTGAGTCCTCTGAAATTAGGTTTTTGCGTTTAAAAGATGGTTCATTACCTTCAAGGGGCCGCACTGATTTTGAAGAGGCAGTAAACAGGCTTACCGCTGTATTATATAAAGTTGGGCCTCAAACTATTCTGATACCATGGCAACGGGATCCTCATCCTGATCATCGTGCAACCTGGCAGATTATACAGGCTGCTCTAGCTCCTATTGATCAGCAACCCACTCAATTGGAATATTTTATCTGGTTATGGGAACGGGCTGACCCTGCTGATTTGCCACTTTTAGGTGAAGTTGAGGTTTTTAAAGTAAACATTGAACCGGTTATAGGTCTTAAAAAGCAAGCTATTGAAGCTCATATTTCGCAAACGACTACCTTAATTGATGACGATCCTGATGGTTTCATTTTGTCGCCTGAAGTATTAGCTCACTTTGAAAAAGCAGATGAAATATTTATAAAAAAACTAATATAGATGGATAAGAAAAACAAAACTTTGCAGGAGGATTACTTTAATGATGTTTATCGTGCAAATGAGGATCCATGGAACTTTGAAACGAGTGACTATGAGCGAGATAAGTATGAGGTGACTGTTGACGCCTTACCTCGCGACAGGTATAAAAATGCTTTTGAAATCGGTTGTTCCATAGGCGTATTGAGCCGGATGCTTAGTCAGAAATGTGATAGGCTTTTATCGGTTGATGCTGTTGAGGCTCCTTTAATAAAGGCAAGAGTTGCACTCAAGGATTATCCTCAGGTTAGGGTTCAAAAAATGGCTGTGCCGGATCAGTTTCCATCTGACAATTTTGATCTGATCGTCATGTCGGAAGTGGGCTATTACCTTTCTATGACTGATTTAGAGCGATTAAAGGATGAGATTATTCAACATCTGGAAACAAATGGCCATTTATTAATGGTGCATTGGACTCCTTTTGTGCCCGACTATCCGCTAACTGGTGATGAAGTACACGACTTTTTTATGCAGTCAGTTGGCCTAGGCTCTTCATTTAAGCATTTGCTTTGTAAACGAACAGAAAGTTATCGTCTGGATCTATTTGAAAAACAGTAGCCTGATGATCATGAATAAATGTTCGGAGTTCATGTATGGCCTTCATAATGGGTTGTGGGCGTTGACTTTGTTGCCAATGCGCTTGATGTAAGGCTTTTTCCACTGCTTCCCAAAGTATTCCAAAATAAGGTGCTGTAGTAAATTGAGTATGGAGCCATTCTATTTTGAACTTTAATAGGGAGGCGAGATCAATTAGTTCCTGCTGTGGCAATCCTCTGTTTTGGAATTCTAACCAGCACTTCCTTAAACGTTTGCGCAGTTTAAATTTACGTAGCTGAATTTCAACGGATTCTACTTGCTGTGTTTTATTAGCTGCGCTGTCTAAAGTCCACTGTCTGAGTTGTTCTGAGAAACCAATATCTACCCTTCCCTGGATTCTGGATGAGGTATATACTTTGACGTTAAAACTCTTCCTTATTTTGGCGTCATGGCGGATTAAGGCCTGATGGAATGCCATATCTTCCAGATTTGGAACCTGTGGTAATCGACCAACCAGCTGATACATTTTGCAGGTAACAGCCAGACTTGCGCCAAAATATTGAAAGTGGCGGGGCATCGGATCATGCAGTTGTGGATCGATGAGAGATTCGGCTTGAGCCAGGAGACAGCGGTAAGTCACATCCCTCAGGTGATACAACCGGGCGGTATCGGATTGCTGAAGGGCTAAAATCCTTCCTCCAACAGCATCATTACCTTTATCAATTTCGGACATGATGTAATAGAGCCAGTTCTGATCTGCTATGGTGTCGCCATCTGTGGATGCGATAATGCCTTCTTCGTTGGAGATCAGCATAAATCGGCGATAAGCTTCATCCATTAAAAGACTGCGGACAGTGCCAATATTGGCAAGTGGATCAGGTAATTGAATTTGATCAATATGCAGTCTGAATTTAGGGTATTTATATTGAAATTCTTTTGTAATAGCGAACGAGGCATCTGTACAGTTGTTTACTAATACTAAAACTTCATAAAGATTAGGATCGATTTTATGGCCCTTATTATCGGTCTGCAGACGCAAGGCATCCAATGTATCCCAAATGTTTTCCGCTTCATTCCTTACCGGTACAACAACACATACGCGGGTTCCGGATAAGGGCATTTTGTATTTTTAAAGAGTTGTTTCGCAGCAGGCAGGTGTATCCCCATATCTTCATGCCTTTTAGCAGGCCAGTTATCTTAAACACAAGCAGATGAGATCTGTTTTTAAAAAAATTTATCCTTTTAATTAAGAAAGAAAATGAAATTAATAAAGTATTAATGTAATAAAAAAATGAAATTTCTTATCTTTCGATTCTATTTGTTGAAAGTACGTCAAATGACCATAAACCCATTCATGAATAAGTATTCTAAACAAACGCGACAAATTATAGCAATTGACTGTATCATTTTCGGTTTTGATGGGGTAAACATGAAATTATTAGTGATTCATCGTGGATTTGAGCCTGAAATGGGCAAATGGAGTGTTGTGGGTGGTTTTCTGCAAGCTGACGAAAGTCCTGAAGACTCTGCTGCCCGGATCTTGAAACAACAGACAGGTTTGGAAGGTGTATATATGCAGCAACTGAAAGCTTTTGGTGATCCAAAGCGTGATCCTATGGAACGGGTGTTGAGTATTACCTACTTCGCCCTGATTGATATTGATCAATATACGGAACAACTGAGTGAAGAATATAATCCGGAATGGTTTCTTTTGAAAGAAAGACCTGAGTTGATCTTTGATCATAATAAAATGGTGGAAGCGGCATTGAAGAAAATAAGATATATGGCTGCCCTCCATCCTGTACTGTTTGAACTCCTGCCTGAGAAGTTTACCCTGCCCCATTTACAAGCCTTGTACACAGCGGTATATGACTTTGAATTTGATAAACGGAATTTTAGCAGAAAGGTGCTTTCAGCAAATCTTTTGATTAAACAGAAAGAAAAAGATAAAGAAGGTTCCAAGAAAGGTGCCTACTATTATATGCTGGATAAATCGCAATATAAAGATAAACTGCAGTCTTTTTTAAACTTTGTTCCAAGTCCGAATAATTTTCTTTTATAAAATTGATTCTTTCCCAATAGTCATATTTATTTTTGATTCAATTAGTGATATTCCAATCTTTGGCACCACACATGCTGATCATATTACCGTAGATGTTCCTTGTGCTCCACCCATGGAGGATGAAATGATTGAAGGTGATTATGAATATCAGACTGGCTTTCAAATTATGAACTGCATTAAGAATAAAGGGCTGAGTTATGAGGAAGTGCAAATGCTCCTGAGCATGATCTTCCGAATCTTCCTGTAGCAAGTGTGCTTTGAAAACCATATCCTGCATTGAAAACTGGTTGTGCGGTATGGATCCTTGCGGGGGGATGCGCATCATACTGGCTTTAGTCAGAATTTGACTTCTGAACACATGCAGGACTTTGCTGAAATGGCTGGAATTGAGTTTGTTAAGATTGGCAAGGAAACTAATTTATATCAGCTTAAGAATGAGTTGCGTTGGAGCGAGGTTGCTTATAAATAATATTTGATATTAGCTTTCTTATTTTAATCCTCCAGATTATTGTTGCTTTGGTTACAATGATCTGTAGGATTTTATATTATGACTTTATTTTATGCTTATTTATTAAGAGAAAAGCTGTTGTAAATAAGGATCGTTATAGTCTTCAATGAACTTTAAAATATTAGGAAGTCCCTCAAAATCGCGTTCTTCATGCATGGTGGTGATTACAATTGCTTTCATTCCTGCTTTTAAAGCCGCCTCCACCCCTTTTGGGTTGTCTTCGAATACAATACAGTCTCCGGGTTTTACTCCTGATAGTTCAGCTGCTTTGACAAAAGTTTCAGGATCAGGTTTGCTATAAGTTACATCATCTGCACTTACTGTAACTGGAAAGTAATGCCTGATATTTAAGTTATCCAGAATAAAATCAATGTTAAAGGGTATTGCAGCGGATCCAATAGCCATTTTAATGCCATGCTGCTCTGCTGTTTGTAGAAAGGTATCAAGTCCGGCAATGAGCTTTAAATGCGGACGAAATGCCAGCTGATAACGTCGCTCCTTTTCTTTGGATAATTCATCCATCTGTTCATCGCTGAAATGACCTTTACCAAACACCCGTTCAAGAAGCTCTGAATTTTTACCATACATCTGTAGTTTGGTATCCTCCATGGAAATCTTTTTACCAAGATCTTCGGTAAGTATACTATGCCATGCCCGGTTATGATAATCCATATCGTCGATCATCGTACCGTTCAGGTCAAAAAGAAATGCTTTCATTTAAATAAGATTATGTGCTTCTTTATTGAAGCGCTTTGACTATTAATTCTGCTGTGCGTTGTGAGGCGCCAGGCGTACCCATCTTTTCGGATAAAGCTTGGTAATTGTCCAGCATCGTATTCCTATATTTTGCATCATTCAATATGCTGTTCAGCTCTTTGGAAATGATGGCTGGGCTGCAATCTTCCTGAATTAGTTCTTTCACAACCAGCTTATCCATGATGAGGTTCACTAAGGAAATGAACCGGATCTTTACTACCATGCGGGCTATAGCGATAGATATTTTATTGCCTTTATATACGACAATCTGCGGAACATGAAAAAGGGCGGTTTCTAAAGTAGCCGTTCCTGAAGTGACAATTGCTGCTTCCGAATGACGGAGTAAATCATAGGTTTTTCCGAATAGTACAGGCAGCTTATGATGGGGCATTAGTGCTGTATAATAGGCTTGATCAAAAGTAGGTGCTCCTGCTATGATAAATTGATAATCAGGAAATTCATCAACGACACCTAACATGTCGGTTAATATAGCAGACACTTCTTGTCTGCGGCTTCCTGGTAACAATGCAATGATTTTTTTGCCCTCTAACTGATATTTATGTATAAAGTCAGGATCGGGAACGGAAGCTGCCTTTTCATCTAATAATGGGTTTCCTACATAGTCTACTTCCATACCCCATGAACGGTAGAACTCCACTTCAAAGGGAAGTATGCAGTAGAGATGATCTACTACTTTTTTGATGTTCAGAACACGCTTTTGATTCCAGGCCCAAACTTTAGGAGAGATGTAATAAAAAACCTTTATGTTATTCTTTTTTGCAAAAGCGGCTATCTTAAGATTGAATCCTGGAAAGTCGATCAACACCAATGCATCAGGTCTGTTTTGTAGCAAATCCTGCTTCACCATTTTCATGTTCTTTAGGATCGTCCTAAGGTTTAAAACAACCTCCACGAAACCCATGAATGCCATATCACTATAGTGTTTGACCAGATGCCCTCCTTCAGCCATCATGAGGTCTCCTCCAAGGAAGCGAAATTCAGCCTGTTGATCCGTTTTCTTGAGCGCTTTCATCAGATTGGCACCATGTAGATCGCCTGAGGCCTCACCTGCTATAAGATAATAAGTCATGTGATAGGGATTTAGTGTCGTACTTTATAGATGAAAAAGATAAATGCACAGATAAAAGTGGAAGCCACAATCCCTCTTGCGGTATTTTCCTGATTCTTTTTGAACAGGTAGCGTACAAGAAATAAATTGATGGCTACACACCCAATGTAGAGCAAGTCGTCCTTTTCCAGGATACGTAGATTCTTTTTTAGGACCTCCACAAATATGTAGGCTATGGCTGGGAATATTAATCCAAGAATTAAGCCTATCCAGATATTATCTTTTATAAAATCCTTTTTAAACATCGAGCTTCCAATTATTTAAAAACGGTATGGCGTGGTGAGCGGTAAAGTCAAACTGAACAGGCACTACAGAAACGTAGTCGTTATTGAGTGCCCAAACATCAGTATCTTCTCCTTTATCGTTCAATTGAAATATTCCGGTAAGCCAATAGTAATTGCGGTTGTGAGGGTCTTTACGTTCGTCAAACTCTTCAGCCCATTTGGCATTGGCCTGGCGACAGATCTTAATTCCCTTGATTTTTTCCACATTAGGGAAGTTTACATTTAACAGCGTTCCTAAAGGGAGACCATGTTCCAGGACCTGGTTGACTAAAATCTTTACGAAAGGGACGCACTTTGTGAAATCGGCATCATAAGAAAAGTCATCGTAAGAAAATCCGACGGAAGGAATGCTTTCAATTGCACCTTCCATAGCGGCAGACATGGTTCCGGAATAAATCACATTTATGGAGTGGTTCAAGCCATGGTTGATACCTGATACACATATATCAGGTTTTTTGCCTTGAAATACTTTGTTTACAGCGAGTTTAACGCAGTCTACAGGTGTACCTGAGCATTTATACATTTCTACATCAGGGTAAATGTGTACGCGGTCCAGGCGGAGCGGTTTAGCTATGGTAATGGCATGTCCCGTTGCAGATTGCGGACTATCAGGAGCGACAACCACTACTCTGCCCAACTCTTTCATCGCATCGATTAATACCTTTATACCGGGAGCATCAATTCCATCGTCGTTTACAACTAATATGGTTCGTGTTGCTTTTTTCGTCATTAAGGCAAAATTACGAAATGCTTTATTAATAAGAGAGGAGTTGATGGAATCAATGGGATATTGAAATAGATAATAGGAATAAATTAAGCATTATACAAGGTAGCCATTTTATTAAAGGCACTGCTGGCAAAAGGGAAAAGCTGAGGCACCTGCAAAAATAAAAAGAATGGTGTCTCCCTTGCCCCAGATCTTTCTAACTATACGTTTTTGCTTTCCGTTTGGTAGCGCTTACTGTTCATTCTCGAATTGCCTAATCCTAGATGTTGAACCAGGTTAAAATACTGGAGCGTTTCTAATAAGTAAGAAAAAAGAAGAACAAAGATTAATGTACCTGTTACTGGTAAATTCAAAAAGCTTTTAATGAAACAATATAGTAGAATGACGACTAAAAGATCGCCCACATAAGGACGTATAATTTGATCGTGTGCGAATATGGCAATCAGGATCTCTATAATCAGGAGAAAAACAGAAGCTATAAAGTAGTATTTATTAAAGTTTAACATGTGCATTTACAGATTTAGATTCTTGGATAGTAAGCTTGTCGTTATTCTTTTTAAAGAAGAAGCATTTCGCGCATTGACATTCACCAGGTAGAAGTTTCTTTCACCTTTTGCTGCTCTCCAACGCCAGTTAAACTGATTGATCGTTTTTATTTTACCATTATCAAACCACCAGGACGAATAGATTTTATCACCTCCTTTTTCAAGGATGCCGGTATAAACAACAATGGATCCTATAATCGTTTTTTTAATTGACTTGAAAGTATAACCACTGCCTCTCCAGCATACCATTGGGTCATGATCAGCAGCATAGAATGCGCCTGATTTTAAATAAACAAGACCTTCGTGGTTTTCAAATTTCAAGATACCATTGCTTAAGACATTCTTTTGATATCCTTCGAGATTAATAGATTGAATAGAGGGGGCAATTTGATCCATCCTTTTGAGGTTAAGTGCGACAAATAGAGCGGTAGTTAGTAGTAACAGGTGCAGGATTGGATATCTTATAACAAAAGGTTTAATATTTATTAAATGTTTTTCTACGGCTATTCCTGATGCTCTCTTAATTAAAAGCATCAGCGGGATCATTACATATACGAGAAGACATAAAATACCTATCAGATCGTGATAAATAGATTCAGCGGGAATTTTAAACTGAACAAGTAATACAATCCTGATTAGATTGCAAATCATGTTGAGGCCTGTAGTAATAACAAGTAAAGTAAGGATGCGTACGAATGAAAATCGTTTATTCGTTCTTTTTTGATAGTATGCGATTATAAACAGACAAATGATTAGCGAGGTGGCCAGCATGTTCAATCCAGCACATGCCTGATCTACAGCGAATTCATTGTTCCCTTGCACAATAATGTTTCCATATGCTTGCGTATGGGATCCTGCCCAACCTAAGATAATTGCAGCGAAATCGCTCAGATATAGCCTGATTGGAAATCCGATAACATTGCTTAAATAATTAAAAATGGGTGATATGAGCAAAAGAAGGAAAAGTAGCATGGAACTGGTTGTGCCAATATAGTTTTCCAAAAAAAACAGAAAACTGAAGAGTAAAGCAATAAAAACGGTAGTTCTTACAGGGATAAATAGGGCTAATACAATAAATACTACAGCAGGTATGAGATAACGGATTGAAAATTTACCCATATTAAAGGAACAGATGTATGGTGCGAGTAACAGGCCAATAAATAGATTTGCATTCCATAAATAGTAACTATTCATTGCCCCGATAATAAGCATGAAATACAATAGGGAGAGTAAATACCCCGCAATTGCGGGATAGGAGAAACTTAATTTAAGGGAGATCATATCGATTAGTTAAGGCAGGTTTCCTGATTAAATAAATCACTATTCCGGCTGTTAGCATTATTAACAGCCACTCATGGGGCTCAGGTACCGCACCAGAAGATTTCATGGAAGCATTTTTAAGGCTGTTTTTACTTTCATTAATGTTAAATCGTTCATAGTCCTTTTTACTTTCCAATACGATCAGACTGGAAACTGGAGTTACAATATTCGCCTTTTCTGCTTCAGCAAGCACATCTGATTGTACCGAATCGTTTTGAAAACAGGTAGCTGCTACTTTCTTCATAATATCGTTATAGGCAAAAAGACGTAATAAGTGGTCAGGTGCCTTGCTCTGGCCTTGTTCTACGGATTCCATGATCAATAATTCAGCATTATCTATATGCACTGTTGCTGCGTTCTCTTTTTGCTGAATAAAATTCTGATTTTTTATAAGTTTAAGCAGAGAAGAGATGGATCCAGCGTGATAATTAAAAACCCTCATTTCCTTAAGTGCCTTTAAATAAGGAGATAACTCGGTTCCAATGGAATAGAAACGAATATTTTTATTAGTGCTTAAGTAAGAAAGTGTGCGTTTAGCAAATTTACTATCCTTTAAATCGCTAAAATTAGGTGACGCTTCAGTGCTTTTAGAAATGATTAGTGCATCTTCTGGTTGTGCTATTTTGTAAATTGGAAATAAGCTAAAGTTTAATTTCTTCATTCTTGCGAACACAGCGTCTTTATTGGATTCGCTCAATTGAACTATCTTATTATCATACACATATACTTTCCGGGTCTTAATATTATTCCAAAGGATGGCAAATTCATCTTCAGACCATGAGTTATTCAAATCAAGATAAATAGACTCAGCAGTAAAGTTTTCGTACTGAAAAGCATAATCCTTTAATTGATAAGATCGTTTATCAAATGAAAAGGTATTACCAGATAATTGAGGTGATTTGCAGCTCAATTCCCAATAGGGTTGGTAAATGCGGTCCACTTGATAGATTCCGTCACTGATTTCTTTCCAATCAGAGGGGAGTTTAAGCTCTTTGGGTTCTTGAGAAAAAGTAAATTGTACTGTTTCTGAAGCTTTCTTGCCTGTAGGGCCATCAAAATAAATATTTTCATAGATAAGCTTATTACCTACTTTTCTTAACGGACTGGTCACTCCTATTTTAAATTTTCTATCTTCATTAGGTGTACAAGGGAAAACTCTTAAGGATACGGTATTCCCTTCTTGCCAGTGGACGACTGAAGGGTCATGATTTTCAACTCCCACTATTTGCTTGTATGCTGAATCAGCTGTTGCCTTTGTGGTCAAATTAGCCTTTTCTTCCTTTCCTGCAATCCATAAGGATAGAGAGCTTACCACTGCTCCTTCAGGCAAGTGAAACGTATAAATAGCCTCCTGATTAGCATTCCAAGGTCTATGATCGGTGTTTTGGACGCTTAGGATTTTTTCAGTGTAAGCCATTCGATATTCAGGAAAAATACGCACATCACTAATTATATTTGATGTTTGAAGCTTGTCACCACTCCAAAGACGCTCCTGTGCCTGTTGCCTTGAATCGTACATGGCTTCTAATATTTTAATTCGCTCTTTCTCATCCAGGTTAGGCTTGCCCATAAAAAGACTGGCTATTATTACCAAGGGATCATGTTTCATTGGTTCATCGAATGATTGATTCGGGAAACCACTCCAGAACCAATTTCCGCTGGTTTCAACTGTCTTGTAAACAAGGTCTGCCTTTATCAGCCGTTCGGCTACAAAGTTTTTTGGAATGATCTGACTCACAACAGTCCAATTAGGCAATTTTCCATTATATAACGTGTTTTGATTTGTGGTTTTTGTTACGAGATTATTAATCTGGCCCCAACTTACTAAAAAGGCTACAGTGGCTAGAATACATAAAAGGATTCCAGTAGAGAATGAGTACAGCAGTGTACGATTCTGTCTAAAATTTTTACGACATAAAACAACGGTAACAATGCTTAAAAGCAAGGGCACATAAGTATGAAGTGAAATGCCTATACCAATGGCAGCTGGAGCGCTGATTAAATAAAGCGGCACTAAGTAAAAGGAATAATAAACAAAAAGCACTAAAGAAAGACCTAAACAGAAAAAGATAAGATGTATTAAGAACGGAGGGATTTTCAAATTGAATGACCCTATTACTAATGTTATGCTTGAAATAATTATCAATACTGTGAGCCAATCTACTGACTCATCAAATACATTCATGACCTTGTTTAAAGCGAATGCACTAATAAACCATAAGATTAACATCAACACCGTATATTCTATTTTGCTGTTTGATAGTTTCCATCGATGTCTTTTGAAAGCCGTAACCCCCACCGCTATGGAATAAATTATAGTAAATAAATAATTTATAAAGAATAAACTAAAACCGGTACCTTCATTTCCTTTCATGATACCTCCTGAAAAGAAAAGAAGTGTAGCCGATAGTATAATCGAGGAAAGGCCTGATACGATCATGCCGTCTTTTAATGGTGAATCTGTTGTTTTTTTCATTGTTCTTTAGTTAAAAGTACTTTGTAATTCAAAGTAAATAGATAAAAAAATATTAATATTTCTGTTGCTTAATTAAATTTTCAAGAGCTTCCAGGTGTTTCTTAAAGGCATCAACTCCTTTTTGAGATGCAGCGTATTGGGTATTGGGTTTACGACCAACAAAAGTCTTATTTACGATAATATATTCCTCTTTTTCGAGAGCTTTCAAATGAGACGCAAGATTCCCATCCGTTACGTTCAACAGGTCTTTTAATGAGTTAAAATCATAATTATCATTGGCAACCAGTACGCTCATAACCTGCAGGCGTATCCGGTTTTCAAAAGCTTTATCAAACTGTTCTAAGGATACCTTCACTGATTGTATTTAAAATGCATAATGGAACCATAAAAAATATGGAGTACTCCGAAGCCAATTACCCAGAAAAATAGACCATATCCAGGAAGTAAAGCTGCCAGTAAACCAAGTATGACTTCACAGAAACCTAGCCATTTTACATCCGAAAAAGTAAACTGACTGCCTGAGATTAGTGCAAGTCCATAAAATATAAGACAAGATGAAGAAATGATACCGTAGTAACCTCTGAATATAAAAATAAGGATTAGCAAGCCCCCGATAATTAATGGAATGATCATACTCAATAGTAATCGTTTACTCACGGGATTCCAAAAATTCTCACCCTTTTTCTTCGCTTGGCGGATAGTAAGCCAAATACCAGTTACTAATGATAAAATCAACACTACTGCAGCAACTAAAAATAAAGGCCACCAAACCAATGGATCATTCACATAGACATTTCTATAAAGCAATCCACTGTCTTCTGTATAAACCAATTTATAAGCGATCCACGCTCCTATCAAAGCATAGATTCCGGCCATAATACCAGATAGACCGCTAAGCGAAATAAATTTGGTTGAACGTTCCATCAGATTCCTAATCGAACTAAGCTCAGAGTATATATCGTTTTCTTTCATTTAAAAGAACTTTGAGATACAAAGTAAAATATAAATTATTACTATCGCAAGTAATAATTTGAATTATTTGGAATGTTGGTAACGTTCAGTACCACTACTTCTTGGGTCTTTTGATTAAGTAACAATGGATCAAAACGAAAAAATGTGTCCTATTTAGGAGTTAGACACTAAGGGATATTTCGATTCTTTTTACCTGTGAGGTACCTCTAATAAAAGCAGGATTCACTTTTAGAAAATTAAGTATTAGCATGGATAGCAGATAAAATATAGGTATCAAATTCAATGCTTTGTACTGACGAATATATTATTGTAAAAGAAGATTTAGGTTGGGAAGTAGCTAGAATTACAGAACATCACAAATATTTAAATATGAACAGCAAATCATCCAGTATAAATCATTTAAAAACAAAACCGCTTCTAAATGTTATTTAGAAGCGGTTTTGAATTCTTGTGATCCCGCTGGGATTCGAACCCAGGACCACTACATTAAAAGTGTAAT
>NZ_AQPN01000108.1 GCF_000403135.1 Arcticibacter svalbardensis MN12-7
TGTATATAATTCTGCAACGTTTTTAGGAATTGTATTAGAAATAGATACATAAGGAGGGTTTGTATTTTTTCCTGAAAGAATAAAAAAACATACAAAAATGGTTATTATTAAAACACTTATTTTTTTCATTTATAAATAAATTTTCTTATCATATTTGAATATTACTTAAAGCCAAAAAGGATTTTATTTATTTTTATATAATCTTTTTCAATAGGATTAAAACCTCAACTATAAGCCGCTTTTAAGCTTGCTGAGTTTTGATCTTTATTGTGTTTAAAAAGGCTCAATATTTTAAATTAAAAGAATTCTTTAATGGTCCTAACTGAATATTTTTTGTCTCGCAATTCCTTCGCACCTTCTCCGCACCTCCTCCGCACCTTGTTCGCTCGGAAAGCGATTGAGCTGCATGCTAAGTGCTTCTAAAATCAGGCTCAGAATAGAATAAGACTATAACAGATTCTAAACTTTCCCAAAAGTTGAGCACAATGGAACCATTCTCTTATCTTTATGCATCATGAACGGACCTGACCTGATAATAGAAAACATCTCCCATTATATCCAACTAGATGAAAGAGAAAAAGAGCTATTTCTTTCGCTCCTCATCCCTGCAAGCATTTCCCGGAAACAAATCATCTTACAAGAAGGGGATATTTGTCGTTATTCTACTTTCGTATATGAAGGTTGCCTCAGAGGTTACACGTACGATAAAAATGGACTGGAGCACGTACTGAATTTCGCTCCAAAAAACTGGTGGATAGCAGATATGTACAGCTGGATTTCGCAAAAACCCGGAATTTTAAACATTGAAGCCTTAGCGGATTCCAAAGTTTTAAAGCTCTCGAAAGTGAATCAGGATATACTATATAAGGAAGTCCCTAAGTTTGAACGGTTTTTCAGAATTATTATTGAGAAATCACTCGTTGCCTCTCAAGAACGCGTATTAAATAATTTAAGTCTGACGGCAGAAGAACGATACACCCAATTCTGTGCTAAATATCCAAGTCTGATTGAACATGTTCCTTTAAAACAAGTAGCTTCTTATATTGGCGTAACACCAGAATTTTTCAGTAAAATGAGAAATGGACTGCTGAAGAAAAAGTAGTTCTTAACCTAGGTTAAGTGTGCTAACCTGCATGGTTCCTTACCTTTATAGTGTTATGGAAAAATCAGTATTGCATAAAGCAGACACAAGAGGTTCAGCGGATCATGGTTGGCTAAAAAGTCTTCAAACCTTCAGCTTTGGTGGGTATTATAATGAAGACCGCATTCATTTTGGAGCCCTTCGTGTGCTGAATGACGACACGGTAGATGGTGGACGAGGATTTGGAGTTCATCCGCACGATAATATGGAAATCATTTCCATTCCGCTGGAAGGGGAATTATTGCATGAAGACAGCATGGGCAATAAAGCAGTGATTCGGAGAGGTGAGATCCAGGTGATGAGTGCAGGAACCGGAATATACCATACGGAATACAACAAAAACCCGAGTCAACCGGTGAAGTTTTTGCAAATCTGGGTATTCCCTAATCAAAGGGATGTTACCCCCCGCTATGACCAGATCAAATTGAATACACTGGATCAACGCAATATTTTACAACAGGTAGTATCGCCCAATAAAGAAGATGAGGGGGTGTGGATCTACCAGGATGCCTGGTTCCATATGGGAAAATTTGATCAAGGTAATAAAGCAGTGTATAAGTTAAAAAAAGAGGGGAACGGTATTTATTTCTTTGTGCTGAAAGGGGACCTTAAAGTGAATGACCAGTTACTGCATACACGCGATGGTTATGGCATTTGGGATATCGAAGAAGCACAGTTAGAGGCGGAATCAACTACTGAATTTTTAATTATGGAGGTTCTTATGGAGGTGCAGATATAATGGAAAAGATAAAAATCATGGCAATTGGTGTACATGAACAGATTATGAAAACTGTTTTGCGGCTGATTAATAATAACCCTGCCTGAGAAGGAGATATCGCCCTATCGATAGTGGAACTCAGAGAAAAGATGTTGAATAACTCCTACAATTTAATTCTTTTAGGTGCAGGAATAGATGAGGTTAGCTTACGTTCGTTGATTGAGGAATTAGGACTTGACATCCCTGTTGTGCTTCATTATGGTGGAGGCAGCGGTTTACTTCTTGCTGAGATCCAGCAAATTATTAATAGGGAATTAAAATAAAACACCTGCCTGAAAAAATCAGAGGTTATTTCTTTGGGGCAGGTGCTTTATCTACGATCTAAGCTTTCTTCCATTTAACGGAACAACCAATCGCTTTGGTTGTAGTTATAGCGGGACTTTTGCCCTGAATCAAGTCATCTACAGCATTTTTTACAAATGTAGATCGTGTGGGATTGCTCTCATCCTGATCGTTATCTATAGCTCCCATGTACTTTACCACATTTCCCTGATCGGTTTTTTTCAAAATAAATACAGTGGGTGTATGGGCAGCGCCAAATTGTTTGGTTACTACCTGGTTTACGTCCTGCAGGTATGGAAATGAGAAGCTCTTTTCTTTGGCTCGCTCCTGCATTTTTTCAAAGGTATCTCCGGGAGATGCAACGGGATCATTGGTGTTAATGGCGATAACAGGATAGCCTTTTGATGCGTATTCAGCATTTAGGGCCACAACGCGGTCCTGATAAGCCTTTGCAACAGGACAAGTATTGCAGGTAAAAACAACAATAAATCCCTTTGCCGTACTGTAATCTGATAGTTTAACGTCTTTGTTATCGACATTTTTTAATGTAAAGTCTTCAACTACAGAGCCAACGGAATATCCCTCAGCCATTGCGTTAACTTCAATACGAGAAGCATTAGCTCTTTGAGAAACCAGGTAAGCCTTTACAGTTAAATACCCGGTAAATAACAGCAGGCATGTTAGAATGGTCTTTTTCATATCAATTCGTCTTTATGGTTATTTTTCTAAGTTCTTCATATTCAAATTCCTTTTCATAAAAATGGCATGTTGCCCTTGCGGTATTAACCACCAGGGTAGCGGGAATAGATCCGGTCCAATTTTTATTTATATGATCAATATACACCTGCTGGTCAGGCTCTTCGAAAACATAAACTTCTGATTTAAGCTGTTGTTTTTTTATAAAGGGATCAACAAGGGTAAGGATCTTAGATTTAGAGTCCACACTAATTAGGATTACCTTTAGCGGACTGGTTTTATTTTCTTGTTGCAGCTTTTCGAAATGTGGAAGTTCGGCCACACAAGGAGCACACCAGGTTGCCCAGAAGTTGATTACATAAGTGGTATCCTTTCCCTGGGCTAATCGCGTATCAAGATCATTCAGACTTAGTAATTTAACCTGAGCCTGCGTCAGAAACGATAATATACACAACATACAGGTACACAGATATTTCATGGGAGCGCGCTATTGATATTCTGGTTGTAAAATTAATAAATAACCATAAAAATATACGCTATTATAACGGTTATATTACATGCCAGGATAAAAAATCACCTCATTCAGAATCGCCATTGATTGCTTCAGCAAAATTCTTTCTGGCCCGCCATATTTTAAATTGAATGGTAGAAAAGGCCATAATTCCATAAACCAGAATGAGGATGCACAGATGAATCAGAGAAGAGGATACATTACTTAGCGTGCCCTTTTCTAAGAGCATCACCTTGTGGGCATCGAGAAAAGGCGTTAAAGGAAGCGCGTTTGCCAGCCATTGCACTCCCATAGGCATCGCCTCTTTAGGCCAGGTATATCCTCCAATGATGAAAGCAGGCATGGAAAGTAACATCAGAACCTGCGTAGCCTTTAATGAATTAGGGAACATGGCACTGACCAGCACTCCCAGAAAAGAAGTCGCTACGATAAACAACCCGGTTGTGACCACAAAATTGCCCAATGGACTAGGAATGGGTGCATGAAAAATATGATGGAAAATATAATAGGTAAGTAGAATGAAGGTGGACATGATCCAAAAGGGCAATATTTTTACCATCATGGCTACAAAAGCAGATCCTGTATTGCGGAGCAGTTCAGAATTAAAAGTATTGTTTTCATACTCGCGTGAAAAGCTTACTGCAAGACCAAGCAGGATTACCTGTTGCAGCACAACAGCGAGTACTCCCGGCCACATAAAGGTAAAATAGTTGCCAGTTTCATTAAAAAGCTTGATGTAATTCGCTTTGAAGGGTTCGTATTGGGTGGAAGCCTGCTCGGCATTCATACCCTTTTTCTTTAAGCCCTGCATATTAATACCGGCACTAAAAGTCCCAATTGTTGCCTGTAAGCCTTGCGAAGCCATATTGGCTGTAAGCAAATTAGTGGTATTGATATATGTATTTATTTCAGGATAGTTTTTTTGTAAGATAGAGGCCTCAAAACGATCGGGAATGACGACAGTAGCAACGGCCTGATGTTCGATCATTGCTTCTGTGGTGCCTAGATTATCGTGTTTGATGAGGATCACATGTAGTTTTTCATTGTCATTAAGCAGGTCAATCAGCTGGTTGCTCAGAGGTGTATTGTCGAGATCGACCACGATAAGAGGAAGATGCTCTACCTTACCCGACTTATATACAAAACCAAACATGACCGCATAAATAATGGGGGCAACAAGAAAAACAGACATCAAGGTGGTGTCTTTAAAAAAGAGCCTAAACTCTCTTCTGAGTAAATAGAAAAAGTTTCTCATCTTTTTAGTTTAACGTTATGGTCGCATTTACCAATAGGTTTTCGACTTTATCCTCGTCAGATGGAACAATTTTTAGTTCGTAAATAGCTTCTTCAATCTGATAATCAGGGTATGCAGCAGTGATATCTGCGTAGCGGGCCAACTGTTTGATGGTAACAATTTTTCCGTTAATATCGGTTTTAGCATAGGGGACATGAATTGTAATGGCCTGCCCTCTTTTATAATTTCCAATTTTACTTTCAGGAATGGTAAAGCGGAAATAGGTCGTGAGGGGCTGGTATCCATTAAAAAGGGTGTATCCAGCGGTAGCTAATTCTCCTTCATGGAGACTGATCGTCTCTAAAAGCATCTCATTTGTAGCGATAATATATCTTTCAGAGTAAGCCACTTCCACTTCTTGCACAACGCCTAATGCCTGATCTTTCTGACCTTGGGCAGCAGTCTGGCTTTCGGTGCGCACGCCCTTAGTAGCTTCATTCATTTCTGCGTTAACTGCGTCATATTGTGCTTTAGCACCTAAATATTTAGCGGTAGTTTCGTCAAAGGCCTGTGCGGTCATCATACTGTCGGCAAACATTCCTTTTGCACGGGCATAAGATTTCTGAGCAAACTTAAATTGTTCTTTAATACCAGATTGTTTGGCCCTTAACTGGGTAAGCTGGTTGGCAGTCGCTCCATTTTTTGCGAGATCGCGCTGTGCGCTGGCCGCTTTTAAAACACCCTTGGCCTGGGATAATTTAGCGTGAACTTCGGGTACGTCCAGCATAGCCAGCGTATCGCCTTTTTTTATCAGGTCGCCTTCTTTAACGTATATTTCAAGGATCCTACCGGTTACTTTTGGGGCGAAACCAATGAGCTCTCTTTTAATTTTTCCTTCAAGAGGTTTGTTCTTTTTAGTAGTACAACTAAAAATGGTTGATACTAGGAAGAGTAGGACAACTATTTTATATACTGTTTTCATCTTTTTAGAAGTATTTATTTATTGATAACCGATGTTATACGATGTAAGGGTTAAGAGTTATATTCATCTTTTTATATTTCAGACCACACGCTAAAAAAAAAATCGAGCCTATTGTATTTTATAATCTTCACTTGGTAGACTCCTCTCTATTTTCAATATTTTGGGTGGAATGAGTCATTAAATTTTATATTTTATAAAACAGGCTTTTAAAATTAAAGCCGGGTGTATCATTAACTTGCAGATAGTTGTTTAAAAACTAAAATATTTAGATTGCTAATGAATGCTGGCTTTTGTCAGACTTCCTGTTGCTTTTAGTAATTCTAATGCCGCCTGACGTTGGTTAAATACCGCTTGCAATTTTTGTAAGGCTGCATTTTGATAATCAGTTTCAGCACCTATTAAATCCGCTGCTTTAATCAATCCCAGTTTAAATTCTTTACCTGCCTGCTCTAATGCATTTCCGGCTATTTGTTTTTCCTTTTCCTTTACTTGTATTTCTGCAACTGCGTTACTAAAGTCGGTTTTAGTTTTCAGTAAAAGAAGATTAAGCTTTTCTTCGGCATCTACCTTTTCATTTTCAGCTTTTCTGACATCAATCCTGGCATGTTGAACGTCCCTTTCTCCTTTAAATCCAGTAAAGATATCCCATTTAAAGCCTACTCCTATGTTGAAATTAGGAACGATCTCAAACTTGTCGGCTCGCAGGTTAAGGACACCTACAATTGGCAGGGCTTCTTTACCTGTTAATTTGGTATTGAAAATATTGAGATAGCCAAGGGAGGAAGCGGCCTGAATCTTAGGGATCCACCATGTTTGAGCAGCTTTAACTTTATATTCATAAGCTGCGATACTGAAGTTTAATGCTTTCATTTCGGGCCTGTTTTGGACAGACTGACCGGCATCAAGTAGATTGAAAGAGAGTAGTTCGTTGTCTATGGCAGCTAATCGCTCAATTTCTACCCCAGTAAACATCTCAAGTTGGTGTAAAATTAGGTTTTTCTTTCCTTCATATTCCAATCTACGAGAGCTCAACTGTGCTTTAGCTACTTCAATCTTTTGATGTTCGTATTTGGTTATCAGACCATAACCTAATGCTTTATCGGCAGTTTTAGCATTGATGTCCAGGCGATCCTGACTTTCGTCCAATACAATTTTAACCTGTTTCAATAGTGCTAACTGATCATAGGCTTTACTAACATCTGTGATGATCTGCTGACGGTCGGTTTCTAATAAAGCAGTCTGGGCTTTAGTTTTTTCCTTTAATGCTTTTTTAAGAGCGGGAACTTTTCCTCCGGTATAAAGCAAAGCGCTTACCGTTAGATCGGTCTTAAATAAATTAGCCTGACTACTAAAACCAGCGTTTATATCAGGAAGATTGATAGCTGCTCCGTTTAGAGAAAAACTTGAGGCAGGAATTCCCAACTCAGCAGAATTGGCCAGAAATGCATATTTACCTGAAATATCTGCTGTAGGAAGATATACCTCCTTTAGTTGCTTTAATTCAAGATTGGAAGATTCTATATCTAATTTTTTGTTAGCAAGTACATGGTCTTTGAGTAAAGCTTTGTCAATTAACTCTTCTAAGGAAGGGGCGGCTCTATTTTGTGCGGACAAAACAAAAGGAGAGAATGTAAAGGCAATCAATAGGAATAATACTGCGCTCGATTTCATTACTTGTCAATGGTAACACTTTATAATTGACAAAGTAAGCTATTAATAAAGTATAAGCTTTTGATCTAGATCAAATATTAATATGAGCACAGGCTTGCATCCTTACTTTTTCGCCCTTATTCTGCTTAAAGTTTCCTGAGTAATGCCCAGATACGAAGCTATATGACCTAATGAGGCGCGTAGAATAATAGAAGGGTAGTTTTTCATAAGGAGATCATAACGTTCCTGAGCAGACAGGAACTGCAGGGTGACGATACGGTCAGTCGCTTTAAGTAGGAATTCCAATAAGCCCTGACTTTTAACCTTTTCGGTTTCAGGATAGGTTTTTAGCAGCATCTCAAAATCAGTATAGGTGATCTTTCTCATTTCGCAATCCTCTAAACTTTCAATGTTGTACCTGGAAGGTAACTGACCAAAAAAGCTCTCTGCAACGGTAAGCATCATTCCTTCGGTAAAGAAGCTGTAGGTTATATCTTTGCCAGACTCATTGTAATAATATATACGTGCTAATCCTTTTTCAATAAAAAACATCTCTTTAGAAATTTTACCTTCTGGAATGAGAATCTGCGTTTTGCTGAATTTAACGGGAACAAATGCGCTTTCTATTGCCCTATTGGTTATGTCTGCTAGTGGTAAAATTTGATTGATGTAAGAGGATAATTGCATAGCGAATACGAATATATAAACACTTGGTAAGATAAAGGTAATTAACCTGACACTTCTAACGGCAATTCATGTTTCCTATCATAGTTTATTTAATTTAAAGCAAAAAGCGCATACCTCTTGTGTCAGGCATACTATACCTGTTTGACTTCATTTTCCGGTAGCTGGTTTAGTACTTTAATTAGCACTAATATGTAAATACCGAGCCATTCGCTACCACTTCCTGGTTTTTAGAATCAAAGGTTGCTTTTGCTCCGGTTCGTACTGCAGCGTTGGTCATTATGTTTGCTATGGAGTGATAATAACCAGCTTCAACAGGAGCATTGGGCTGTTTTCTGCTTCGGATACATTCCATCCAGTTTCGCATATGATTGGATGTCAGCACATCAGCACCCGTATTCGCTGAAGCAACCGCTTTTTCTACTGTTTCTGTTAAATTGATTTCCGGAAGCAGGTTCGCTTTCATCCCCATTGCTGCCGCCATCTGCTCCGTTAATCCTCCCCTTGGTGAAATTGTATTCGTAATCAGGTTCAGTTCTCCTCCATTGGAATAATATATTTCTGCAGGCCTTTCATCTCCATTATGCATTCTTGAACTAAAAGTAACCTGAAATCCATTTTCAGGATCCTCTTCTTTACCATAGTCAAATACGGCAGTAGTGGTATCCCAATTCCTCCGTCCATCTTTCCATTTATAAATCCCTCCGTTTGCCACCACACTTCTAGGGTGTTTTAAACCCGTAAACCAGTGTACGGTATCTATTTGGTGAGACATCCATTGACCAGGCATACCTGATGAATAGGGCCAGAATAAACGATACTCCAGATATTTCCGGGGATCCCATTCCTCATAAGGCCGGTTCATTAAAAACCGTTTCCAGTCGGTATCCTCTTCTTTACATTTGGCTACCAGATCGGGACGTCGCCACCTGCCCGGTTGATTGACATTCCAGGAGAGTTCGACCATGGTGATATCGCCAAACTTACCCGCTTTAATAAATTGTTCTGCTGCTTTATAATTGGTGCCACTTCTTCGTTGAGAACCTATTTGCACAATCCGGTCTGTGGCTTTAATTGCCTTTAAAGCTGCCCTATTATCGGCCATGGTTTCAGCAAAAGGCTTTTCTACATAGGCATCACAATGGGCATTAACTGCTTCTATAGCGTGTAAAGCATGCTGAAAGTCTGATGTTCCAATGATCACCGCATCCAGTCCTTTCATATTATATAACTCATCATTGTTGCGATAAGCCTTGATATCATGGCCCATTTTTTCTTTTAAAAAGGACTGTCCCTCTTCTCTTCGCAGTTTCCAAAGATCAGAAACGGCCACAAGGTCAAAATTCAATTCTTTATTATGATTAAGAAATGAAGGAAACAGCGAATTTTTAAATCGATCTGAAAAGCCTACCGCTGCAATCTGTACCCGGTCATTAGCACCTATTATTCTTCCGTAACTTTTAGCACTTAATCCCATAGTCCCTAAATAAACACCTGCCGTTGCAACAACTGATTGTTTAATAAATGTTCTTCTTGTTTGATCCATGATGGCTTGTTTATTTTAAGTTTTTGATCTTAATACTTTTGAATGATACCGCATCACCATGATCTTGCAAGAGGATTCTTCCCTTTTGCGCCATTCCGAAATTAGGCCAATCTTTATATTTACTAATCGCCACCAGGTCGGTGAATTGTTTAGAACCTCGTTTATACTGTAATACAAGATATCCGTTTAACCAATGCT
>NZ_AQPN01000109.1 GCF_000403135.1 Arcticibacter svalbardensis MN12-7
CCATCCAATCTCAAAACTGAACATTTTGTAAATGATGGTGATGTCTATGTTATAGACAGCGGATTTATTACCAGTGGTAAATTCTACATACATCGAAACTTCAGAATGATTACAAACGAACATTTTCAATCTGTAAAAAGGAGCGAGTGTAAGACAAATGATATAATCATTTCTAAGATAGGAGCTAATTTTGGCATGTCTGGAATTTTACCAGAATTGAACAAACCTTCATTAGTTTCTGGAAACACATTAAAACTTACGGTTGATACATCTAAGTATTGTCTTGAATTAATTCATTTTCAACTTTTGAATCTTAAACAACTTGGGGAAATTGACTTATTAGTGAAAGGATCTGCGCAGCCAGCGTTATCTATGGGTGAGATGAGTAAATTACAATTCCCCTTATCTCTTGATATTACGGAGCAACAAGAAATTGTAGTATATATAAAAGATCAAATAGAAAGAATTAATTCACTTGTCATAAAAAACAAACAAGAAATTGAATTCTTAGGAGAGTATAAAACAGCGTTAATATCTGAAGTGGTGACAGGTAAGGTAGATGTGAGAGATGAAATTATTGGAAAATTTTATACTCCGCTAATATTAGAAAACACCATTTAATGAAAGACTTATCCCTATTAATTTGGCCTATTAATTATAACAAAAATTCAACAAAATCTCATAAATGGCAAGTGGTATCCATACCGAACACACGTTCGAAGCAGCAATAGAAGAATCATTATTAAACGATGGCGGTTATATTAAAGGCTACTCGAACGACTTTGATGTAAATCTAGGTTTGTTTCCTATTTATATCACCGATTTTTTAAAATGTTCACAGCCGAAAGAATGGAGTAAAATTTCCCTTATCCACAAAACTGATATAGATAAAAAAGTAATTCAGCGCCTTATCAAAGAATTAGACATACGAGGAACACTAGACGTTATTCGTAATGGTTTTACTGATTACGGTGTCAAATTCAAAATGAGCTTTCTAAAACCTGAATCCTCATTAAATCCAAATGCAGAGTATCTATATACCATAAATCATTTATCTATAACAAGACAATTATTTTACGAACGAAAAGGCAACAATTCACTCGATATGGTTTTAAGTCTTAATGGATTGCCAATCGCAACTATTGAACTTAAAAACCAGTTTACAGGTCAGGATATAAGTAATGCAAAAAAGCAATATGTATACGACCGCGAGCCATCTGAACCTATATTCCAATTTAAAAAACGTACACTAGTTCATTTTGCCGTTGATGCTGATGAATGTTCAATGACCACTAAATTAGACGGTAAAAACACTCGTTACCTCCCTTTTAATTTAGGGAGAGATAATGGTGCTGGTAATCCTCTTAACAAAGATGGCTACCGCACCTCCTATCTGTGGGAATATGTTTGGGCTAAAGATAGCTTTATGGATATTGTAGGGAAGTTTCTTCACTTAAGTGTGGAAGAATATAATTTTAATGGTATTACAAAAGTTAAAGAAACCATTGTATTTCCTCGATACCATCAATTACAGGTTGTCCGCAAACTTGAGGAAGATGCAAAAGTAAATGGCGCTGGTAAAAATTATCTTATACAACATTCTGCAGGCTCAGGAAAATCCAATTCAATTGCCTGGCTATCTTACCGGTTATCCAGCCTACATGATAACAGTAATAACCGCATTTTTGATTCTGTTATTGTAATCACGGATAGGAAAGTATTAGATAATCAATTGCAAAATACGATTTACCAATTTGATCACAAACAGGGTGTAGTACAAAAAATAGATAAAGATTCCCAACAATTGGCTGATTCCATTGCTTCTGGATCTAATATTATTATAACGACACTTCAAAAATTCCCTTTTATCTTAGATAAAATTGGAACCTTGCCAAATCGTAAATATGCAGTAATCATTGATGAAGCACATTCATCACAGGGTGGAGAAGCTAGCAAAAAATTAAAGGAAGTATTAGCGAATAAATCGTTAGAAGAAGCTGAAAAAGAAGAAGCTTACAATGGTTTAGATGAAGATGCAGAAGATGAAATAAGAAAATCTATGCAAGCCAGAGGCAAACAAGATAATTTAAGTTTTTTCGCTTTTACAGCAACCCCTAAGTCAAAAACCATAGAGGTATTTGGAACAATGAATCAAAATGGCAAGCCAAGGGCTTTTCATGTTTATTCAATGAAACAAGCTATTGAGGAAGGATTCATATTAGATGTTTTAAACAACTATACCACATATAAAACCTTTTTTAAGCTTTCGAAGCAAATTGAAGACGATCCTAATGTAAATAAGAAACAAGCAGCAACTGCAATTGCACGTTTTTTATCATTGCACCCACATAATCTGTCGCAAAAAACAGAAGTGATTGTTGAACATTTCAGACAAATCGTTTCTAAAAAGATTGGTGGAAAAGCAAAGGCTATGGTGGTTACTAGCTCCCGCCTACATGCAGTGCGATATAAGAAAGAATTTGACAATTATATTAAAGACAAAGGATATACTGATATCAAAACAATCGTGGCCTTTTCAGGAAAAGTAATATATGATGAATATCCTGAAGGTGTTTCAGAAGTTGAGCTGAACGGTTTCAAGGAAAAAGAAGTCCCTAAAAAGTTCAATACTAACGAATTCCAATTACTGCTTGTAGCTGACAAATATCAAACTGGTTTTGATCAGCCCTTGCTTCATACCATGTATGTAGATAAAAAATTGTCTGGGGTTAAAGCAGTGCAAACACTTTCACGTTTAAACCGCATGTACCCAGGTAAGGAAGATACATTTGTACTTGACTTTGCAAATGAGGTTGATGATATTTTAACTTCCTTTCAGCCATACTGCGAAGTAACTACTGTTGAAAACACGACTGACCCAAATCATTTATATGATCTACAAACTGAGATAAAAAAGGCACAGGTTATTTGGGAAAGCGAAGTTGATAATTTCTGTAACGTTTATTTTAAATCTGCAAAAGCATTCTCAGTAAGCGAACAAAAGAAACTGTATGCTTACATGGGGCCTGCAATTGACCGATATAAGCAATTGCCTGCAGAAAATACTAAAGATGATTTGATTAATACCGAATCTACTAAGGAGGGCTTCAAAAATTCAGTTCAATCTTTTGTAAGATTATATTCATTTCTCACTCAGATAATGCCTTTCACAGATATTAATTTAGAAAAGCTTTTTACCTATTGCAAATACCTGCTAAGAACCTTACCTCGTAATAGTGGTGACAAGTTCAAACTAGGTGACGAAGTTTCATTAGAGTATTACAGGCTCCAGCGTATCAGCACCACGAACATTGCAATGGAAGATATAGAAACTTATGGTCTTGATGGTGGAAATGAAGCTGGAATAAGGATGAATAAAGACGAACGCGCCGCATTGTCTGAAATCATCGAGGTTCTAAATAAAAGATTTTCAACAGAATTTAATGATGCAGATAAGTTATTCTTTGATCAGATAGAAGCAGAATTAGTTGCTGATAAAAAGTTAACCCAACAAGCTAAAACGAATACGATTGAAAACTTTAAATTTTGCTTTGATGATATTTTCATGGAGAAGCTTATCAATCGTATGGAGCAGAATCAGGATATTTTCTCTAAAATGATGGATGATAAGGAGTTTGGGGGATTAGTTAAAGGTTATATGTTGAAGAAGGTTTATAGTAGTTTGAATAATGTTAAAGTCTGAGGATGTAAATATTGAACTTCAATTCTTAATATTTTACATCAGCTTTAGTCAATGTTTGAACTTATAGACCTTGCTTTCCAAATCAATACTAATGTATCAAAAGGGAAAAGAAAATAACTATAACAAAACAAATATTTAAATACATTTGTCTACCTTAGTAAATACTAAATTAATTAGCAATTATGGCACAATCAAATATTGAATGGACCGAATTAACCTGGAATCCAGTAACTGGATGTAATAAGGTTAGCCCAGGGTGCAAATTCTGCTATGCGGAAATTATGTCTAAACGGCTAAAATCTATGGGAATAGAGAAATATGCTAACGGATTTAAACTAAGAACTCATCCAGAATACTTAAACACTCCTTTTACATGGAAAAAACCTAAAGTTGTATTTGTAAATTCTATGAGTGATTTATTTCATGATGATGTACCGTTAGAATTTATCCAGGCAGTTTTCAAGGTCATGAATGCAACTCCTCAACATACTTATCAAGTTCTTACAAAACGTTCAGAAAGATTAGCTTTAATTTCGAAACAACTTAACTGGTCTGCTAATATATGGATGGGAGTCTCAGTGGAGAACCAGGCATACACATATCGTATAGATGATTTATCCAAAACAGGTGCAAAAACTAAATTCCTATCGATAGAGCCATTAATTGGATCAATAGATAAAATGAATTTATCTAAAATCAATTGGGTGATTGTTGGAGGAGAATCAGGTCATAAAGCCAGACCTTTAAAAAAAGAATGGGTAGATACAATTAAAGTATTATGCCAAAAACAAAACATAGCGTTTTTTTTCAAGCAATGGGGTAAACCAAAATTCAATATTGATCAAACAGATCCTACTATTGATTCGGACCATCCAGAGCATGCTAAAGGCGGATGTCAACTCGATGGGCAGATATACCGCCAGATGCCGTTAATTTCTTTAACGGTAGTCTAATAAGTCATTATAAGGACGAACTATATCGTTGGCAATATTTATTGCCGTTTGGTTGTCAGATGCAAGGAAAAAATGATACATGACAGAATTGTTTCTATTGATTATAATATATGGATCTGAAGTATAGTTAAATACAGTCTTCATCCTACCTTGATACATTTCAAATATTTTCGATGTAGCCTTTGTAACTTTAATTGTCCTCTTAGTAATACCTCCAAAAAGGTCAGGGTCAACATATTCTTTATACATAGTATTTAAAATCAATTTTCGATTCACACCAAAAAAACGTTCTAATCTTAACCACCAAGATTCAGGTAAATTTGCTTTATTTTCCAGCATTCGGTTAACTCCTAATCCGGTCGGGGCTAATATCCATAAATCAACACCTAATCCTCTCAGAATTTCAATTGAAGCCCAATCCAGATTTATGCCAAAAGGATCTATAAATACTAAAGCTTTGTAGTTATTATTCTGAAGAAACTCAGCCATTTTTTTTATCTTCTCATTACAGTCGTCTGAGACTACATGCACATTTTCCTTTCTAATAAAATGTAAAGCTGATTTAAGCTTTGAAGCTTTAATAGAATCTTTTTCCACAAAATAACATATATCAAATGGTATTGGATTATTTATAGATACTATTCTTTTTGAAGCCCCTTTGATTATATTATCTTCAATATCTCCTTCAATTACAATATCACCCGTCCCTGCAAAACCATCAAAATACAATACCTTCCACGGTTTACCTTTCATGATTTGTAAATATGCTTTGGCATACTTTTCAAGGATAATAACTTTCTGTTCTGTCCAGCTTCCACCGAAATGATTGTCTTTTAATTTTTTCAAAATAATTTAAATAATAAGATTAGGTCTCTTATAAAAGCTAGCAAACTAAAAGATAAACTTTTAGCTAGCTTATTGTTGTTATAGGTTAAATAATTGTATCAAAAATATTTTACTTTAAAAAGTCCAATATCGAAACAAAACATGATTAAATGGTGAACAATGTGATATTTATTTTCTCATTTATTACTATTCTTATCTCAAACAATACAACAACAAGATCACCAGACAAAGGTAACCACTCAGGGAATTGAGCTAAATATTCCACCTCGATCAGGTTAGATGACCAGTACCTGCAAAAATCTTAAAAGCGCCCATAGTAGCGAGTTCATTTTGAAGTAATTGGAGAAAGTCCTCTTCAGCTTTTATAAACAATGATACACTGTCCAAAACCTCTTCTGTTAGAGATAAATTTAAGCTTTCCTTTATTTCAAGCTCATCTATTTCTTATTCAAGGTATTGTTCAATATCAACATCATATAATAAATTATATAATGGACTTAATAAATATTTTGTTCCTTTACCTTTTCCTTCGGATTCAATAAAATTACCGTCAATAAGTTTAGTTAACTGACGCTTTAGGGTAGAATTTGCCCTCACAGATTTAATACCCTCATGTATTTCTTTAGAGGATTGCAAGGGATGTTCTTTGATGAACTTTAAGATTTCGGTACTACTACCCTTCATGAATTTTCTATTCAAGCTCAATGTATATGTAAATATAGCCTAAAAAGTACTCGTTTTGAGCTATAAAACCCTAGGGATTGAGCTAGAAATAATTTGCTTAATCATTAACCTAAAACGTTTAAGGCAAAACCAAAACAGAACCCCAATTGTCAATTTTCTTTAATCAAAACAAACGTAGAACGTTTTCCCGATGGAATCGCACCATTTGCATCTTTCGCACCCTCATTGAACAAAGTAAATTTTCAGCTCAATTTTAGCTTATACTTATTAATCAAATCAAACTCAATATATGATGAATCAGGGGTAATTACCATTTTCTTCGGTAATACATAAAATTTAGGGTCACTTTTAATCGTTTTAGCGTAAGATGCTACGATACAATCATCTTCTTCTACCAGTTCATTTAAAATTGGAGTCTCTTTTAAATTAGAAAAGATCAATTTATTTCTGAAATTATTTATATGAATGTAATAAAACGTATAAAAAGCTACAACTTGTAGCTTTTTGATGTGAATGGTTCTTATAAAGTTGCCCGCAGGCAGATAAACTACCGGCGAGCAACAAAATAATATTTATCCTTTATATTATTGTTAAATGATTATTGATTAGCACCACCATTAACTAACAAATGCTGACCATTTACGAACGAAGATAGATGGCTTGCAAAAAACTCAGCAACATCAGCTACATCCTCTACCTCTGCCAATCTTCCCATGGGGCAACTATCCAGCAAAGATTTTCTCAGTTCTGGATAACTATCCGCTTCCGCAAAGATGCCTGAATGATCAACGGCAAACGGAATAATGGAATTAACGGTTACGCCCCGATGTCCAATTTCTTTGGAAAGCACATCTACCATATATCTGGGTGTAATTTTGCTCCCCCCATAAACTGCCATACCCTGAACAGGAAAAGCAGTAGTACTGGATGCGATGTAGATGATGCGTCCGTTGTCTTCTACATTTTTAGCAGCTTGTTGCATAGTAAAATATGCACCTTTGGTGTTGATGCTAAACAAACGGTCAAACTGCTCTTCGGTGAATTGCGTTACAGGTGTTTCAACCATTTCCATACCTGCATTAGCGACAACAATGTCTATTTTTCCGAATGCTTTTTTGGCTTCATCAAAAAGGCTTTCAATATCGGCAACTTTGCTTACATCTGCCTGAATGGCGATAACCTTCACGCCCATTGCAGTGATGTTCGAAACTACTTCATCTGCCGAAGTTTTGTCTTTTGAATAATTGATTACAATATTAGCTCCAAGTGCAGCATAGCGTTTGGCTATGGCTTTTCCTAATCCCCTTGCAGAGCCAGTAATTAAGGCTGTTTTATTTACTAATGTGTTCATGTTGATTTTCTTATTTAGATTTCTATTAAGCCATTCCTCCATTTACGCCAATATTCTGTGCGTTGATCCATTTGGCTTCATCGCTTGCAAGAAATACAATTACTCCTGCGATGTCATTAGGTTCGCCAATTCTTCCAAAAGGGTTCATCGATGCCAAACGATCAATTGCTTCCTGCGGTTTCCCATTTAAAAATAAGGCTGTAGCGGTTGGACCAGGCGAAACAGAATTCACATTGATGCCTCTACCACCTATTTCTCTTGAAAAAACCCGTGTCAGTTGCTCAACAGCTGATTTTGTAGCCACATAAGTTCCGTAAGTTGGCAACATCAAACGGTTTACCGTACTGGAAAAGTTAATAATACTTCCATTGTCTGCCAATCGGGTTGCGGCTTCACGAAGTGTATTGAAAACTCCTCTGACGTTAATATCAAACTGACGGATAAAATCTTCGTCTGTTGTGTCTTTAATGAGTTTTGTAATCATGACTCCGGCGTTGTTTACCAACACGTCAATCTTTCCATAATGCGCAATGGCCTGGTCAAAAAGCGATTTTACATCTTTGGGGTTACTTACATCGGCTTGTATCGCAATAGCATCGCCACCATTGTTCTTTATGGATTCTACAACGCGCTCTGCATCTGCTTTACTGCCAGCATAGTTCACAATAACACTTGCGTTTTCTGTAGCGAATCTTTTAGCAATTTCTGCCCCTATACCTTTTGAAGCTCCTGTTACAAGAATTACTTTGTTATTTAAATTTCTCATCTGTTTATCATTTAAAGGTTGATAGAACAAATGTACCGCTGACTTATCCCTCACATGTTGCCAGGAATACAGCATTACTTGTAAGTTTCACAGATTATCAGTTTTTCGATATTCAATAGGGGAAGTATGGGTATGTTTCTTAAAGAAATTACTAAAATGTGCAGTTTCTGAAAATCCTAATTTGTATGTGATTTCCTTAATTGATAAAGTGGAATTTTGTAGCAGCGACTTAGCCTCAGCAATGGTTTTATCAGCAATCCAAACTGCAATAGGCTTCCCTGTTTTGCTTTTAATAACATTGCTCAGATAATTGGAATTTAAGTTTTGTGCGCTTGCATAATCCTGAACCCTAAAAGTAGTATCTGCTTTACCAGAGCTCAAATCACGGTAATGTTTCTCTAATAATTGTTTGAACGATTTAACGATTTGAGAACTTCTATTTCCTTCGTAAATCGGGTTATAATCTTTCCAAAAATACGCTTTGATTTTATAGAGCAAGATTGCTAGCAAATGCCCAATAATTTTGTATTTTGAAGATGAATTGCTGATGTATTCCTGCTGAATTTGAAGACAAATATTTTCCACCGATTGGTAAAAATCGTCTGTCACTACTTTAGGCTGAATGGTTTCAGTCAATAGAAACGGAAAATCTTGAAATATGTCTTTGTTAATGTATTTCTTCAAAAATGCTTCATCAAATGTAATCAGGTAAATTTCTTCTATGTTTTCCCAGCTAAACGTTCTATAATTGCTTGGATTGGTAAAATAAATGGAATGAGGTCCTGCCTGAAACGAATGTTCATCAATCGTATATTTTCCTGTTCCATCCTTTATGAAGAGGAAAGAGAAATAATCCGGACGAAAGGAAGGTGATTCGTATGGAAGCTTAAACCCAACGTCCTTCAGGTTAAGGATAGTAAAGCCTTCTGAAGCTTGTATTAATTCAACCGGCAGGTTTAAATGCAGATATAGGTCATGCAGTGATTTTGCTTCTGGGTTGTCTTTTTGCATTTAAATAAAGTGATAAGTTGATAAGTATTGGCCAGGATTTCATCTAATAGATTATTTATCTAAAATAACTTATTTTCCTTAGAATAAAATTTATTTAGATAATATGTTTGTTAGCGCCCCCTCCAAGCTTTCCAGGCATTTGTACACCACAATGCCCAAACTACCAACACCGGTTGAAACAACAACCTGATCCCACGCGACAAATCTGAGTTTAACCCAAACGCATCCGTATGCGTGATGTACTGAGAGATATTTCCCGGAAAAACGAGTACAAAGAATGAGGCTACAACCCAACCAACAAGTACCCGCTGTTTTGATAAGACAATTAAACTTAAGCCGAGTAGAATTTCTACAATCCCTGACAAGACAACAACAAGATCACCAGATAAGGGTAGCCACTTTGGTACCTGTGCTAAAAATTCAACCCTCGACCAGGTAAGGTGTCCTGTACCTGCAAAAATCAAAAATGCACCAAGAATTACTCTTCCTATTGTTTGTCCTGTACTTGTTTTTCTGTAATCGTTCATAACGTATTTAGTATCCATTTTGGAGAAGTCCATTAAAGAATCAAAAATTCTTCTAAAGAGGTAAGTCTAAATAGGCAACACTTGTTTTTAATGTAAAGGGAAATCCGTTTATATCTTTCCTATTGTAAAGGTAAACCTCTGTCAATCGTAGCTATTTGAATATAAAAGATTACAGTATGATACTAGTATGAATCCGATATAAGTCCGACTGTAGGTACTTTAAGTCGGACTTATACCAGATTTATACTGCATTTTTTACCCTATCATTAATAACCAAATTACTTCTTGGCTTTAACTTTTACAAACTTTTCAGGCTGCTTTGAAAAAGAGGCTTTACATGATCTGGTACAAAAGCCATATACTTTATCCTTATACAATACCGTCAAAGTACTCCCCTTTTTAACGGGCATTCCACAAACCGGGTCTTTCGTATCCGCTTTAAGTGTATCCAACAATGTAGCTGCTACAACTCTAGTACCTTTCAAAATAGGATGAACTCCAGAGGAAGCTTTCACTTGTAGAGACAACACTGTCATCCCACAAATCAGAAGAAATAGTAATCTATAATTTTTCATGTTATCAAATAAATTAAATTAAAAATAACCCGGTTAAAACAGAGCCGTCATCCGGAATAAGAAATTGCGCCCGGGCCTTGCAATCTTCATGATATCCAGGTGCTGCACATATTCACGATCCAATACATTATCTACTCCAGCATTTGCTCTTAAAACCGGAGATCCTTTAAACTTAAACTCCTTACTTATATTTAAATTCAGGATCGTTGATGATGGCGTAGAAGTTTCCCCATAAACCGCGGTGTTCACATTGTTTTGTGCGGCATAGCTAATTGATTCGGCCTGCAAAGACACCTTTTTTAAGTTATAAAGCACCGCATTTACCGTCTTCAGCGGTGCAATCATCGGCAAGCCGTTCCCCTGGTTGTCGGAACCCCTGGTATAGGTATTCAAACTGGTCAGGATCAGATTTTCTACTGGCGACCATTTCAACGCCAGCTCTGCGCCAACTAATTTAGCGGATGGAAGGCTGACGTAATGTTTTACCCCATTTGCGCCGATGGTCATCACACTATACCCATCCAATAAACTGCCTGTGATATAATTGTTGAAAAAATAACCAAATCCACTAATCTCTGCAACGAAATGCGCGCTATGAAAACGGGTACTTAAGTTGATATTCGTGGATTGTTCCTGCTTTAAATCCGGGTTTCCGATATAATCGTATCCATCCAGCCGGTTGTAAATATAAAAGCTATACGCTTCCTGAAGTGTAGAGGAACGTGCTGCACGGGCAACTTCTGCAGAGAATTTCCAGGCATGACTCAGGGTATATCCCAATTCAAGATTCAGATTAGTCAAAAAACGATTGCGACTAAGATCACCGGGAAACATGCCCGAGAGTTGCTCCTTACCTACCTCGCTGAAAATATAATCGTGCGCATAGTCAAACCTACCGCCGATCTGCAGATTAAACTGGTCATTCAAACTGATGTCATCGGACAGATTCAGCCCGATATCGGTCCGCGCCAGGTCTGGCAACGTATACATAAACATGGCTGCTCCATCATCGGGATACATGGTCATCTCGGCACTCAGCTGATTATTAAACCCATCAAGCCTTGCTTTGATATGATGCTTTAAAGAGGGCTGGTACGTCAAAGCGGAATAAGCACCCATTGTCTTTGAGTTCCCCGGCATATCCATGTGCATAGGAACCGTCTCCTTTGGCCGCTGGGTATCATCCATGGCATGGTCAATGTAATTGTAATAACCCTTAGTTTCCCAGGATATATTCTTTTCGGGATGAAAATAAACGTAGGAGATCGAACCTATTTTTGCTTTTGCAAACGAAACATCCATTGTTAGAGCCGGATAACCGATATCAAACCCTTCATCCTGTATGTAATCCGTTTTTAAATAGCTATGCGCAGCCGTTTTAAATAGAGCGGAAACATTTCCATTCCACTTCCTGTACTGCGAAAAGGAGATCTCTTGGCCATTGCCTGCCGTGTAATTGGCACTGCGACGAAAGATCCCATTAGCCTGAATAGCGAAATTCGGAGTACTATACTCCATTCCGGCCAGACTTTGGAATGCCTGTCCATTACTTTCAAAGCCTAAACCTGCCGTTCCTGACATTTTTTTTGAGGAAGTAAACGAAGGGCTCTTAAGTTTAAAGTTGATCCCGCCCCCCATGGAGGAGCCATAAGATCCGCCACCCGGATTAACATCAAAGGAAAGACTTTCCAGGTTATTGGGCTCCACATACGAACTGATCGGATCCATACGGTCCGTACAAGCACCAAAAATCCTCATCCCATCAATGGTCATCGTAATCTGTCCGTTGTTTAAACTCCTGATAGTAGGCTCCATAGCAAAGTTTCCCCGCCGGATCATATTTATTCCGGGGGTAGACTCAAGGATCTTATCGGTCAGTACCTGCAGATTACTGCGCTGCTGTTCCTGATAAATCGCGCTGATCTCTTTTTCGGGCTGAACAATTACCTCCTTTAACAATAAAGTACGGTCAATCGCATTGGAAGACAGGCTATCAGCTTGTTGCGCCGATGCTGTATAAATAGCAAGGGCGCAACAATAACTTAAAATTTGTTTCTTGTTCATGAAGAATCTCATTAGAACAAAAGATCTAATGCAGCATCTTCTACAATAACGGTGTTGTTTCGAAGCAGTTTCAGATGTAAACGCCAGTCTCCTGTCATGGTGAAATTGACTTTCCCTGTGTAATGTCCATTGCCACTGCTTACCGGGTTCACATTATTGGGTGATCCATGTCCCATAGAGGGCATTTCAGGGGTCACTTCGATGGTCAGACTTGCATCAGCGGGGAAATTTAACAAGTCTTGTTTCACATTTACCAAAACTTCCAGATCATTCATCCCTGTTTGTGGGGCTGCTGGCTGTACAATTGATACGCTATAACTCTTGCCATCGGTGCCTACAAAGGTTCCTGTATGTTTCGTATTCGTCGCAGTAGAATTTACGGGGACATTGAATACAAGACTTTCATTATTCACTTTTACGGTGAGGCCCCAGGTGCCCATATCGCCTGATGGCATAGAAAAAACAACTGCTCCTTCGTAAAGTTGATCGGATGTGTTATAAATGGGTTGTTCAACCGGACTGGAATGTGTCATGGTCATCATATCCATTAATGAGCTATAGGTCACCGTTGCATTGCTTAAAGATGTCCCATCGGCCTTTTTAACTTGTACATAAACTTTATTGTAAGCTACCAGATAACTGGTATTATCGGAGTATAACGAAACGATAAGTCCACTTGATGTAGTACTTTCAGCGATCTTCGTTTTTTCGGGTGAAGGTGTTGTTTCTGTGTCTTTAGAGCAGGCAGCAAGAAAAACAATTCCCACTAGTAGCAGGATTATATTTGTAATTTTTTTCATTTTTAAAATGCTTTTCAACAGATGTTTAATTCAAATTTGAAGGAATTAACATCTAATAAAGAAATGGATACACTGATGTTTAAAGGGTATTAACACCCATTGTAACATTCAAAATAAAGAATGCCAATCAGTTTTATGATCTTGAATAAGAAGGGGTGCTTATCTTAACAGGATGGTGGACGATATACTATTTCGTTGAAAGCAGTAGGCTCCCCGATGGTCTGGGGATATAAAAATAGTAAAAGGGAATAGGATTGAACTACTTGGTGAGCCGGGCTTGTTGCCTTTTGACTCATCAGGAGTATTTCTGAATCGGAAGATGTTTTGGTATTGCTTTTATCTTTTTTACTTTCTTCCTGTTTGATCTTTTTTGCTAATGCGCATTTACCGTTACAATGCAACATCGGCAATTTCTTATTTATACAAAGTCTTTCGTAAGCAGCGGTATTGGTATAATAGGTTGCCAGCAGCAGACTTCTGCTGACTGTATGTGCCATGATGGCCATGACTAAAACCAGTATTAAACCTATTCTAAACAATATTTTTTCCTATTTCAGAACAAATATAGCCAATTAAACTCTATTTAGCTTTAAATCCCGCCAATATTTAAACATGCCAAATGAAGCCGCTCCTTCATAGGTGAAGGTTTTATCGGCGTTTACCTTTACAAAGAATGCAGCGGTCCAATTATATACGGAGACCTTTGGAAATGTGGGAATGCCGCTGTCATTGAATTCATTTATCGGATGATGAGTGGAAACTAAAGTAATCTTATTATCTACAGGCGTTTCACTGATGATATGCTGAAGCCCCTGGAATAATGTTTCTCCAGTCTTCAGATAATCAGGATGATTGATTCGCTTATCTATAGTGATAGATGGGCCAGAATTGATTAACTGAGCCGTAGTAATAGCCCGGCAGAATTCGCTGCTGATGACACGGGTAATAGGCATTTTTAAATCCTTGAGCGCAACTCCAAGTTCAGTTGCCCTGGTAATTCCCTGCGGATTAAGCTGCCTGGCTAGGGTAGAATCGCATGATTTCCACCAGTTGGCAGGGATCACCGGATCCTGATGACCTAAATTGTAATCAAAACCCACACTTGCATCTGCATGCCGAAGCACAATGAAATACGTTTGACCCGATTCAGCCAGTTTGCGAAGTGTTGCCCAACCTTGAATATATTGCCCGTCCGGGTTATCTGATGCAGCAGCATGATACTTTTCGAAGGGATTGACGTGTTCATCATCAGTAGAGCCTAAAACGTATAATTTGGTCATTTTGCCTGTCCTGGGCCAGTTTACATTCACAATAACAACTTCGCCGGAGGTAATCCGACTGATTAAACCGGAAGCGGAAATGGTAATACTATGATCGGAGGAAGAGTAGGTTGCCGCTTCACTTGTGGTAATTTGAAAGTCGTGTTTATTCACGAAAAGCAAATCGTCATGTAATGCGGAGGATGTTATTACAGGATCAGGAATAACTTTATCATCTTTTTTACAGGCTCCACAAATAATAGATATAATTAATAAAGTAAAGAGAAGGGGTTTCATAGGGAAGATCGTGTTTTTAGGTAATTACGATCTTTGCGCATAAAAGTTTAACAGATGATAAGGGTTGTACCTTATATGTATAATATTGTGAAGTTCGCTTAAACTATTTCCCTAAAGCTAATTTTTTAGCAGCCGCTTCATCCACTAGCCAATGCACTTCTCCATCTATTGGTTGGATCAGCTGAGCAGGATACTTCTCTGTGTTGCGCTCGCCTTCCAGCACTTCATACAATGCATTTGCCTTGTTTAGTCCGTAAAGCATAATGATAATCGTGCGGGCCAGGTTAATCATAGGGGCCGTAAGTGTGATCCGATACATTTCCTGTGCAGCGAGATAATAAGCAGCTACTCTTTTTTTATTCTCCTGCAAGACAGCTGTTCCCGGAAATAAAGAGGCAGTGTGTCCATCATCTCCCATACCTAAAAGGATCAGGTCGAATCGTTCTGCCGTTACATGAAGATCCAGCAGCTGCTCGTACTTAATGGCATATAACTGAGGAGACTCGCCCTCTTCCCACATCGGAAAAATATGATCATGTGGTATAGGTACATGATTGAGTAAAGTGTCGAAAGCCATCCGGGCATTACTTTTTTCATCATCCAAAGGAACCCAGCGTTCGTCTCCCCAATACACAAATACCTTGTCCCATTCTACCTCTTCCTTGTAAGGGCTGTCGCCTAACAGCGCATATAATAATGCAGGTGAATTACCGCCGGTTAAAGCGACGGTAAAAGACCCCCTTTTTGTGATTGCATCTTTTGCGGTAGCGATAAACAGATCCGCTGCCGCAGTACTTAAATCTTGTTGGTTTTTATAAATCCCAATCATTTATTTTACTTTGAATGTAAGTTAACTGCCCACACGTGGCCTTCTTTGGCAATCAGCGCTTCGGCACTTTCAGGTCCCCATGTTCCTGCGGCATAGTTAGCAAAATCAAGCGACTCCCTGTTTTCCCATACTTCCTGGATAGGCGTGATCACATCCCATGCTTCTTCCACTTGATCTGATCGCATAAATAAAGTGGCATCCCCCAACATGGCATCCAGAAGCAGCGTTTCGTAGGCTTCGGGAGTTTGTGTGGAGCATTTATCATAATCAAAGATCATCTCTGCGGGATTCAGGTCCATTTCCAGACCTGTCTTTTTTGCCATGAACCGCAGACGGATGTCCATGTGTGGTTGGATGTCAATGGTCAGCCTGTTATTCATGAAACTATCCGATTGACTGTTAGCAAAGGTGGAATGTGGCACCGGACGGAAATGTATGGTAATGGATGATGTTTTTTCCTGCATTCTTTTACCGGTACGGAGGTAAAAAGGTACGTTCTGCCACCTCCAGTTATCTAAAAAGAATTTGATCGCTACATAAGTTTCTGTGTTGGAGCGGGGATTAACATCAGGCTCGTTCCGGTAGGCTGGCACTTTCTTTCCTTCTAACCAACCGTCTGCATATTGTCCTCTTACTGCGTACTGATGTACTTCTTCCGGTTTTATACGACGGATAGCGCGCAATACATCTACTTTCCGGTTCCTGATCTCTTCGGCCTGGAAGGAGACGGGTGGTTCCATGGCAATCATGCAGAGCACTTGTAAAAGGTGGTTCTGGATCATATCACGCAATGCCCCTGAGCCTTCATAATAATCACCACGCTCCTCTACTCCTACTTGTTCGGCTACAGTAAGCTGCACATAATCGATATAATTACGATTCCAGATCGGTTCAAAAAGCGCATTGGCAAAGCGAAAGGCAAGAATATTTTGCACCGTTTCTTTACCCAGATAATGGTCAATACGGTATATTTGCTTCTCCTGAAAAGTTTGAGTAAGCATGTTATTCAGTTCGATCGCGGTTTCTTTATTGTGACCGAATGGTTTTTCAATAACTATGCGGTCTAACTCCGCATCAGAAGCCAGGCCAGCCTTGCTGATATTGACCGTTACAGCTTCAATAAATTGAGGGGATACAGAAAGATAGAACAAGCGGTTTGCGCGTGTTCCCCACTCTGCATCCTGGGCATCCAGCTTTTTTGCAAGCTCCTTGTATGATCCTTCTTTATTAATTTCAGATATAAAATAGGAAATAGCTGGTTTAAAAGAATCCCATTTCGACTTATCCGGTTTGGTTCTGGAAAACTCGACTAATCCTTCATGCAAGCGTTCCCTGTATTGCTCGTCATCTAATGGTGTTCTCCCTAAACCAATGATGGCGAATTTATCAGGCATCCAATCTTCAAGGAACAAGTTATAGAATGCAGGTAGTAGCTTTCTCTTCGCAAGGTCACCTGTGCCTCCGAAAATTATAATGATCGTGGCATCAGCCTTTTTATTCGATTTCATGGTACATGTATTTGATGAAGGTTACTGTTGATCCCAATGCGTATGAAAGGTTCCTTCCTGATCAATCCGCTCATAAAGATGGGCACCAAAATAATCGCGCTGTGCCTGGATCAGATTGGTTGGCAACGTCGCACTCCTATACGCATCAAAATAGGCTAAAGAGGTCATAAATGCGGCAACAGGAATGCCTTTATCTACGGCAAGCTTGATAGTCGAACGTATGGCCATTTGTTTGGATATCAAAGTTTTACTGATCTGCTCATCCAGCATAAGATTGGGGAGTTCCCGGTCTCTGTTAAACGCTTGTCTGAAATCTTCTAAACATAATGCCCTGATAATACATCCACCTCTCCAAATCCGGGTAACGTTTTCCGGATTCAATCCATAATTATATTCCCTGGAAGCTTTATGTAGCTGAGCCATCCCCTGCGCGTAGACAGTGATCATGGCAAAATGATAGGCTTCTTTGATCTCATCGATCAATCCGGGATCATAAACGGATGATTCCTCCTCTGAAAGGTTCCATTGTAAGGCTACAGATGCTCTGACCCGTTCGTCCTTATAAGTGGATAAATCACGCATCGTTACTGCTGCGTCAATTACCGGAATGGGTGACTGAAGATCCATGGCATTCTGTGATGTCCACTTACCTGTTCCTTTTGCCATGGCACGATCGGAAATCAGGTTAACAAGCCTGATACCTGTTTTATCATCAAATTTACTTAATACTTCGCCTGTAATTTCAAGGAGATAGGATTGAAGTTCCCCCTGATTCCATTCTTCGAATGTTTTCTGAAGGTCTACGTCGCTATAATTCAGTCCTCTTTTTAGTAAATCGTATACTTCTGAAATGAGCTGCATTATGGCATATTCAATTCCGTTATGCACCATTTTGACGTAGTGACCTGCGGAACCAGTCCCCATGTAAGTCACACAAGGTTCATTATTCACCTTAGCAGAGATGGCTTCAAAGATGGGACGAAGTCGTTCGTATGCTTCTTTATCCCCTCCCGGCATCATACTTGGGCCAAAACGTGCACCTTTCTCTCCTCCGGAGATTCCCATTCCGAAAAAGTGAATCCCTTTTTCATTCAGTTCTGCTACACGACGGTTTGTATCTGTAAAATGAGAGTTTCCTCCATCAATTACAATGTCGTCTTCTTGCAAAAAGGGGAGCAAGTTCTGTATGGCTGCATCTACCGGTTTTCCGGCGGGCACTAATAACATCAGTGCCCGGGGTTTTTTTAAGGATTCGATGAATTCCTTTGGGGAGATTGTGCCTTTTACCTGTTGTCCGCTTTTGGCGTCTTTTTCAAGAAAGTCTGCTTTCTCCTGATCTATATCAAGTCCTGAAACAGCAAAATTATTATCTGCCATATTTAAAAGCAGATTCCGGCCCATCACACCGAGTCCTACCATTCCAAAATCATATATTTCCATGTCGTATGTACAATCGCCGTTATTTAGATTCTAACTTTTCTTCACGCTTTTCATTTAAAGCGCTCATTAAACTATCAAAGGGTTTGATAAACTTCTGGATGCCTTCTTCTTCTAACTTTTTGGTTACTGCAGCAAGATCGATGCCTACTTCCTCTAATTGCTGAAGTGCTTCCTCTGCTTCTTCCATACCTGATTCCAGGCGGTTAGCGGGATTACCATGTTTACGGTAGGAGTTTAAGGTTTCCTTCGGAACAGTGTTGACTGTTTCGGGCCCGATTAACGCTTCAATGTACATCAGTTCATTGTATAAAGGGTTCTTTGTACTGGTACTGGCCCATAACAAACGTTGTGGTTTGGCTCCTTTTTCTTCTAGCGCTTTAAAACGATCGGAGGAGAACTTTTCCTTGAAGATATGATAGGCCATGCGTGCGCTGGCAATGGCAGTCTTGCCTAATAATGCTTTTGCCAAAGTGGATTTATCATTCTTTTTGTCTACAATCTCCTGCAGCATAGGATCTACCATCGTATCAATACGACTCAGAAAAAAGCTGGCAACAGAGGCAATATGTGCTATTGGTTCGCCTTTTTCAACGCGTTTTTCTAATCCTTTTATATAAGCTTCGGCTACTTTGCTGTAACGATCTAAACCGAACAATAAGGTTACGTTGATATTAATTCCATCACTGATAAGCTGCTCAATAGCGGGCAAACCTTCATTTGTTCCCGGAACTTTAATCATCACATTTTTACGGTCAAGGGTTTTCCATGAAGAACGGGCTTCTGTGATGGTGCCTTCGGTTACTAAAGCTAGTCCGGGAGATACCTCCAAACTCACATAACCATCCAGCGCATCTGTTTTTTCATACACGCCACTAAATAAATCAGCAGCACTTTGTACGTCTTCAATAGCCAGGTTCAGAAAGATCTCTTCTGCAGAATGGCCTGCTTTAGCTAATTTTTTGATCGTATCGGCATAGTCGTCACTCTTTGAAATAGCTTCTTCAAAGATAGCAGGGTTTGATGTGAGTCCCCTTAATTCATCTTCATCAATCAGTTTTTTAAGCTCACCTGAAGCTATAAATTTTCTACGTATGTAATCCAGCCAGATGCTTTGGCCAAATGTTGGAATCTTTGCTAATGGATTTTTCATATGTTTATTTATTTTTTTCTAATGCGATTACTTTATCTAAACGGCGTTGAAATCTTTCTCCGCCATCATATTTTGCCTTAATGAAGGCCTGTACGAGTTCCCATATTAAAGCCTGACCGATTACCCTACCGCCAAGGCAGATGAGGTTCATGTCGTCATGCTCCACGCCCTGGTGAGCAGAATAACTTTCCGTAATCAGGGCAGCACGCACACCTGGGATTTTGTTGGCGGCAACGGAAACACCGACACCACTTCCACATACCGCAATACCACGATCTACATCACCATTAGCAACTGCGCGTCCTAATGGAACGATGATATCCGGATAATCGTCTGTGGCATCATAGGTATGAGCACCGTAATCAATAACCTCATACCCGGCATCAGTCAGGAGGTCAACAACTTGTTGTTTTTGTTCAAAGCCGGCATGGTCGGCTGCTATACCAATCTTCATAGCCGGATTAAGGTTTTATAAGCGCTTTCGCTTTGTTCACTACATTTTCTACAGTAAAGCCAAAGTATATAAGAACTTCTTCACCTACTCCTGATTCGCCAAAACGGTCTATTCCGATGACATCACCTTCAGCGGTTACATATTTCCACCATGCTTGTGTGACACCTGCTTCAACAGCTAAACGCGCATGGATGGATGGCGGAAACACGCTCTCTTTGTAAGCCTGATCCTGCTTTTCGAAGAGTTCGAATGAAGGCATACTCACCACACGGGCTTCAATTCCCTCTTGTTTGAGTTTTTCCTGTGCGGCTACAATAAGTTGTACTTCGGACCCGGTAGCTATGAGGATCACGGAAGGAACTCCATTGGATTCGCTTAAGATATAAGCGCCCTTGGCCACATTGCTAGCAGGGGCATACTTTGTTTGATCAATGACAGGTAGCTTCTGACGGGATAGGATCAGCGCAACGGGTTCTTTTGTTCTCTGGATCGCGATGCGCCATGCTTCAACGGTTTCATTCGCATCTGCAGGACGGATCACGGTTAATCCGGGAATGGCACGTAAAGCGGTAACCTGCTCTACGGGTTGATGTGTTGGACCGTCTTCTCCAAGGCCTACGCTATCGTGAGTAAAGATATAGGTAACGGGTGCCTGGGTCAAGGCTGCCAGACGAATAGCTCCCCGCATGTAGTCGCTAAAGGTTAAAAAAGTACCTCCGTAAACGCGTACACCACTGTGGGAAGCCATTCCATTCAGGATAGCCCCCATTGCATGTTCCCGTACCCCAAACCAGATATTACTGTTCCCGTAATGACCGGGTTGAAAGCTGATATCGCTTTGTGTGGGTGTATCGTTTGAGCTGGCCAGATCGGCAGATCCACCGATAATCCATGGAATTGCATTTTTTAAAGCTTCGAGTGCCTTGCCTGATGCCTGACGGGTAGCCAATGATTCTCCAGCTTTGAAGGTGGGTAAGTTGCCATCCCAATCTTCAGGTAACTTTCCGCTGAAGCTTAAATTGAACATTTTTGCTTCTTCGGGATAGGCCTGACTGTAGGCTTCAAATTTAGCATTCCATAAAACTTCAAGTGCTGCACCTTTTTTACCAGCTTCTAATAGAGGCTCTTTGACTTCTTCAGGTACATAAAAGGTTTTCTCAGGATCCCATCCGAAGAACTCTTTAGTTTTCCGAACATTCTCTTCGCCTAAAGCACTTCCGTGTACTTTACTGGTGCCTTCCTGGGGACTTCCATAACCTATAATAGTTTTAACTGCTATAAGTGAAGGCTTTGTTGTTTCTGCCTGTGCTTCGATAATAGCCTTTTCAATGGCTTCTAAATCATTACCATCTTCGACAATAAGGGTCTGCCATCCGTAAGCGTTAAAGCGAGCCAGTACATCTTCGGTAAAAGATAAATTCGTTGGACCATCCAGAGAGATCAGGTTGTCATCATAGAGATAGATCAGCTTACCCAGTTGTAAATGTCCGGCTAGTGATGCGGCTTCAGAAGCAACTCCTTCCATAAGGTCGCCATCGCTGACAATCCCATAGGTGTAATGATTCATTATTTCGTGACCTTCACGATTAAACTTTGAGGCAATGAATTCTTCGGCAATGGCCACACCTACTCCATTTCCAAAACCTTGTCCTAATGGTCCGGTGGTTACTTCAATACCGGGAGTTAACAAAGATTCAGGATGGCCTGGGGTTTTAGATCCCAACTGCCTGAAGCGTTTAAGTTCTTCCATCGGCAGGTCATATCCGGAGAGATGGATCAGGCTGTATAATAATGCTGAACCATGTCCTGCAGATAAAATAAAACGGTCGTGGTTTGGCCAGTGTGTATTTTGAGGATTGAATTTTAAAAATCGATTCCAAAGTACGTAGGCCATTGGTGCTGCTCCTAAGGGTAAACCGGGGTGACCGGAGTTAGCCTTTTGCACCATATCTATTGATAGAAATCGGATCGTATTAACACTTAGTTCGTCAAGTGGTGTGAACGGTTTTTCAGTCATGACAATTATTTGTTCTAATATGTAAAGTACAAGTTAGCTATGTTAAAGTTTGAAAAGAGGTATAAAATGACATGTTTTGTTATACAAATGTTATCAAGGCTCAATATAATTAGAATTTAGCAAACCTTGGGGCACTCTTAACTCTCCTGAATCAAAATCGATCAGGCCATTACGTTCTTCTTCGATATTGGTAGCCTGGGTGTATACATCACCTGCTATGGGACGCTTTCTTAACTCTTTTTTGAAAAGAGCTATTTGTTTGGTTCTTTCATCTGCATCTTTGGGTCCTCCATAGCCAATAAAACCAAACCCTCCCCATTCGCTTACGAGTAAAGGAATTTGTTTCCGGAAGAAAAAAGGATCTCCTACTACTAAGGGGAAGGCAGCAACACCGATCTGTTGACCAATGATGAGATCATTAAGCATTTCGCCCCATCTATTCAGATCAGGAGTATACAAATGGACAGTCAGCAAATCACTTTTTAATTTACCTTCATAAGATACATGCTGCCAACCGTCGTTATCAACCACTAGAAATTGAGGATAAGTGATCTTCATATAATTGTACATCTCCCTGATGTAGTCCCTTGGATCGGGATTTGTCGCAATGTCTTGCACACCCCAGTCTTCATTATATAAGCTCCAGATAATTACAGATGGATGGATTGCAATTAGAGCAAGCATTCTTAGGAGTTCTGCTTTATGATTTAGCCTGCTTTGGGGAGTTGAGCGATGCGGACTAGGTACCTCCACCCATAACAATAAACCTAACTTATCTGCAAGATTATAAATTCGTGGATCCACTCCTGCGATGTGAATGCGTACCAAATTACATCCCAAGGATTTCATAGCATACATGTGTCGCTTTATTGCTTCATAACCTGCGATTCCAGGCTGATATAAAATACCATCCATATAAATCGGTTTGTTGTTCAGATAAATACAGCAACCATGAGTTTTAACTTTCCTTAGCCCAAAAAAGGATTCGATCTCCGCAGTATAACCATCTGCATCTTCGAGCTGTGCAACCAAACGATACAAATGTGGCCTTTCAGGGCTCCATAGGGTTATTTCAGGAATTTCGATGGCCACACGTTGTTGTTTTTGTCCGGCTTCCAAATGCAGCACATACTTGTCTGTTGCTATAGGTTCTTTTGATTCCTGCTTTTTATTATAAACATGAAGTCGGATGGTATAGGTGCCGGCATCGTGAATACGTGTGGTCAGGTTAAAGGGAACAATGCGTTCCTCTATCACATTATCTACACCAAGGCGCGAACGCAGGCGATTCCGTTCTACTCTTTCAATCCAAATACTCCGCACAGCACCGGTATAGGTTTGATACCAGATTCCTCCTCTTTTGTAAACACTGGATTCCTGTTTTCCCCGGGTGTTATCGGCATTTTTCGTATCGTTAATATGTACGGTAAGCCGATTATTTTCTTGTAAAAACTCATCGTCAAGTTCATAGGAGAACGAGGTAAATTCGCCAAAATGGACATCTTCCTCCTCCACAGTCTTAAGCAGCACTCCGTTTAACCATACCCTGGTTTCGTATCCGCATGCGCCAAAAGTTAAGAGCAATTGTGTTTTCGAAGAGGCTTTCTCTTCAGAAATGGATGAAAGGTTGAATTCTCTTTCATACCACACGCTGATACTATCGGTCCAGGGTTTTCCTTGAGGCTTAAGCAAGGACATATGCGTCTCCACACTTCCTGGCCATTCTGCTGTATCGCTATAATTATGAGCAATGAACCAATTTTCACTGATTCCTTTATTTTCAAGATCTACAGCAAATTTCCATTCTCCATCCAGTAAAGTAAATGAATTCGGTCTGACCACAGCGCGAGGAAGCGGATTATGATATAATTCTTCTGTACCTTCCTCTTCCTGGCAATTTGTTAAACTGTAATTGGGGTGATTATTATCTTTAATCATATCATTTACCTGTAGCTGATCGTTTCAGCGGTATTACGAACCAAATATACTTTTGGTTTTTTTTATAGTTTTTTCCAGATCTATCCCTTTTCCAAGTACACCTTTGAAAAGATCGCCTTCTACTTTTAAACGTTCAATTGCATTATGAATAGTAAAATCTTTCATTTTAAGTCCGGGTTTCACTTCTTCCCAATGAAGCGGCATGGATACGGTTGCGCCTACTTTGGGCCTGAGGGAATAAGGTCCGGCTATTGTTGCACCCGGACGGTTTTGTAAAAAATCGAGGTACATTTTTCCCTTTCTGTTCGCGATCATGCGTTCCAGGCTGGTATAGTCCGGGAGTTGATCATGCACAATACCCACAATAATACGGGCAAACATTTGCGACTGATCATAGGTGTATTTTGCGTTCAGGGGGATATAAATATGCATTCCTGTGGATCCTGATGTTTTGCAGAAGGAAGGAACATCTACGGCATCTAATACTTGTTTTACATGTTGTGCGGCTTCAACCACCTGATCAAACGTATTTTTGTCGGGATCCAGATCAATTACACAGTAGTCAGGGTTTTCGGGTGACTGGATCCTGCTAAACCAGGGGTTCATTTCAATACAGCCAAGAGAGGCCATCCAAAGCAAACTTGCTTCATCGGTGCCTACGAGGTACTGTTTTTTCTCCTCCTCACTGGTGGTATAAGGAAAGGTTTTGGCCCATTCAGGTGCTTTATCCGTTACGTCTTTCTGGTAAAAGCTGGAACCATGGATGCCACCAGGAAAGCGGTTGAGTGACATGGGCCGGTCCTTCAGATAAGGCAGCATATACTCCGCAACCTGGTAATAGTAGTTGAACATATCCCTTTTTGTGATCCCATCTTCGGGCCAGTAGACCTTACTTAAGTGGGTAAACTTCAGCTCACGGTTACAGATCTTGCGCACCTGGGTTTCATCCTTGGGATTTAATAAGGTTTTGCGTTCTTTTCCTTTCGGGGGACTGATGACATCGGTATGCTGATCTTGGTCGGGTTCTTCTGTTGTTTCCAGTACTTCTGCAGCAGAGATTTCAGCTTCCCGGACTACTTCTTTAGCATTTTTATCAATCCGCATCCCTTGAAAAGAAGGGTGGCGAAATACGCCATCATCCGTTACTTCGGTAAATGCGACTTCACATACTAATTCCGGTTTTAGCCATGTTGCGAGGGCTTTAGGGGGATTGGGACGAAAACGGGATGGTTTGTTAACATCAGGGATTGCTTTAAAAGGACTTTCCTCTGTAATCAAGGGTTTAAACTGTGCAATCATCTCTTTTTGCAATTTGTCGGAAAACCCGGTACCCACCTTGCCTACGTATTGTAAGTCACCATTTTCATATACCCCCAGGAGAAGGGAACTGAATTGTTTAGAAGTATCTTTTTTCTTTGTGTAACCTGCAATGATGACTTCCTGTCTTTTATGAACCTTAACCTTCAGCCATTCTTTGGAACGAAGATCCGGAGAGTAGGTGCTGCTGCTTTTTTTAGCTATGATCCCTTCCAGTCCTATCTTTTCAGCCGCCTGATAAAAATCTATTCCACTAGTTTTAAATACTTTACTAATCTGGATGCGATCATCATCCGTTGGTAGAATTTCTTTCAGAATAGCTTGCCGTTCGCTAAGAGGTAAATCCATGAGGTTCTTTCCATCATACCAAAGCAGGTCAAACACATAATAAACCAGTTCGCCATCTGCTTCGCTCCGCCAGTTCTGCAAGTCACCGAAATTGGAGATCCCTTTTTCATTGAGCACTAAAACTTCACCGTCTAAAAGGGCATTGATCTTCCACTCTTTTAGGATCCGGTGTATCGGGTAAAATTTATCATTAAAGGATTTGTTGTTGCGGGAATAGAGTTCTACTTCGCCCTTGTTGATGGATGCTAAAGCACGATAGCCATCCCACTTGACTTCAAACTGCCAGTCGGGGTCATCAAAAGCTTCATCAACGAGGGTTGCCAGCATCGGTTTGACATTTTCTGGAAGCTTTGATTTTGGAGCAGCTTTAATTAATTTGGCAGGATCTATTTGCTTAAGATCTGCCTCTTCCTCCTGGTCAGCTTCTACAGGAGGTTCAGCAGCTTCAGTTATTGGCTCTGCTGTTTCCTCGTGACCACTTTGCCAGATCTTATCACTGGTTTTTTCTACTTTATCAATTGTTTTGCCAGAGATAACGGATTTATCCTGTTTGGTTACATCCTTTGTGGAAGCAAAATCATCATTGTGTTTGATGAGCAACCAGCCATTTTCTCCCATGCCATGCGTTTTAACCAGCGCGTATTCACCTTGTAACTTTTCACCATGCAGTTTAATCTTCAGGGAGCCGGATTGTAATTGTTTAAGCAGATGTTTTTCCTGTGCTTTTTTCCCTTTAATTTCTTCGATGGGCTCGTAAGTACCCTGATCCCATACAATCACAGTACCCCCTCCATATTCCCCCTTAGGGATGATGCCTTCGAAGGAGCGGTAATCAAAAGGATGATCTTCTACCATCATGGCAAGACGTTTCATTTTGGGATCCGTAGAAGGCCCCTTTGGAACCGCCCAACTCTTCAATACACCTTCCATCTCTAACCTGAAATCGTAGTGCAAACGAGATGCGTCATGTTTTTGAATCACAAAGATTAACTGCTCTTTGTCTTTGCTTTTCCCTGACTTGGGTTCTGCTGTTTTAGTAAAATTCCTTTTCTTAACGTATTTCTCCAGGGTCATAGCATGATCTGTTTATTATCCAGGGATACTGTTTTTATGATAAAAGAAATAATAGATTTAAATGTTTGACCAGAGAATCTTTAAAGTTTGTTAGGGTCTTTTCTGTGTTTTTGAACCATTTATTTTTGTTAGTAATCGAATGTAAGAAAATTTAGTTTTGTTGTTTATCTTTAAATTACAATGGAACAGGCTATTGTATATGGAAATAAAAACATTCCCATGATTCATGATAATATCTTAATCCTAATTTCCTTACTTGTTGCGGTGTTTTTGCTTGTCATAGCTGCAAATAAACTGGGTATTCCCTATCCCCTGTTTTTAGTTATAGGTGGTCTGCTGATCAGCTTTATTCCCGGAATCCCTGACTTTAGGATCAGTCCTGATCTGGTCTTTTTAATTTTCCTTCCTCCCCTGCTTTATGAAGCGGCATGGTATACGTCCTGGTCTAATTTCTGGAAGCGGCGGAAAGTAATTGGTATGTTGGGTTTTGGGATGGTAATCTTTACTTCATGCCTGGTCGCTGTGGTGAGCACATCTCTGATTCCTGGTTTTACGCTCGCTTTAGGCTTTCTGTTAGGAGGGATCATCTCGCCTCCGGATGCTGTGGCTGCTACATCTGTGTTGAAGACATTGAATGTACCTAAAAGTGCCATGACAATCCTGGAAGGGGAAAGTTTGATCAATGATGCATCCAGTTTGATTGTATTCCGCTTTGCTTTGGCAGCTGTGATTTCCGGAACATTTGTTTTCCAGGATGCAACAATCGATTTTTTCGTCGTTACACTCATGGGTATTGTAATTGGATTGGCTTTGGCTAATTGTATCTATGTGTTGCATCGCTGGTTTACTATTCATGCCAGTATGGATGCCGCCCTTACATTAGTGGCTCCTTATCTGATGTATATGTTAGCCGAACATTTTCATTATTCAGGCGTGATGGCAGTGGTGAGCGGTGGTTTATTTCTATCTTATCGCTCCCATGAGATTTTTAACTATCGCGCCCGACTTCAAACGATCAGCGTTTGGTCTACGGTCGCTTTCATGCTCAACGGTTTGGTTTTTATTTTAATTGGGCTACAACTTCGTTTAATTACGGAAGGATTGGGTGATTATTCATTGATGGAGGCAATTAAGTATGGATTGCTGATTAGTGTACTGATCATTATCATACGGCTTGGTTTGGTTTTCCCACTCTCCTATCTCCCTTTATGGATGCGGGGGAAGAAGAATAAAGAGGCAAGCCCAAGGTGGCAAAATATATTTATAATAGGCTGGACGGGTATGCGTGGAGTGGTTTCACTTGCTTCTGCGCTTTCAATACCGGTGATGCTGAACGACACAGAGGCCTTTCCTCAGCGAAACCTGATTTTGTTTATCACTTTTACAACGATCCTGATTACACTGGTGCTACAGGGTATTACCTTACCGCTGGTGATCAAATGGCTGAATATAAAAGATGAGACGGGAGCAGTGACGCTAGAGGAGCAACAGTCCCAAATTAGTTTACATCTTAAAAAACGATCGCTTAACTTACTTAAGGAGAACTTGCAGCAAACACCAGAACTGGAAAACAATGACCTTGCTGTAAACCTGAAAAAGCAATTAGAGAGTGACGTCAATATTTCAAAGCAGAAATTATTTTGTTTTGAATGCAGGGAAGTGGAGAAAGGTGAGGTATTGGTGTATAAGAATTTGCAGCGTAAATTAATCGCAGATCAACGAAAGGCATTATATGATTTCAGAAAAAGCGGGAAGTTTGAGGATGAAATGCTCCGTAAACAAGAAGAGCAACTCGATCTGGACGAGGCTAAACTAAGCTAATTGCCCTTATTATCAGAAATTGAGTAAATTTGCCATCAACATTTGGGTGCTTATCCCTACCTGTTGATGGTAGGCATGATCTGTTCAATAAGGAATTTTCCATTGCTTATGCCGCATTATAATTTTAAATACTGTTCTGCACAAATTCAAGAAAACTAAAATACTCTTCCTTAATCTCCTTCCACTGTGATTCTGCCTCTGCTAGTGCAGAATCCTTAGTAATCAGATTTATAAACCCCGCTTCCTGATACTCTTCATAATAAATGAATAATTGGGAAAGAATGAATGAAGCTATTTTTTAAACACTTTGTCCATAAAACCAGTGATGTAGTTTACGGTTAGATTAAAACATGGATCAAAAAGACAGGAAGAATGTGGGGTACCATCGAATTTACGCACTTCAGAGTAGAGCAGGTAAAGCCAGTTTCAGGTAGAGTACCGTCTTTCTACAGAGGCCCTTTATTCAGCTGTGGTTTTTGATATTAAAGCTGCATTGCGCTGGTTGCGTGCCAATGCAAAGAAATTTAACCTGGATTATTAATCATTTCTATCTTTTCAAATTCATCACATGAGCGGGAGAACGTTGATGCAGCAGTTCATTGTTCATATACTTCATGTAAGGTTTAGCATGGCGGAAAAACAATTTATACCCTTCACATAAATAGTTCAACCCACCCTCATTAGTCCTGCTTACAAGAAAGCGATTCTTGGGACATTCCCCTTTGCAATAACTATAAACGTCACATTCCTTACATTGTCTGGGTAAGGAATCATACTTATTCAAGCCAAATTGCCGCTGTTCATCAGAGAGAAGCACCTTCTTTAGCGAAGTACTGTGAATATTTCCCAACTTATATTCCGGATAAACATAATGATCACAGGAGTACAGATCACCATTATGCTCTACGGCAAGTGCATTTCCGCAGCGTTCACTAAAAACACATATTCCCGGAGAAACACCTGCTTCATTTGCTAATGTGGCATCAAAGATCTGCACAAAATATCGGCCTACATCTTTTTTTACCCATTCATTAAAAATAGCAACAAGAAACTTTCCAAATTTCAATGGAGAAACAGACCATGGAGCCAAGGTTGTCTTGCCAGCATAATCCGGAGAGAGCAGCACTACTCCTTCTGGTAAAACACCTTCTGCTACCTGCTCCACAATAGGTATAAACTGCAAATATTGACTCCCTATCTGCTTTAAAAACCGATATACTTCAAGCGGATGGTCACAATTTATGTTATTAATGACCGTAAGTGTATTGAATTTCACCTGATGTTTTTTTAACAATTCTATCGCTGCCATAACCTTGGAAAAGGTTCCATGCCCTCCTTTATCAAGTCGATACTTGTCGTGTAGTTCCTTCGGACCATCGATAGATATCCCGATCAGAAAATCATGTTCTTTAAAAAACAGACACCATTCCTCGTTTAAAAGGACACCATTGGTTTGAAATGAATTATGAATGCGTTTACCACTCCCGTACTTTTGCTGAAATTGTAAGGCTTTTTTGTAATACTCCAGGCCAAGTAATGAAGGCTCCCCTCCTTGCCACACAAAGGTAACTTCAGGCCCTGGTTGCTCATGTATATATTTACGGGTAAACACTTCAAGTGTCTGTTCCGTCATTTTAAAACTTGAAGTACCCGGATATATTTTTTCTTTCTCCAGATAATAACAATAGGTACAGTTAAGATTACAAATTGGACCGGTTGGATTGGCCAGGATATTAAATCCCGATAGTTCTGGAAAACTCATGCAGTTAGATTTACGAATTAAGGTTGCTAATATAAGCCGTTTAAAACTTTATCACATAGATATTCTTTATTTATCTAAAATATACCTCTCTTAATTCTTTTTTAATATCATTAAACCTTCCGACAGGAGAAAATGAGTAATATTGAATTTTAAATATTCTATATGGGTCCTACAGTTCTTATTATTGATGACGAAAACAAGTTACGCGGTTTGCTTGCCCGCATTATAGAACTGGAGGGATTTACAGTTTTGCAAGCTTCGAATGGAAAATCAGGACTAAAGATGGTCGAAAACGAGGATCTCAGGGTGGTAATCAGCGATGTAAAACTACCTGATGCCAACGGAGTTGAACTCGTTAAACAGATCAAAGAGATCAAACCATTTGTTGAGGTGATCAACCTAACCGCCTATGGAACCATCCAAGATGGTGTCCTGGCCATTAAAAATGGGGCGTTTGACTATATAACCAAGGGCGATGATAATGACAAAATCATTCCCCTACTGAACAAGGCGCTAGATAAAGCAAATTTGCAATATCGGGTCAGTCAGCTTGAACAAAAGGTGGGTAACAAATATAGTTTTGATACTATACTGGGTAATTCCAATGCCATAAAAGAGGCAAAAGAACTAGCCAGGAAAGTAGCAAAAACCGATACTACCGTTTTATTCTTAGGGGAAACGGGAACTGGAAAGGAAGTATTTGCACAGGCAATTTTATATGAAAGTGCCCGTAAGATGAAACCCTTTGTAGCGGTCAACTGTAGTGCCATTTCACGCGAACTATTAGAGAGTGAACTCTTCGGGTATAAAGCCGGAGCATTTACCGGCGCTCAAAAAGATAAAAAAGGACTCTTTGAGGAAGCTCATGGAGGCACCATCTTTCTGGATGAGATTGGCGAAATGAGTCTCGATCTTCAGGCTAAAATGTTACGCATCCTTGAATCCGGTACTTTCATTAAAGTGGGGGATACTAAAACTACTGAAGTCAATGTCCGCCTGATGGCTGCAACAAATCGCAACCTACAAGAGGAAGCTGAAGCTGGACGCTTTCGACTGGATCTCTTTTACCGCCTTTCCGTTTTCACTATCTATCTACCCGCTTTGAAAGACCGTAAAGATGATATTGAACTCCTTGCCAAACATTACCTGAAAGAGTTTGCTGAAAAAACGAATATTCGGTTCGGTAAAATGGACGAGAAATTCCTCCAACTTTTAAAGGATCATGCCTGGAAAGGAAATATAAGGGAACTTAAAAATATAATGGAACGCGTAACCATTCTTTCCGATGGAGGTACTATTACTCCGGATTTACTTCCCTACGAGTTTCATTCCGAACAACCGGAAACTCAATCCTTTGATCTCGCTAGCGTAGAAAAATACCATATTTCTAAAGTATTGCGACATACCAAAGGGAACAAAACGGAAACATCAAGACTTCTTGGTATCGGTTTAACCACCCTTTACCGTAAAATTGAAGAGTATAATATCCAGTCTTTTTAAGCTTAAATACCCTTCCATAATAAAAAAAACCCTTCCATAACGGAAGGGTTTTTTCATTATGAATTTCCACAAACCATCACAACACTTTTATTCGTCTGTATATAAACCAGTTATACCTAAATCATCATTTCGGTACAAGCATTGATATAGTAGGTCAAACGAAAAGTATGTTAACGATCCTATTACTACTCGCCCTGCTGATTTGTTGCTGGCTTTTTGGAATTAAATTAATTGATCTCCTGATTACTTTTATGTTTTAAAATTACTAAAATGAAAAAATACATCCTACAATCTATCCGTTTGACTTTGGTGCTTATCGTACTGTTATGCGTGCTATATCCTATCTTAATCGCTTTCGTTGGTAAACTTTCAAAAGGTGAAGGAGGCGGACAAAAGATAGTAGTAGACGGAAAAACAGTTGGTTATACCAATATTGGACAGCTATTTACACGCCCTGATTATTTTTGGGGACGCCCATCTGCAGTGGAATATAATGCAGCAGGATCTGCCGGCTCTAATAAGGGCCCTTCTAATCCGGATTACCTAAAACAAGTAGAGGAACGAATTGATACCTTATTGAAGTATCACCCTTATTTGAAACGTGCTGAAATCCCTGCAGACCTGGTAACTGCTTCAGGAAGTGGTCTTGATCCTGATATATCATCTGAGGCTGCTCGTATCCAAATCAGAAGAGTGGCAGAAAACCGAAAATTAAATATAAACGAAGTAACTGCTTTGGTAAACAAAAACACCGAAGGTCCCTTTCTTGGATTAGTTGGACCATCAAAAGTAAATGTGCTCCAATTAAATCTTGCCTTGAATGAAATGGCTAAAGCTAAATAATCCGAGCTTTAGATTATAGTGAAACAAGGGATGATTTATAGATTCGCAAATCAACAATTGGATTATCTAACAGCAAAAGTGTAGTTGATCTAACAGGTTGCAAAGAATTATACAAGGCCAAATAACAGAGCTAGTAAATTACTAACTTGCCGGTTTAATGCTCAGGTTTTTAATAATGAATACTTAAGATCTTAGTGAAATAAGTACTAATAAATTGCTTAAATAATGGACGACGACTTCCGGGAAAACTCCGTACAAAAGTTTCTTGATCTGGTAAAAAAGACCAGGAGAGGAAAATTTAAAGTTTACATCGGCATGAGTGCCGGTGTAGGAAAGACGTACCGGATGCTTCAGGAAGCGCATTCCCTACTCAGAAATGGAATCAATATTCAGATTGGCTATATAGAGACACACAACCGTTCGGAGACACATTCTTTACTCGAGGGCATTCCTCTGATTCCAAGAAGAAAAATATTTTATAAGGGTAAACAACTGGAAGAGATGGATGTAGCTGCTATTCTGAACAGGCATCCCGAAGTAGTTATTGTTGATGAACTTGCGCATACCAATGTAGAAGGGAGTAAAAATCAAAAACGCTGGCAGGATGTTGTAGACCTTTTAGAAGCTGGGATCAGTGTTATTTCTGCGGTCAATATTCAGCACATGGAAAGTCTGAATGAAGATGCACAGAAAATAACAGGCATCCTGATCACGGAACGGATTCCCGACAATATTCTTTCTATGGCAGATGAAATTGTCAATATCGACTTAACAGCCGACGAACTTATTGACCGCCTCAAAGAAGGAAAGATCTATGACAGCAGCAAAATTAACCTGGCTCTTAAAAATTTCTTTCAGGCTGATAAGATCCTGCAATTGCGTGAACTGGCATTAAAGGAAGTTGCTCATTATGTAGAACGCAAAATCAATGCGGAGATACCCAAGCAGATTAAACTGCGTCCTGAACGTTTTCTTGCATGCATTTCTTCCAATCATGATATTGCAAAAACAGTGATCAGGAAAACTGCCCGCCTGGCTTCCTATTACCGTTCCCCCTGGTTAGTGTTGTATGTGCAACGCAGTGCTGAAAATAGCGATCGGATTAAGCTTGATAAACAACGGCATTTAATTAACAACATGAAGCTCGCTACAGAGTTAGGCGCCGAAGTAATAAGAGTTAAAAGTGACCACATTACGAGAACTATTATGCAAATTGCTGAAGAAAAAGAAATCACTACAATTTGTATTGGAAAACCTCATTTAAATATCTGGCAGGTCATGTTGCGCACTGCCATCTTCAACCAGCTACTCCAAAAGATAGCAGCAACTGATACTGATTTAGTTATATTGTCATGAAAATCAAAAACAAACTACGCCTCGGATTCGGATTCCTATTCGTTGTGGTTATATTATTCGGTGGTCTATCTTTATATTATCTGCGTGAGATCTCAAACAACGCAAAAGTTATCCTGAAGGATAATTATGAGAGTCTTCATTATGCGCGTGAAATGAGAACGGTACTGGATGAAACTGATTTGCCACTTTCAGACATTGCCATCAACCGTTTTAATGCAGAACTGCAGAGTGAATTTAAAAACATTACCGAACCTGGTGAAGCGGAAGCTGCAGCTAATCTCCGTAAAAGCTTTGAAAGCTTGCAAAGCTCTACTCTTCCTCTAAAGCAGCTGCAGTCAGCACAACGTTTTGCCCGCGTTTACCTCCGTAAAATTGAAGAGTTAAATATGCAGGCTATTGTGCGTAAAAACAACCAGGCGCAGCAGTCCGTAGAAAAGGCTACCATCTACCTGGGCATGATCGGCACGGTCACCTTCCTCATTTTGTTCAGTTTCAGTATCAACTTTCCAGGCTTTATAGCCAACCCTGTTAATGAACTGACAGAAGGAATCAGGGAGATCTGCAGGAAAAATTATAAAACCAGACTAAATTTTAAAACCACAAGAGAATTTGAAGAAGTAGCGAGTGCTTTTAACCAAATGGCCTCCCGACTAAATGAATGGGAAAACAGTAACCTGGCACAGGTAATATCAGAAAAACTACGAATTGAAACTATTATTGAACAAATGCAGGACGGGATCATTGGTTTAAATGAGAAAAACAAAGTCATTTTTATTAACCCTACTGCAGAAAGTCTTTTGAACTTAAACGAAGAGAATATTGTAGGCTCTGATGCCTTTGATGTTGCAAAGAGAAATGATTTGCTCAAGAACCTTTTGGAAAATAAAAACCAGGATAAACCCATTAAGATCTATGCGAATGGGAAAGAGTCCTACTTCCAATTAGAAAGTCGGGAAATCACCATACCCATATACAATCAGAATTACGATAACCCAATCATTAAATCAGAAGAATCTGCAGGTGAGGTTTATATACTAAGAAATATAACCAAATTCAGGGAGCTTGATGAAGCCAAAACCAATTTCATTGCCACCATTTCACATGAATTAAAAACCCCTATCGCTTCCATAAAAATGAGTTTAAGGTTGCTTTATGATAACCGTGTAGGCGATTTGAACACAGAGCAATCTGAGTTATTAAATCACATCAAAGATGATGCGGAGCGCCTTCTTAAAATTACTACGGAGCTACTTGATCTGGCACAGGTAGAGACTGGAAACATTCAACTCAATCTCATGGCCGCCGATCCAAAACAAATTGTGGAATATGCGGTCAACGCAGTGAAATTTCAGACTGAACAAAAGCGAATCACATTAGGTATCAAAGTAAAAGATAACCTGCCTAAAGTGCATGCTGATCTTGAAAAAACCGCTTGGGTGTTAGTTAACTTCCTCTCAAACGCCATAAGATATAGTCCGGAGAACTCATCAATAATCATTGAAGTGAAAAGCATGAGTAACTTTATTCAGTTTACGGTTCAGGATTCAGGGAATGGAATCGAAGAGAAATATTTAGACCGGCTGTTTGAACGCTATTTTCAGGTGCCAACAGATGGGCGCAACAAATCAGGATCAGGACTAGGATTAGCTATTTCCAAAGACTTCATCGAAGCACAAAAAGGGGATATATTTGTTGAAAGTGAATTAGGTACCGGAAGTAAGTTTGGATTTAACCTGCCTAAAACCGCTTAATCAATCATGCATAAAAATGAGCCATGCTATATATATTAGAACTTATTGAACAATAAAGAACTAAAAAACCTATTTTAAAAGTGTTTAGTATGTCACAATATTGAAATTATGACGCTGGTCATTTTCCACCTTTAAGCTTTTTGCTAAAATTGGCAAAACAATTAAATTATGAAAAGACTAATCATGTTCACCGCTTTTGTTGTTCCTGTACTTTTAACCGCTTGTGGAGGTAATCCAAAAAGCACTGAAACCACACAAACAGAAGCAACAACAGAAACACCAGAAGCCACTATTTCAAATACAATTGTCATTACCGCTAGTGACCAGATGAAATATGATCTTACCGAGATCAAAGTAAAGGCAGGCGAAGAAGTAACACTAACTTTAAAAAATGCAGGCACTATGGCTAAAGAAGCTATGGGTCATAATTTCGTTTTATTAGCACAAGGAGCTGATGTAGCTGCATTTGCTACCGAAGCTATGGCTAATAAAGCTTCCGATTATATCCCTACCGGTTCAAAAGCAATTTTAGTACATACCAAACTTCTTGGACCAGGTGAATCTGATACCATCACTTTCACAGTTCCAGCAGGTGAATATGAATTCATTTGTAGTTTCCCTGGTCATTACGGTATGATGCGTGGAAAAGTTATCGCTGAATAATTAACAAGATTATCCATAAAAGAAAACCCTTATTGAAATCCTAAGTTAAAGAT